>CAZHBO010000056.1:0-8276 GCA_964530745.1 uncultured Thermoplasmatales archaeon | reverse complement strand
CCATTTAGATCATATATAACAACATTGCTGAAGTTATTCCAGTTTGAATTGTTAAGATATATTCCATAGTCAATTTGAACAGCCATATTGAGTTTATGCATAGTAAGATTGATAAATTCTGTATGATTTGAATTTTCCATATAGATGCCATAAGCCGTTCCAGTTACAAGCGTATAATTGTGGATATGGTTATTTATAATCATGCTGTCAGTTGCATTCAATAAATATATTCCATAAGCATTGTTTCCAGTTGCATTACATATTGTATTGTTGAATAAGTTAACACCATGTATTGTAAATGAGTCATTGTGTACGTATATTCCTGTTGAGCAATTGGTTATTGTCATATTTTCTATTAATGTATTATTGGCTTGAATCCATATTCCTATTCCGCCCATTCCATCAATGATTGGCGATGAACCAACTGTCAGAGTTATATTCTTGTTTATAACAACATTTTCTCTATAGATGCCGTCTCCAACAATTATTGTACACCCATCCGATGCATTATCTACAGCCTGCTGGATGGTGGAGTAGTTCTCCGGAACATAAATTATACATTCACCGCATACTTCTGCTGCAATCAAAAAGTCTACATCAATTCCCCAGCCACTGTACATTGTCTCCCATACCCCATAGTATCCAGAGCTTCGGTTTAGAATGGGTCCAGATCCATCATCAGATATGATTGCAACATCATTGCCTGCTGCTTGATTGACAGCGGTATACCCCACATGAAAATCATGCCCGCTGGTAAAATACAGGTTAAGTGGTGCAAGATTAACTTCCATTTCACTTGGGAACCATGTTATCTCATCATATGGAACATTTACCCTTCCAAGTTCTGTACCAGGAAGACCAGAGTTATCATCCCAAACAATGATATCAATTCCCTCACCGGTAACATTGACAGAGCCTTGTTCATATACGGTGATATAGGCTTTTGTTAGATGACCATTGAAGGGCATGGTAAAACGCTCGCTAAAATATTCGTAACCATGATGTGTTTGGTTCCAGTAATAATAAGGAATGAAATTTCCATATTGTAACCTTTCACAATTTCCCTGTGCGTTTGCATTCGTTGCTAAAATCGCAATTGCCATTACTGCAACCATAACCATTGCTCCAACAAACAAAAATTTTTTCGCTTTTTTCTTATTCATACAATTCTCCTCTAGGATAATGGAGAGAGACATATAAATAATCTATTTAAATTTAATTTAAAATTAAATTAAAGTTGCATTAAAATTCAAATAAATTTTTTTGCCCAAATGATTTTTCAAAGATATGAAATTTTTCTATTGCTTTCTTCACTCTTTCCTTGCTGAATTGATGCTCCTCGCATAAAAATGAAATGACCATATCTTCATCAACTTTCCTCCATTCAATAGAATAGTTGGCAGTTACAGATGGATTCAAAAAAATGTTTCTCAACTCATTTAAATTTTCTATTTCCCCAATCTCTCCTTCTTTGATTGCATTTTCAATGCATCCATGTTTTTTTATTAATTGCAAAGCCTTCTTTGGACCTATTCCTTTTATGCCACTATTAAAATCTGTTCCAATGAGAATAGCTATCTCTACCAACTGCTCCCTACTAATTTCATTCTCAGCCAGCACATCCCTCAATAAAATCTCCTCTGGAAAAACATCTATCCATTGCTGTTTGTCTGGCAGCTTCCTTTTGCCTGTTATTGCTAAATTTCTCACAAGCGTTGGAGCGCCAAAGAGCAAGCAATCAAAATCTTGGGAGCATGCAGCATCAACGTCTCCTCTTTCATTCATAAAAGATGCCTGCGCCTCTCCCTCTCCGGGGGCATCCACATATGGAATGCCCAGTGCATCCAACAATTTTTTTGATTCCTCTACTCTTTCCTTGCTTATTGAAGATGTTTGCTGTGCTTTTTTTCTTGCTTTTTCAATGTCCCCCATTGCCAAAGCTTCTTCCCATTCTCTTTTTGCTTCCTTTCTTATTACACTTCTTTGCTCCAGTGTTTTTAATTTAAAAGGATGAGGTTTGCCGTCGAAAACATAAACAGGCTTTATTCCTTGCTCAACCAAATTTGCTGTTCTGTATAATAAGCCAGCGAGATGAGATGTAACTCTTCCCTCTGCATCTTTTAATGGAGTTCCATCTCTCTGACGTATAATAGATAAAAACTGATGAATGGTATTGTAGGCATCAATCGCTATAACTTTTCCTTTTAAGTCATGTAAGGAAATCACCCTTGCCTTCACCAATGGTTTTAAATCAACCCCCATTTTTCACCTCAAATACAAACCATCCTACCTTTTTTTCCTCAATGAGCTTTTTTATTTTTTTCTGCTGCTCTGTAAGCATTCCTCCCGCCGACTTAAATTCAATGAAATAAATTCCATCCTCTTCAAATTGAATTCCATCAATAGGAGAGCCAATGAAGCGAAATTTTTTACGATCAAAGGGATAGCCTTCCATAAAAGGAGCAAATTGTTCTGTAATTTTTCCATAAGTTGAGGACAATGATCTCTTTTTTTCCTCAATTTTCTTAGCTCTTTCCTTCCATGGCTTTGCAGCCTTCCTGTAAACAATCACGATTCCTCCAACGAAGCCAAACAATATGCCAAGCAAAAATATCCATATTCCCAATAAAAAATCCATTTCAACCAAACCTCTTTTTTACCAAAAATTTTAAATTTTTCCATCCATCAGCAAAAGATTCAATTTTTGCTTCTCCTTTCCTTTCAAAAAGAAAAGATGGAACTTCCTTTGCCTTTATTTTTTTATTACTAAACATTTCAATTTTCAATTCTTCGCTGAAAGGCATTCCATCATTGAAATCTTCCAATGGCTTTAATTTTTTTAATGCATCTTTCCTAAAAATCCACATGCCTGACTGAGAATCCTTAATTTTTATTCTGTACAACAAGCGTAGAGCAGATGACAAAACAAAATTTCCAAAGAAATGTTTGAAAGTCATTGCTTTTTTATCCAGACCTGCAAATCTGTTAGTTGTGATAAAATCCAAATTTTGTTCCAAAAGCATGTCCACATATTCATGGGCAATATGGAAGGGATATGTCCCATCTGCATCTCCCGTAATTATTATGTCTCCATCCGCTTCTTTCAATCCCGTTTTATAAGCCCTTCCATAGCCTTTGCGGGGCTCGATAATTACCCTTGCTCCTTTCTGTTCTGCTATCTCCCTTGTTTTGTCCCTTGAATTTCCATCAACAATGATTATTTCCAAATCCCATCCTCTTTTAGCAAATTCCTCCCTTTTTATGCTGTCTAAGGTTATGCCAATGCCTTCTTCTTCATCAAGCGTTGGTATGACAATGCTGACTTTCATCCATTCAGCCATGCTTTGGATGCTTAAAATTGTTTTGATTACTCTATAACTTCCAAATAAATCTCCTTGCCATTAAAATCATATGCTTTCCATGAAGAATCATCATAAGGCATTGCTATTATAATATGAACCCTTCCATATTTTTGAAAGAGCTGAATGTCTGCTTCCGAGGGTATTGGATATGGAGAAGGATGGGAATGGACTGTGCCGACGATGGAATGATCAACAGGAGCCATTGTAAGGTGATAAATGGCATGTCTGCTTCCAGATATTGTTCCGGGCAATAAAACAACCTCAGAAATAACTTCTTTATCTTCCCCAACTGAAAGAAGCCCTGCAAATTCCATTGGATGGATGGAACGGGCGCTTTCCTTTATCAAATCTAAACACTCCTTTTCAATTCCCTTTATCTTTCCCATTCTTGAATTTCCTCCTTTTAAATGACAGGCGTTCATAAACTTTTTTATAAAAATTATCCTCAAGGCGAATAAAGGATGCCATGTTAGATGAGCGGGTTATAACCAACGAATCCTTTGAGGTTAAAGGAAATGAGTGCATACCATCGATAACTATTTTCGCCTTTTTTCTTCCCAATATTTTAACGCGGAGTTCTTTGTTAGAAGGGATAACAAGTGGAGAGGAGATGTGACGAAATGGAGCAACTGGAGCAACAACGAATGCTTTCAATGATGGATCTACAACAGGTCCTCCAACTGAGAATGCATAACTTGTTGAGCCTGTTGGTGAGGCAATGATTATTCCATCACCATCAATTTCCTCAGCAACGGTTCCATTCACCTCTAACTGCAATGAAAGGATTTTTCCAATGTTTACTGTATGAACAATAACTTCATTTGTAGCATCAGATAATCTTTTCTCATTCAACAGAACCTTCAATTTCATTCTCTTTTCTATAAAATATTTTCCTTGCAAAACTTTTTTCATCCCTTCTATAGCATCCTTTGCCTCAACTTCTGTCAAAAATCCAACTGCCCCTGTATTTATTGAAAAAATTGGCTTTGATATACGCTCTAAAGTCATCAATATTGTTCCATCTCCACCAACAACAACAACCATATCTGCCTTTTTTTCTATCTCATCAAATGAAAAGCCTTTTATGCCCAGATGATTTGCAATTTTTTCTTCCGCAACCACATCACCCAGCATATCATAAATTTTTTTTGCAATGGCATATGACTCCCTTGATGGCTTACTTATGAGCCCCCATTTCATAACAACACCTCCATAACTTTTGATGAGGAAACAGCAAGAACACTGCTCCTTTCCTTTAAATTTAATTCTACATCCAAAATTTCTCCAGATGCATTATATACCTCTCCTCCCGCCTCCCTAACAATGAGTGCGCCAGCAGCAAAATCTGTTACACGCAGAGTCTCATTTCCCATAAAATAGGCATGAATGGCACCAGATGCAACCAAGCACATTTCCAAGGCAGCAGCACCTAATGAGCGGATGCAGTTTTCCCTCACATGCCTCCATGTCTTTTCATTTCCTGAATTGCCCAATACCAAAGAAAATATTGGATCGGAAATGGTGCTATCAACATAAATACGCTCACCATTCAAAAAAGCACCTTTTCCTTTCTCTGCCATGAAAGTATCTCCTGTTGGTATGTTTCTTACGACAGCATACTCAACATCTTCCACTCTTTTCTTTCCAATGGCAATGGAGACACAATAGAAAGGGATTCCATGAGAGGCATTGCGAGTTCCGTCAATAGGGTCTACAATAAATAAATAATCGCTATCTCCTTCAACAAATCCTGCCTCTTCAGAAAGAACACAAGCCTTGCCATCAATGATTTCAAACATGACATCTTCTGCAATTTTGTCTATGTATTGCGTGGGCGTTCCATCAGCCCCAATATATAATTCCTCACCAAATTTTTTTATATTCCCTCCTTCCTTTTTTATTCTCTCCTCAATGGCATCTGCAATTTTTAGAGCCATATTTTTAAATTCTTCCTGCATCGCAAAGAGGTAACCTTTCCCATTATAATATATTTACTCTTTGCCAAAAAATATGCAGGGGACGAGATTTGAACTCGCGGACCCCTACGGGACAAGGCCCTCAACCTTGCGCCGTTGGCCTGGCTTGGCTACCCCTGCAGAATGTGAATAAGCAATGAAAATCCATTTAAAAATTTAATTAAAATGTTGCCTCTTAATAAAAATGATTATGAGGGCGAGGAGCAAAGGGAGCAATTCAAATCCTGGAGTTTTTTTTCCATGAACGGTTATTTCCTTCACAATCCAATTTTTCTCTCCTTCGTCATCAGTTACAGTAAGGTTTACATAATATTTCCCTTCCTTCGTATATGTATGCGTAGGATTCTGCTCAAAAGACGTTTTTCCATCTCCAAAATTCCAGCGCCACTTCTTTACTTTTCCATCAATGTCATAGGAATCATCAAAAAATTTTACTTCTTTGCCTGCATACACTTCTCCTTCCCATGAAAAGTTTGCAGTAGGTGGAATATTTTGCAGGGAATATTTTGCCATATATGCATCTCTATCATATGCTATACCTTGAGGCGGTGAAATGATTTTTTTGTTTGTGACGAATCCCGTTGCGGCTATTTTTTCATTCACATCAACATCCCATGCATCATCATTTCTGCTACCTTCGCCATTATACTGAATTTTCCTTATTAATTGACCATTTTTGTTATATTCTAAAATCAAAAAATCGTAATCACGACTACTTTCATTGTATCCTGAGCCTGCTATGAATGTATTTTCTTTGTAGGCATCAATGCTATGAGCAAAACTTTTTTCTTTATATTCTGTTATCCACATAACATTTCCATTTTTATCGCATTTAAAAATGGCTATGCTACCATTATTTTCTCCAGCAATGGTGATTTCATTCCCAGCCACAACATCACATCCTTTTTCTATGGCATATGTTTTCTTCCATACAATTTTTCCTTCCGAATCTATCTTAAAAAGTATTGTATGATTTCCTTCATATCCAACAGCGAATATACTCCCATTAACGTCAATTCCCATTCCTTTTCCATTCAATGAAACATTCCATTCCAGTTCCCCATCTATTTTATACTTAAGAATGCAAAATTTTGCCCCATTATTTATATTGCCCATTACATAAATATTTCCATTTTTATCTACATCAATGTCATTTACTGAAGCCTCCCTTCCCCACTGCTTCTCCCATATTTCTTTCCCATTTTTTTCATAAGCCATAACATGTATATTTTTATAGGCGTAAGCAACAATTGTGGTTTCATTAAAAAGGCAAACAGCAACATTCCTTTCTTCATCATCATAAAAAAGCAAAGGAATGACCTTTTCCAGCTGCTTTACCCCATCCTCATCATAATGAGTAAGGATACATTGAGCACGATATTCATTCTGCAACGAAAATGAAAGGATGGCAACAACTATTTCATTCCCAAAACATATGCTCCTCCCTTCCTCTCCAGCATCCAATCCAGGCATGTCATATGTGTCGTCCCATTCTTTTACAAATGACTGAGCAAAGGAAGACGGAATTAAAAGAATTAGGATGAGAATGGCTAATCTTTTCATAAGATAAAATTTGGGTCTACTATTTCAATCTTTTGATGATGGATGCATAATCATTGCTTCCAAAGACTGCAGAACCAGCAACTAAAACATTTGCTCCCATTTTTTTAATTTCATCTGCATTTTTTTCATTAACACCACCATCTACTTGAAGAAAAATGTTCCTTTCCTTTGCCATCAAAGAAGCTTTTTTTATTTTTTCCAGCATCGATTCAATAAATCTTTGTCCACCAAATCCAGGATTAACTGTCATGACAACAAGCATGTCTATGTCATCAACAACTTCTTCAACGAAAGAAAGGGGTGTGGATGGATTTAATGCAACCCCAACCTTACATTTTTCCCTTATTTTTGTAACGAGCCTGTGAAGGTGATATGTAGTCTCTGCATGCACGGTCAAAATATCAGCCCCAGCCTTTATGAAAGAATCAACATGTTTTTCTGGATTGCAAATCATTAAATGCACATCAAAGGGCAGAGAGGTTATAGGGCGCAACGAGCGAATGACAGGAGCACCTATGGTGATATTTGGAACAAAATTACCATCCATTACGTCAATGTGAATCCAGTCAGCACCTGCTTTTTCAACTTCCTTTATTTCTTCTCCCAGTCTTGAAAAATCTGCAGACAGAATGGAAGGGGCAACAATTGCCATGAAAAAAGAAAGATGTTTCCCTTAAATAATTTTGTGTAAAATTCAAAAAGGAGATACTATTCCCTTTTCAATGAAAAATGTGACTATAGTTGTTGACCACCGTGAGCTGTATTCTCCCGTTGCAGATAGCTTGGAAAAAAAGGGAGTTGTTATAATAAAAAAACAACTTGCTGTAGGTGATTATATCATAAGTGAGAGAATAGGAGTGGAGAGGAAGAGAAGTAATGATTTTTTGGATTCGTTGGTGAAAAAGAGATTATTTGATCAAGTAAAAAGATTGGCAGATGCTTATGAAAAGCCTTTGATGGTGATAGAGGAAGAAGGATTGCTTTCCCGAAATATTAATAAAAAAGCAATCTATGGCGCCATTGCTTCCATTGTCTCTGACTATGGCTTCTCAATTATACAAACTAGAGATGCCGAGGAGACGGCAGATTTTTTGTTTGCTCTTGCTAAAAGAGAGCAATTGAAACAGAAAAGGGAAATTGCATTGAGAGGGAAAAAGCCATCTTTGTCAGAAAGGCAGCAACAGCAGTTCATTATAGAGGGTCTCCCCTTTGTTTCTGCAATAACAGCAAAAAAACTCCTTGATTATTTTGGGTCTGTTCGCAGGGTAATCAATGCTACCATCGCTGAATTACAGGAAGTAGAGGGGATAGGAAAGAAAAAGGCAGAAATTATAAAGGAAATCATAGAAAAGAAATGGGAAGAATAGGAAAAAAA
>CAZHBO010000055.1:0-9682 GCA_964530745.1 uncultured Thermoplasmatales archaeon | reverse complement strand
TCATTCTATGCCAATTCTTTATCAATTTTGGCATTAAAAAACTTATGACTTCGCTTTTTGCTTTTACTTAAACCTTACCGTCTCTAAATTTTTGATGGCAAGCGTTTTTATTCCATATTTTTTGTAAATGCTGGATGCAAAATCAAGGCACTTTGCTTCCTCACCATGATTGACAATGATTCTCTTTGGCTTTGGCCTAATATTTTTAACGAAATTCATCAATTGATTTCTGTCTGAATGACCGGAGAAGCCCTCACATGTTTCAATATCCATTTTTATCTCAACAGGTGTGTTGCCTACAGTAACTTCCCTCCATCCTTTCTGGATTTTTCTTCCTAAGGTACCTTCTGCCTGATAACCAACGAAAATCAGCGTATTTCTTTCATCATTTCCCCAATGCTTCAAGTATTCCATAACTGGACCGCCGTTGAGCATACCGCTTGTTGCAAGAACAATGCATGATTCCTTTTGGTCTAAAATTTCTTCTCTCCTCTCAAAGCTATCTACTCTGTCAAAAACATCAGCCATTAAAGGATTCTCCCCTTCCTGAAAAATCATCTTGCGCAAATTGTTATTCAAATACTCAGGATAAACTGTATGGATTGCTGTCGCTTCCCATATCATGCCGTCCAAATATACAGGAACTTCTGGCACTTCCTTTTCCCTCATCATATGCTCCAGAACAATCATGACTTCCTGTGAACGACCAATGGCAAATACTGGAATCAAAACCTTCCCTTCCCTTTTAATGGTTCTTTTAATTATTTCCTTCATTTCATCTGCTGCCTTTTTGCGGGAAGGCTGGATATCCTGCTTTCCTCCATATGTTGACTCCACAACAATTGCTTCCAACCTGGGAAAATGAGTTGCAGCCGGGCTGAAAAGCCAGGTATGCTCATATTTAATGTCCCCAGTAAAGGCGATGTTGTATAAACCGTCCCCAATATGGAAATGGCAAATGGCAGAGCCAAGGATGTGCCCAGCTCGGTGCATGGTAAGGCGTATGTCTGGAGCTATATCTGTTGTATCTCCATAATTGAGAGGGATGCTGTGTTTCAACTCCTCTCTTATATGCTCTGATGAATATGGTGACTTCTTTGCCTCCTCTGCGGACACTTTAAGATAATCCATTTGCAAAAGCGTCATTACGTCGCGTGTTGGATAAGTGCAGTATACTGGACCATCATATCCATATTTATACAAAAGAGGAACCAATCCAGAATGGTCGAGATGGGCATGTGTAACGACGACTCCATCTATTGACTCCAATGGAAGAACCTCAGGAAGATGCAAATAGGGTGAGCCATTATTTGGAGAGGATACATCTATTCCACAATCAATTAAAATTTTGCTATCTTGCGTTGTTAAAAGTGTACAGGAGCGACCTACTTCTCTGTAGCCACCTAAAGAAGTTATTCTTATCCATTTCTCTCCTTCAGAAACACCCCTATGCAAACGCCTTCCCAAACGTCGCAAAAAATCCTTCCTTTCCTCTGCAGAAAGGCGTAGATATTTCCTAATTTCCTTTACAGTTTTCGATGGCATTGGAGGTGTGCGTATAACTTTTGGAGTCCATCCTATCTCCTTCTTAATTTCATTTAAAAAGGTGGCATGTTTGCCTATAGCTACTCCCGGCTTTTCAACTTCTATTGTAACTTCCCCAACGTCAGGCTCAAAATATGTATTTTCCAGATTTGCCTCCTTCGGAACTATTTTTTTTATCTTTTCTTCAGCAATTTCAATGTCCTCCAGAACAGAAGGGTCGGGGCGAACTACAATCCTCTTCTGCAATTTTTTTGCCAGCTGGCGAACTATCTCATTATTCTCCGCAAACTTTTCTGGATCCTTTGTATAAATAACTAATTGTGCCCCTTCAAACTCAATATCAGTAATTCTAATTGACGATGGCACAATCGTCTTTACTTCCTTTCTTATTTCCTGCAAAAGGTCTTCAACTGCCATGAATATTATCTCAATCTATTCCAAGTTTCTTTTTTCTTTCATCAATCTCTTCCTGCGAAATTTCTTTATATTCTTTTGGTGAGATTGTAACAACATCAATTCCATTGCCTGAGGCAGCATCTCTCTTCATCGCTGCAGACATAGCCCTTATTGCTATATCCACTCCTTCATCAATTGTAACATCCTCACGATAGTGATCTTCCAAAACGCCAAAAACATATGGAGAGCCTGAGCCAGTGGTAGTATATACATCCTCTATAGCCCCACCAGCGGCATCCAGAGCAAAGATATGGGGTCCTGTTAAATCAACACCCCCAATGATTAGCTGGACATAGTAGGGATAAAACTTCCTCTGATTCAGGATATTTGACATGAGCGTAGCTGCTCCCTTCACAGGCATTTTTTCTCCACGTTGCAATTTATACAACTCTGACTCAACCTTGAGATAACGAGCAAGGAGTTGCGCATCGCCAACCAAGCCAGCCGTCGTAAGCACCATGTGATCATCAATTTTAAATAGCTTCTTCGTTACCTTATGAGCAATCATTGTTCCCATCGTAGCACGATGTTCGGCAGCAATAACTACTCCATCCTTGCATACAAGCCCTAGGGTTGTTGTTCCTTTTTTATTATCCATAAAAGCACCCCAAAATAGCAATCTTAATATGGAGAAGTAGTATATAAAATTTTGGAAGCTTCATTTAATTTTCACATCCAGAACGCCATGGAGAATCCTGGGAGCATAAGATTTTATTTGTTTGGAAGAGATGACGAATGCATCCTTTCCATTCTCCTTCGCAATTTTTTTTACTTCTGCAATTGGCAAGGAAGGAAAGTTTTTGTCGGTGCATAAGAAATGGTAGTGAATGATTCCTCCTTCCTTACGTAAGGCATTTATTGCAATGGGAAGGAAATTTTTTGAATGAAGATATCCCATGATTACTCTATTTGCAAAATTTTTTGGTGTCATCTCTCTGCAATCGCCCAGTATTGCCTTAACCCTCTCTTCCACACCATTTAGCATGATATTTTCTTTTAAATAAAAATATGCTGTTGGGTTTATTTCAATTGCATAAACATTTACTTTAGAATAAACCGCCATTGGGATGGAAAAATATCCAATGCCAGCAAACATATCTACTACTCTCTCTCCTTTGTTTGCTATGTATGCCATTCTTATCCTTTCATCTACATTTCCAGAGGAAAACATGATTTTGGAAGCATCCAATTTAAATTTTATTTTGTTTTCGACATGAACTGTTTCAGTATTTTTATCCCCATAAAGATGGACAAGTAATGGCTCTCTTTTCTCACCAATGATACCTTTATCTCCAAGGATTGCCCTACAATTCAAAACTTTTGCATAAATCTCCAAGATTTCTTTTCTTGCTTCCAATTCTTCAGGAAATTTTAAAATTAAAATATCTCCTATTTTTTCCCATTTTTTCGGTAGTAACCTTATTTCATCTTTTTTTAAAATTTTTTTTGCTTCATTTTTTATTACATCAAAAGGAGGATAATATCTCCGATAAATAGGACTTTTTTGTTCTTTTATTTTAAATTTTTTTAATCTTTTTATGCCTTCAATTTTTACAGGTATTTCTACATTATCTTCATGCCTTTTAATTCTTCTTTCATCATCTAATAGTCCTTTTTCTAACAAAAGATTCTTGATTTTTTCTGCCTCCTCTTTTCTAACGACAACAACAGGATTTTTCACATAATATATATGCTGTGTCAAAATAAAAAAATACTCATGCTCTACAATTTAGAAAGTTTTATATAAATCTCCTCTCTTCTTTCCACGATACAATGGAAGGGGATAGGGAAAAGCAACTCTATTTTAGCAGGGAAAATGGGAATGAAAAAATACTTCCTTTTATACTAGACAACATCTCCACAGGAGTAATTTATATTGAAGAAGGAAAGGCAATATATTCCAATAAAAAGGGAAGGGAATTTATACCCATCATAGAAAAAGAAACATCAATTCAAAAAAAATTGGATGAATTGATAAAAAAGAAAAAAAACTTCAGCTTCGAGATAAAAATAAAGAAAAGAAGATGGATTGAAGTTCATGGAAAATTTATTGAAAATGGGGGCAAAAAATCTGTTTTGATAGATATCCTAGACATCACAAAAAGGAAAGAGATAGAAGGGGAATTAAAAAAGAGTAAAGAAGCAATGGAAAAAGCATTGAAAAGGGAAAGGAAATTTGTTGAGGATATATCTCATTATTTTTTTAATCCATTATGCATTGCAAAAGGTTACATAGACCTTTCCATCCAAAATGTCGATCCTGAAACAAGGAGAAAACTTCAGATAACAAAGGATGCAGTAATGAGGGTGGAAACAGTAGTAAAGCATGTCGTTATGGAAGGACAAATATACGAATAAGCGAAATTTTTTAATAAACACCCCTCATTAGGGAAATAGGATGGATATTGAAGAATTACAGAAAAAGAGAGAAGAACTTAGAGAGAAAATAAGAGAAGCTAAGGAAGAAAGGGAGAGATTGAATGAGGAAACAAAAGAGTTGCGAAGAAAAAGGGATGAGATAAATGCTGAAATTGAGAAGTACAGAAAAGAGGGCATTCGTCACAGAGAAAAAAGGGATGAAATAAACAAGCAGGTTGCGCGAGCCAAAAAGAAGAGGAGAGAGTTAAATAAGGAATATGAGCTCGTAAGAAAAGAAATTAGCCTTTTGAAAAAAAAATATCTTCCCGAAAAACCTCCTCTTGATGTGCTTGTTAAAAAAAGAGATGAGCTGGAATTCATCCAGATGACCCGCCAATTATCAAAAAAAGAAGAGGAGGAATTGGTAGAGGAGCTATCCAAATTAGAAAAGGAAATCCGTAAAAGAGAAAAGATTCTGGAGCAGCATCCTATCCTGAAAGAAAAAATGGAAAAAGAGCAGTTATTAAAGATGAAAGGGGATAAAGAGCATCAAAAGGTTAGGGAGTTAGCAGAGAGAGCACAGAATGAACATTTAGAGATGATAGAATGTTTTGATAAATCTAGGAAATTGCTAAGGGAAATAAAGAAAATCCAAAAGGAATATATTCTTAGCAAACTCGATGCTGATAAAGCCCATAAAAGACTCGTTTCATATATAAAGGAGATAAGAAAAATAGAAGAAGAGATTGATGAAATTAGGAAGAAAGAAAAGGCAGCAAAAATAAAAATAGAGAGGGACGTGATTCAGAAAAAGGCAGATGAAGTATATGAAAGATTCAAAAAAGGAGAGAAACTTTCTACAGAGGATCTTATGCTCCTGCAAAAAGCAGGTTTGATTTAGCTATCTCTCCCATGGCGGCTTCTTCGAGAAATATTCTGCCCAGAATTTGGCATATTTTTCATTTCTCAATTCTTCGTCGGCATATATTTTAACTTTTTCTTTAAGGAAATTTAAATTTTTTCCAAAATTTATGGCATGTATATTTTTTTTGATGAAGGTGAAAGCATCCGTGTATTCCCTCTTTATTTCCACCCACCATCTCCCCTCTTTTTTATATGGTCCATTGATGACATCCCTTCTTCCTTCCCACTTTAGAAGGAAGGATTTTACATGTTCTTCTTCTCCCTCAGGAGGACCCATATGTAATTTTTTTTCTGGAATATGCATCTCCTTCAATTTCAAAACAATGAGTATTTCTTCATTTACATAATACCCATGCTCCTCTGGATGAAAATCATTTTTGAGGAAAAAGGACTCGATGCTCCTTATCGCCTTTCGTATTTGAGGGTAAAGAATATCATCTACCAAATCTGGCTTTGGAAGGGATATTCCCAAAAAATTTTTTACCAATTTTTTCATTTCTTCTTTGGACAAAGGCTTCACTTCCCTCGGAAAAAAGAATTCTTTCCTAGGATTTTTTAGATATTCCTTTGCTGCAAAAATAAAAAATTTTAATTTCTCGGGCGAGAGGGCAGCAGCAACATTTCTTGATGGATCGACAGGGTCGATAAAAACAAAATTTTCTGGAAAAGATTCCGCTGATTCATTAAGGGAAAGTATGGTTTTGCCCCCCCACTTAGAAGCATTTTTAAGCACGTTGAGAAATGAGCCATATTTTATTACAAGAAGTTCTGCCAGATAGCCAGAAAAACCTTCTATTTTCGCCTCTGCTCCATAGCAGTTAATTCCTTTCAGAAATTGTTTGAGCAATCTTACCTCATCTTTTTTCTTTAAATGCTTTTTTATATACTCAGTATGGAAAGGAGTTCTATCAACTGCACTCATTTTTTTGGAAATGTGCTTTACATCATAACAAGGAACAATATCAACAGTATACCCTTTATATTCTCCCCTCACATATGGATGCTCTGCATACTGTATTTTCCACTTTGGCAATACTCTTTTTCCTATCTCCAGAGCATGCCCCTTCATTTCCTCTTTTGGAACAGAGGGAGAGAAAAGAATAAAGAGGTCTATATCTAAATCATTTTTAAGGTATGTTCCCTTTGCCAAAGATCCAACGAGCAATACCCTTGCATCTATATCTCTTTTTTTAACCTCCTTCGAAATTTTATCCTTTAATTCTTCTACAATTTTTTGTATTTCCCTTTCCTCCTCCTGGGATGGTTTTATTTTTTTTAGCACCTCTTCCTCAATAGTCATAATTTTACTTCCTCAATTGTTTCATATATTGGTCCTTCTTTTCTCAATTCACTTTTTTTCAGAACAATGGAATTAACATTAAGGACACCAAAAGAAGCATTGGCATATTCCTGAAGAAATGACTTCATTTCTTTCTTTTCCTTTACATTTTTAACCCTTGCAATGGTTATATGAGGCGTAAATTTCCTCTTTTCTCTTTTGAATCCATGGGCTTCCAATCCTTCTTCCAGTCGCTGGGCAATTTTTTCTGTTTCCCCTTTATCTTTCAATCCTATCCAGACAACTTTTACATAATTCATACTTGGAAATGCACCTACGCCGGTAAGATTGCAGGAAAAAGGAGAGATGTCTTCAACAGATTTTTCCATGACTTTTTTTATCTCGGGAATGATTTCTTTTTTTGTCTCACCCAAAAATTTTAAGGTAAGGTGGACATTCCATGGCTCCACAAGTTTTATCTTTCCTTCAATCTTTTCCAATTTTTTTTCCATGTCAACTATCTCTTCCCTCTCACCAATATCAATGGCAATAAACATTCTCATGGTGTTTCTTAATTACAGAGGAGTATATCATTTTTACCAAAAAATAAAAAAGCAAATCTGCATAACAACACAATGCACCTACAACGGCTTCTCGAAGAAAAAGATGCCTTTAGCGAAGACGAGGTAAAGAATATCTTGAAATATTATAACATTCCAGTCCCAAAATTTCAAATTGTAGATGATATTGAAAAAATAGAACTAAGTATCCAATTTCCAGTAGCAGTAAAAGTATGCTCCCCTCATATTCTCCATAAAACTGATGTTGGAGGAGTTGAACTTGATATTCGAAACATGGAAGAATTGTATGAAGTTTTAAAAGAATTCAAAAAAAATTTTCCAGATGCTAAGTTCCTTATAGAGGAAATGCAGAGAAAAGGCATTGAAGTAATCGCTGGTTTAATAAACGATAAATCTTTTGGCATGAGCATAATGGTCGGGATGGGAGGCATATTTGCAGAAATATATAAGGACATAAGTTTTCGTTTGGTTCCAATAGAAAGGGAAAATGCGGAAGAAATGCTCGAAGATTTAAAAGCCTGGAAAATCTTTAAAGGTTTTAGAGGAATGGAAGTTAACGTTGATTCATTAATTGATTTATTGCTAAAATTATCCAAATTTGGGGAAGAATATGGAAAATACATAAACCAGATGGATTTAAATCCTGTTTTTCTTTACAAGGACGGGCTAGTCGTTATAGATGCAAAACTCATGAAAGGTGAATGAAATGGAAGTATTATCTAAAGGAGAGAGAGCATTGCTCTTGGGCAATGAAGCGATTGTGAGAGGGGCAATAGAAGCAGGTATTGATATTGCTACAACATATCCTGGCACACCTTCTTCTGAAATAGCAGATACATTCTCTGCCATAGCAAGATATTTAAAAAGCAAAGGGGAAGAGCCGGGCTTTTATTTTCAATATTCAGTAAATGAAAAAGTGGCACTGGAGTTTGCTGCTGCCTCCGCCGTGTCTGGGCTGCGGGCTCTCACATGCATGAAGCATGTTGGAGTAAATGTGGCAAGTGATGCACTCATGACTTATGCATATGTAGGATGTAAAGGAGGGCATGTTATTGTGACGGCAGATGACCCATCCTGCCATTCATCGCAAAATGAGCAAGATAATAGATGCTACGCAAAATTTGCTGGATTGCCTTTGTTTGAGCCAAGTAATCCACAAGAAGCAAAAGATATGACCATCGAATCTTTTAAAGTTTCTGAGTTGCTTTCCCTGCCGGTCTTCCTTAGAATGACGACACGCACATCCCATGTGAGGGGTCCTGTTTCTTTGGGAAAGATACAATTGAAGAAAAAAAAGGGAAAATTTGAGAAAAATCCTTTGATGGTTACTGTGCCAGAGGTGGCAAGAAAATTGCATCCTGTGCTGCTAGAAAAGCTGGAGAAGGCAGAGGAGATTGCAGAGAAAAGTAAATTTAATAGAATAGAGGGAGAAGGAAATTTTGGTATAGTTTCTTCTGGAGCAGCATATAATTACGTTAGAGAAGTTGTTGATTCTCTCCATCTTTCCTGCAAGGTTTTAAAGCTTGGGATGCCCTACCCACTTCCATCTAAAATATGTATAGAATTCCTCAAATCATGTGATAAAGTTTTGGTTGTTGAAGAGCTCGAACCATTTATGGAAGAAGGTTTAAGGGTTATTGCTCAAGAAGAAGGATTGGATGTATCAATTTTTGGAAAAGGATATGGAGGATTGACAAAAGCTTATGAATATAATATGGACATTGTTGAAAATGCCATAAGAAAATTTTTTGGAATGAAAAGCAAAGAAAAGGCAAAAAAAGTGGAAATTGCGCTTCCTCCTCGTCCTCCTGTTTTATGTCCAGGATGCCCTCATAGGGCAACATATTATGCAGTAAAGCAGGTTGCTCCTCCTGATACCATTTATCCAACCGACATTGGATGCTATACCTTAGGAAAAGCGCCTCCATTGGAAACAGCTGATTTTTTGCTCTGCATGGGCTCAAATGTTGGAACTGCCTGTGGTTTTTCATATGCAACAGATCAGAAAGTTATATCCTTCATGGGAGACTCAACCTTCTTCCATGCTGGATTGCCAGGAATAGTGAATGCTGTTCATCATAACCATGATTGTGTGATTACTATACTTGATAACAGGACAACAGCAATGACAGGACATCAGCCCCATCCTGGAACACAGTATGATGGAATGGGAGAAAAGGCGATAATGCTGGATGTGGAAAGTGTTGTGAAAGGACTGGGAGTAAAGCATGTTGAAGTAGTGAATCCCAATAATTTGAAGAAGACAATGGAAGCATTTAAGAGGGCATTGGAATATAAGGGAGCCTCCGTTGTTATTGCAAAGGCACCATGTATGCTTATTTTGCCAAAGGAAAGAAAGGAAGGCTCATTTGAAATTGACCAAGAAAAATGCACAAAATGCCATGTATGCATAGAAAAATTTGGATGCCCCGCTTTTTATTATGAAGGTAACGATGTTCATATTGATGAAACATTATGCAATGCTTGTGGAGTATGCGTTCAAGTTTGTGATGCAAAAGCAATAAGGAGGAAAAAATGA
>CAZHBO010000054.1:0-10011 GCA_964530745.1 uncultured Thermoplasmatales archaeon | reverse complement strand
TTAGACATCGAGAATTCCTGGAAGTATGTCTCTCTCCATAATATGCCCTATCAATTGAAGAATTCTCTCCCATAAAGGAGAATATAATCTTGGCATTGAAACTTCCATGCTTCCCCATTCACTCCATGCTCCATGTACGTCCATAACCCTCGCCTTTACCACATAATCCCCAGTTTTTTTCCAAGCGTGAAATACTTCCAGAGTCTTTCCAGATTCCCAGAGGCGGGAACTGCATCCACATTCATATAATGTAACAATACCATCGCCAAAATCAACCTCCATTTGCTGCATATCGTCTCCATCAGGATCTGTAATTGTTATGTTGTACTGATATACCTCTCCTATTTTACCAGATGTGGGTCCTTCTATGGTTGGCTTATCCGGAGGATTATTTGGGCTGGCTACTGCTGCTCCAAATGTCATAAGCATTATTATTGCAACTCCAATTGTTCCAATTTTTAATCTCATGATTTCCACAGTCCATGAATATTGCAATATTCCCTGGCTTCTATCTCATCTGCCTTCACTTCAAATTCTGCTCTGGGCTTGTCACCAGGCTTAAGAAACTTTCTGTGGGAAATGTCATCTGCAATAACTTGAATCCATTCTATGTAGTGCTCATTAGTCATGGGATGCTCTTCATTCTGCCCAACTTTAACCACAATGCCTTTCTCTGTTTTTTCGATATAGGGAACGTGCTTTTCAATGGAAGAGTCCTCACTTTTTTCCTCCATGAGTTTCATTGGCTGTCCGCAACAAACAAGCTCACCGACGCCAGTGTGCAGCACCTCTACAACATTCCCGCATATCTCACATTTGTATATCTCCCTTAATTTCGTCATTTTACCCCTCAATAATTTTCAACCCAGAGTTCATAGTATGCTTGGGGATGTCTGCATGCAGGGCATGTTTCAGGTGCTTCAGTTCCTTCATAGACATAGCCGCAGTTTCTGCATTTCCATTTTACAACCTTATCTTTTTTGAATACAGTGTTGTTTTTTACATTCTCCAGAAGTTTACGATATCTGCGCTCATGATATGATTCCACTTTAGCGATCTCTCTAAAGCTTTGAGCGATCTCGGGGAAACCTTCCTTTTCCGCCACATCAGCAAAATTTGGATAAATTGTTCCCCATTCCATCTTCTCACCCTCTGCTGCAGCCAGTAAATTTTCTTCCGTAGTTCCTATTACACCAGCAGGATATGATGCCTTTATTTCCACATCACCTCCTTCTAGGTATTTAAAGAATATCTCTGCATGCTCCTTTTCATTGTCAGCGGTCTCAGAAAATATCGCCGCTATCTGTTCATATCCTTCCTTTTTCGCTTTGGATGCGAAATATGTATATCGCATCCTTGCCTGCGACTCACCCGCGAAAGATGCGAGGAGATTTTTTTCCGTTTCTGTTCCTTTCAAACTTTTCATTTTTATCACCTCTTTTTATTTTTAAATATATACCCTCATTATAACACCTTTGCCTGTTACTTAGCCCTTAACACCTTAACAACAAGAATCCTCAACACTTTGCTTCCTTCATTATACCAGCAATGCGGAATTTTTGCAGGGCTTTCAATAAGGGTGTCAGGACCAACTTCCTCTCTTTCCTCTCCAATTTCTAGCATTCCTCTTCCCTCAAGCACATAGAAAAATACGTCCACTGGTGTGACATGCTTTTTAAGAGACTCTCCTGGCTTTAGCACAATATGCATTGCCTGTGCATACTTTGTATCATACAATTTTCTCACATCAACACCATGCGGGTTTTGCAACATCTCCGCTTTTCCCACTTCAACCATCTTCATTTTTCCTCCTTTTCAAGAAGTCTTTTTTCTCCTTCAAGGTTCTTTATCTCGGTTATATCCTGCTCGAATTCAAGTGTGCCCAAATATTCACCATTTTTGCCATGAACTGGAAAGTAACGGATGAAAACGAATTTTTTGCCAACCTTTATCCAGAATTCTGCAGAATCTCTCTTTCCTTCCTTAAATTCCTGAAGAATTTTATTGACTATATGAACACTCTTTGGAGGATGACAGAACTGGACAGGTCTCCCAAGGACAGATTCCGTTCTTTTAAACATCCTATTGCCTGAGAAAAATCTAACTCTATTGTCTTTGTCAATAAAAGTTATGCCTCCAGGAATTGTTTTGAATATGGCATTGATTTCCTGAGGTAATAAATAGCCAGTGTCCAACTTTATATCTCCTTCCCTCATAGTTTTATACACATCTTGCTCCAACGCTTTATTTTTAAGGATTGCTTTAATTTCTTCTGGAAGATTTGAAATCTGCTCAGATGTTATTCCTCCTTTCAATTCATATGGATGGATGGGCTTGGCTTCAGGTTTCCATTCATCGGAAGGTTTAATTTTATAATATCCTATTTCATCCTCCTGTTGCCTTATAGCCACCCATTCTCCCTCTGATAAAAGTTCCTTTAACGTAGGATAAAGGATGTTGTTTTCTCTGAAGACCATATCTATCAATGCCTTCGATGTTTCTTCGGCTTTTTCTTTTATTTTCTGAATATCCCTTTGATTTATGTAACGCAACAAAAGTTTAATTTTAGCTCTGCATTCATCATGTTTCCGCCACAACGTGCTGGGAACAGCCGTAATTCCTCTGCGCTCTAGATAGGGAAATAAAAGCATTTCCTCCCTAGTGTAATGTGTGATGCCAATCATCGGCAACCCCTCTGCCAATTCCTCTAGCGATTTCAAATTCTCAGCATTTAAATCACCTGCATAAAGATTGAGAATCTCTGCATCTTTCGTTATCATGTCATTTTCCATGTAAAGAGTGTGGAGTGGATGACCTTTTGGAATATATCCCGTTTTTTCAGAAATTGCCTCTCTAAATAATTCCACATGGATGTCGCACATCTTTGCTATTTCCTCAACAGAGACACCTTCTGCCATAAGTTCCTGCTCGATTAGCGGAATTTCTAATGGAGGGATATTTTTCAGCAAATCTTTAAATTGCTCCTTTATCTTCTCAACTTCCTCTCCTTCATGAAGTTTCTTCAAAAGCTCCTTAAGCTTCTCACGATTACCAACCATTTTGTTTACCTCTTAATAACATTCTCATGCCTATTTTTTATTTCATCTGCCAGTTTATCCAGCAATTTAAAATCCTCATGCCTCGGATAACCTTTTACAATCACTGGCTCAATTAACTCAACTCCGAGATTTTTTATCATCCCCGCAATCTGCTCAACCATTTTTCCTCCCCAGCCGTATGAACCGATTATCGAGGCAAATTTAGCCTTCGGTCTCAAAGCATTTGCCAGATATGCTGCATATATAGCAGAGGGATGAGCACCTGCAAGCACTGTAGGAGAGGCAATGATGATGGTAGCAGCATCAACCATCGCCATAGCCAGCTCACCTATGTCTGATACCGTTAAATTAAATGGCTTTACTTCTATGCCTTTTTTCATTAACAAATCTATAAAATAATCAACCAGGGCAGCCGTACTTCCATGCATTGAAACATATGCTAAAACAACCTCATTTTTTACATCATCGGAAATCCATTCTCTGTACGCATTTATTATGAACTCAGGATTTTTGTAGATAGGACCATGGCTTGGAGCAATCATGTCTATACTCAGCCCATTTATTTTCTCCAAATTTTTTCTGATGGAAGTGCGGAATGGCATCATTATCTCAGCATAATATCTCTTTGCAGCCTTGTAAACCATGCCTTCATCTTCAACAAAAAGTTTGCTTGTCGCAAGATGTGAGCCTAAAAAGTCGCAAGTGAATAAAATTTTATCTTCTTTGAGGTAAGTAAGCATTGTTTCTGGCCAGTGAACCCACGGAGCATGGATGAATTCAAGTGTTTTGTTTCCTAAAGAAAGGGTGTCGCCATCATTCACTTCTATAAATTTATTCTCGGGGACATGAAGCAAATCAATGAGCATTGCCTTGCATTTTGGTGTGGAAACAACTCTGGCTTTAGGATATTGTTTAAGCACTTCAGGAATTGTGCCAGAATGGTCTTGCTCTGCATGATTTGCGATTATATAATCCAGCTTTCCCCCGCTTACTTCTAAATTTTTCATCAATTCATGTGCTTTGCTTGGGTCTACAGTATCTATCAATGCTGTCTTCTCACTTCCTTTTATAAGATATGAGTTATAACTGGTTCCATCTGGAAGTGGAATTAATTCATCAAAAAGTCTCCTATCCCAGTCAATTGCCCCAACATAATATATGTCTGGTTTGATTTCTCTTTTCATTCTTCACCTCAATATTTGTTTTATATCCTCCTCTGGATTGTTTATGAGTTTTATATCATATTTATCCTGAAGCACTTTCAAAATATCATCATTTATCCATGCCGGCAGGATAGGTCCCAGATAAATGCCTTTTATTCCTAGGGCAAGTAAACTCCATAGAATAGCTACTGCTTTCTGTTCCATCCAGCTGAGAACTAACGTTAAAGGAAGTTCATTTATTTCCATGCCAAATAATTTAGCAAGAGCTTCTGCTATTTCTATGGCAACAATGGAATCATTGCATTGCCCAAGGTCAATCAATCTTGGAATTCCTTCTATGTTTCCGAGGTCGAGGTCATTGAATCGGAATTTACCACATGCAAGAGTAAGTATAATACTATCCTCTGGCAAACTTTGGACAAATTCCCTGTAATAACTTGCCTTTTTGAGTGGTGAATCGCAACCTCCTACAAGGAAAAAATGTCTGATTTTTCCTTCCTCCACCAAATCTTTAATTTTATCGGCAAGGGAAAGAATTGTAGACTTTGAAAATCCTGTGGTTAATACAACATCTCCTGGCTCCTCTTCCAATTCTGGCAATGATTCTGCTTTTTTTATTACAGGCGTGTAATCATATCCAGAAATATGCTTCACTCCAGGCAATTTTGCAGGTCCAGTAGTAAACATTCTGTCTTTATATTCCTCCCTTGGTATCAAAACGCAGTTTGAAGTTCCGAGTATGGCTACTGGATACTTAGAAAATAAATTTTTCTGGTCAAACCATGCTTTTCCAAGATTGCCAACCAGATGTTTATATTTTTTCAAGCCAGGGTATCCATGTGCTGGTAAAAGCTCAGAGTGTGTGTAAACATTTATTCCCGTCCCTTCCGTCTGCTTAAGCAATTCTTCCAATGCTTTTAAGCCATGTCCTGTAACAATGATTCCTTTTCCTTTTACTGTCCCTGTTTTTACCTCCGTCGGCTCAGGCTCTCCATATGTTTCTATATGTGCTTTTTTCAACAATCTCATTGTTCTTAAATTCATCTTACCTGCCTCTATGGCTAGTTTAACAAAGTCCTCTGCATCGAAGTTTACATTTGTAAAGGTAGCATAGAAAGCTCTCTCTATGAATGCATCTATTTCATCATCAGTATATCCTAGCTCCCTAGCATGATAAAGATATGCCGACATTCCTTTTACAGCAAGCAATAAATTATCCTGCAATCTTGCGACAGTTGCTTCCTTTCCACATACTCCTTTTATTGTACATCCTGTCCCTCCTGCTGTTTGAGAGCATTGGTAACAAAACATTTCTAATTTTTCACTCATTTTTCACCTCTTTTTTTAAACAATCTTTGCATATTCCTTTAAAGTATCCGTGAACCTCCTCTACTCTATGTCCTCCATTTAAAAAATCATCCATGTAAGGGCATCCAACATCAATATCAATGATTTTTCCACATTTCCTGCAAAGGAAATGGTGGTGAACATCGCTCCTGAAATCATATCTCATCTCAGAGCCAGATATAGTGATGGATTGTATTATACCATGTCGTTTGAGTACTTCTAAAGAATTATATACAGTTGTTTTGGATAGTGACGGATTTTTTTTCTTAAGGGCTGAGTATATATCATCTGCTGAAGGATGGTTTCTGTGATCATCGAGATATTTTAACACCATCAGTCGTTGAGGAGTAGCCTTTATTTCATTTTCTTTCAAGAGTTTCACGTATTTTTCAAACATTTTAATCTATTTTTGTAATAATTACTAATTTGTAAATATTACAATATAGTATTGAATACAAAATTAGTATTTAAGCCTTTTCATTCTCTGTGGAGCATAACTAACGATGTGCCAGAAAATGTAATATTTGCATTCAATGAAGAAGTGAAAATGGATGGATGGCTGGAAGGCTAAAAACCATTAAATATCAATATCCTTCATTGCTTCCATGATTTTCTCTATCTTTTTTGTTTCGCTGGGTAAAATTATTGGTTCTATATCCTCTACTTTCTTTGCCACACTGTAAGTATCTGATTTTAGCAGCAATAAAGGAATATTATTCCTATCTGCCTTCGCAAGTATGTTTGGTGAAGGAATAATGTTGTTTGTCAAAATAATGCATGAAGTTTTGTCTCTTAGGCAAGCTGTTATTACATCTGTCCTGTCTCCTCCAGTAATGATAAGTTTATCCTCTTTCTTGAATTCTGGATGGCGCACTATCTCAGGAACAGAAAGAGCTGCAATGAAAATGCTTTTTATTGAATTATCTAAGCCTCCTTCTCCAGCAACTACTTTTGCAAATAGTTTATCTGCAATATATCTGGCTTTGAGAACATTTAGTTCTTTAATGAAAGGAATGAATCCAAGGACTGGCACCCCTAATTTTTTCATCTCCTTTTTCACTTTTTCTTTATCGCCTTCCCTCACTTTATTTACAACTATCCCTTCAATCTTAACTCCTTTTTTGTTTGCAATCCATGTTGCAAAGGTAATGTCATCTAAAATGTCATATAACTCTCCAGCAACAACTAAAATAATTCCTGCATTAATCTTCTTTGCTATGGAAAACGCATCAAGTTTAATAGATGAACCTCTGATAATATCCTCTCCTCCTTCAATAATGAAAAAATCTTTTTCTTTAGAAAGTTTTTGGTATCTCTCTTTAAATTCTTTTTCCACATTAGCAAATGTATGTAGTATTTTGGAATGATAAAATCCTAGTGTAAAGTCTTCTATGGGTTCATCCATTGAAAAAACTTCTTTGAATAAAGAAGCGTCGTAGTCAACAAGTCTCTTTTTTCTGTATATCTGGTTATCGCCCAGAGGTTTCATATAGCCTACGTTTTCCTTCTTTTTTGCAATGCCCAAGGATACAGTCGTTTTCCCAACCTTCTGCCTTACGGAAGCAACTACTATTTTCTTCATTTTTTCACCTTTATGGTTATTCTACCATCTAAAACTTTCGCTCCTTTTTCGTATACTACCAATGGATTAACATCCAATTCCACTATTTCTGGAAATTCATTTGCAAGAACGCCAATTCTATAAATGGCATCAACAACTGCCTCTATATCTTTTCTTTTCTCACCTCTAACTCCCAGCAGCAATGGATATGAATTCACCTCCCTCATCATCCTCCTAATCTCATTCTTTGTAACAGGCAAAACTCGAAATGCCACATCTTTTAAAACTTCAACATATATGCCTCCAAGACCGAACATAACGACTTTTCCAAATGAGGAATCTGTTGTAACGCCAATGATTACTTCTATGCCAGGAGGAAGCATCTTTGTTATCTCCACCCCCCTCACATCTGCCTTTGGGGCATAGAGGCGAATATTGCGCTTCATTGCCTCAAATGCCTCCATAACTTCGTTTTCATCGTCTAAATCCAAAAATACTCCTCCAATATCTGTTTTATGAATTATGTCCTCAGAGACTACTTTCATGACAACAGGATATCCTATTTTCTCTGCTGCCCTTACAGCATCTTCTATATCATCCACCACTTCAAAAGGAGGGACATCCAAACCAGCTGCAAGCATGATTTCCTTTGCCTCTGTGCCCAAAAGCTGCGACCTCCCTTCTTTTTTGGCTATGCTCAAAACTTTCCTTATCTTTCCTTTGCCTATCTCAACTTTTTCCATTCTTTCTTTTTTCCTTGGCTGATGTGCCCTATACAAGGCACTCAATGCCGATACTGCATCCTCAACATCATCAAAGGCAGGGATTCCCTTTTTCTTTAAGTCATTGATAATGGTCGCAACTCCTTCCCCTCCAAATAAAGAATAAATGATTGGCTTCTCTTTTCCATATTTTTTCTGCATCTCTAGAAAAGCATCTCTAACGGGCTCAAAAGCAGCAATGTTTGTCTCGCAGTATAAGCCAATGACTGCATGAATGCTCTCCTCCTTTAAAGCCCTCTCTAACGCTTTCTTGTAATCCTCTCCTGTAGCCTGCCCTGTAATATCAACAGGATTTTTGTAGGAGCCGAACTCTGGCATTACATCCTGAAAAGTTTTTTTCAGAACTTCCATGTCATCCAGCAAGTAAATTCCATACTTTTCACAGGCATCTGCTGCTAAGACGCCAACTCCTCCTCCATTGGTGACTATGACAACATTCTTTCCCTTTGGCTTTGGGCAGGCAGCAAGCGTAGTAACCCAATTGAATGCTTCCTCCAAACTTTCTGCCCTTAAAATCCCTGCCTCTTTGAAGGCAGCATCGAAAATTTTATCGGAGCCAGCAAGGGAACCAGTGTGAGAGGCAACAGCCCTTGCCCCTGCTTTTGATTTTCCAGCTTTGAGGGCAACAATGCTCATATGCTCTGGTCTTTTCTTTGCAAGCTCAAGAAATTCAAGACCATTTTCAAGACCTTCTATATACAAAAAAACTACTTTTGTTAGTTCATCATTGAACAAATAGGATAAAATCTCTGCTTCTGTAATGTCAGCTTTATTTCCAATGGAAACGATAGTGGATAAACCCATGTTTTCTTCTGATGCTTTTCCTATCATTGCTATTCCCAATGCTCCTGATTGAGAGACAACAGCTATATTACCAGGACGGACTTTTGAAGGACCAAAGGTGGCGTTTATTGGCGCTATGGCAGAGTAGATTCCAAAGACATTTGGACCAAGGATGCGCATTCCATATTTTTTTGCCTTCTCCACCATAGCACGTTCTCCCTCGATATTGCCAATTTCTGAGAAGCCAGATGTGATGACAACAGCAAATTTTACGCCCTTTTTAGCACATTCCTCAACTGCATTAACTGCTATACTTGCTGGGACAACAACGATGGCAAGATCTATTTCTCCTTCAATGGAAAAGATGCTTTCATAAACTTTCAACCCCAGAATTTTTCCTCCTTTTGGATTAACAGGATAAATTTTCCCTTTATAGCCAGAAGAAACTATATTATTAAGAACAGTATGACCTATTTTCCCTTCATGATGAGAAGCACCGATGACAGCAACATGCCTTGGATTAAATAAATAAGTTAAATCATCCACCATTGGTTATTTAAAAATGAAATATAAAGCTTTATGTGGTTTGAAAGATATTGGAATGCAATATCCACAAAGAGATGGAATTACTACTAACCAGTAAATAGGAATTACCATAAGATTTAAGTATTACATTAACTTTTTGGTATTACATTATGCCAGCTGTAACGAAAAAATACCAAGTAACTATTCCAAAAAAAGTGAGGGAGGAGCTTGGAATAGTGGCAGGAGAAAAGGTTGCTTTTGTTAAAATAAAGGATGGTTATAAGATAATCAAACTCAATGAATTCATAGAGGAAAATGTAAAAATTTTAGGAGATATTGATGAGACAGTAAAAGAGATGAAAGAAGCCATGGGTAAAGGGATAAAGTGATTATTCTGGATACAAACGTATTTTCGAATGTCCATTTCTGTAAATGGCTGGCACAAAGTGATTACGAAGTAATAATTTCTTCCATTTCATACACAGAGTTGGCATATCATTATTTAAAGAAAGGAAAAGATATGGATTATCTAGATAGTTTCATTCAAAACTTGGGAGTGAAAGTTGTTGAGTATACTCATGAGCAGGCAAAAATAGCAGCAAAGCTTGCCACCAAAAAATGGGATTTTAGAAAAAATGCCCGCGATTATATGGTAGCAAGTTTAGCGATAAAGGAAAATGCTCCCCTTATTACATACAATGTGGATGATTTTGCTTTTCTTTCAAAAAATAAGTTATTCACGCCAGAAGAATTTATTAAAGGACAAGAGGAAAAATAAAGATGTTATAGCA
>CAZHBO010000053.1:0-10465 GCA_964530745.1 uncultured Thermoplasmatales archaeon | reverse complement strand
CTTTCAAAATTTTTTAATGATTCGAGCATTTTTTTGTGCCATTCTTCAATGCATTTTTTTAGCACCTCTTTCGCTTTTTTAGGATGAATGGCAGAATAAACATAATAATGTCCTCCTTTTTCCAAAAAATGCCTTTCCCTTTTGCAAATTTTGCATGAAATTAACCTCTGAAGGGAGCGCTGTATAGTGCTTCTATCCTTGCCAATTTCCTGTGAAATTTCATCGGCACGTTTTTTTTCGTTAAGAAGGGTCTTATATACTTTAATATCAAGGTTATTCAAATTTAAGATGCATGTCAGTGTGTCGGAGCATTTCATCTCGTTGTTGAGAAAAAATCTTTTCATTGGCTTATAATGAAAAAGGAATATTTATCGTTTGTGCAAAATTTATGCAAAAACGTTATATACTTCCATGCATTTCCCCTTTCATGTCCGACGAAGTGGAAAGGATAAAAATGAGGAAAATGGAAGAATTAATGAAAAAATTTGAAAGAAAGGAAATGCCAAAGAAGCCTTTGAAAGTTACTGATGAAACTTTTGATGAGATAACGAAGAAATATCCTCTCGTTGTTGTAGACTGCTGGGCTCCATGGTGCGGACCCTGCCGATTTTTATCCCCTGTCATTGAGAAATTATCGAAGGAGATGAGGGGGAAGGTTGTATTTGCTAAATTAAATACAGATGAGAATATGCTAACGGCATCTCGCTATGGCATAATGAGCATACCCACCTTACTTTTGTTTAAAAACGGCAAGCTGGTTGACAAAAGTATTGGCGCTTTGCCTCCCGACATGCTAAGAGATTGGATAGAGAGATATATATGAAGAAGGCTGTAATTCTCATCCTTTTTTCCCTACTTCTGCCCATTCTTGCAGGATGTGTTGAAAGAGAATCATCGACCCCATCAACACCATCATCCATTACCTGGCTAGGATATGAAGAAGGGATTCAAAAAGGAAAACAAGAAGGTATGCCAATACTGGTCGATTTCTATGCAGATTGGTGTCCTCCATGTAAAAAAATGGATGAAGATACATATACAGATGCCAGAGTCATTCAAATGTCCCAGCAATTCATAATGGTGAAAGTGAATGTTGACGATGAGCCAATGCTCTCCAACGCCTATAAAATAAAATACATTCCAACAGCCGTATTTCTCGACAGCAACGGGCACGAAGTCTACAGAAAAACAGGCTATGCTGATGCCTCTCAATTTGTCAATGAAATGGAAAAAGCTCTGAGCATGATAAAATAAAGGACACGGGGAGGAGGGAGGAGGTTTTTAGCCTCAATACCCCGCATCCAAAGAGAAAATCAATGATATATTAAAAACATATCTAAATTTTTCAACGTGGCGAAAATTTTTTATTTACCTCTCACTCCTCCCAAATTTTATTTACCCCAGTTGCATTAATTTTTGTATATGCAACTTGCTGATGCGGGGTTAAATACACTCATTGAAAAATGGGAGCATTTCTTTTATGATTATTGTAAAAAAGAGATTGACAATGCAGCCCTTTTATACCCAGAGAAAAGAAGTGTGCTGCTAGACTATTGGATGATTGATAGGTATGATGTAGAGCTCGCTGAATTATTTTTAGAAAAGCCATATACAACGATATATGCAGCAGAAGCAGCACTAAAAAAAATTGATGTTCCTGTTGAGCCTGCGCCAAAATTGCATTTTAGAGTCAAAAATATTCCTGAAACGAGAAAGATTGGCATTCGTGATTTACGCTCCCAGCATCTTGGAAAATTCATTGCCATTGATGGATTAATAAAGAAGGTTACAGAAGTGAGACCAAAGATAGAGGATGCTGCATTTCAATGCTTGAAGTGCGGAGCTATTATCAAGGTTCCGCAGGATGAGCAATTGCTGAAGGAGCCTTTGGAATGTTATGAAGACCAAGGGGGGTGTGGCAGAAGAACTTCTTTCCGCCTGCTTACAGAAGAGTCTCGCTTTATTGATTCCCAAAAAATAGAAATACAGGAAAGCCCAGAAGGATTGAGAGGAGGTGCTCAGCCTCTCCGCCTCACCATTTATCTGGAAGATGACCTCGTTGGAGACATCGTTCCAGGTGACAGAGTCACTGTCAACGGAATCCTTCACGGGCAACAGCGCCGCATCGGAAAAATCAAGCTCACGGAATTTAACAAAGTAATGGACGCAAACAGCATAGAGCAGAAGGAGCAAGCATTCGAGGAAATCCAGATTAGCGAGGAGGACGAAAAGAAAATAAAGGAGGTGAGTAAAGACCCATTCTTGTATGAAAAGATACGTAAATCCATTGCCCCCACCATCTATGGCTTGGAAAAGGAAAAAGATGCCCTTGCCCTCCAGTTATTTGGGGGAGTATCAAAAACAATGCCGGATGGGACGAGGATAAGAGGGGATATACATCTCCTCCTCGTTGGAGACCCCGGAACAGCAAAAAGCCAGCTTCTTCGCTACATTTCACAGCTCGCACCAAGGAGCATCTATACATCTGGCAAGTCAAGCAGTGCAGCAGGTTTAACTGCATCAGCAATCAGAAGTGATGAATTTGGAGAGGGAAGATGGACTTTGGAGGCAGGCGCATTGGTTCTAGCTGACTTGGGCATTGCATGCGTTGATGAGTTGGATAAAATGACTCCTAAGGATAGAGATGCCCTCCACCAGGCAATGGAACAGCAGGAAATAAGTGTTGCCAAAGCAGGAATAAATGCAACTTTAAAGTCAAGGTGCGCATTGCTCGGGGCTGCAAATCCAAAATTTGGAAGATTTGATGAGTTTGCCTCCATATCCGATCAAATAAACATGCCTCCAGCCCTACTTTCCAGATTCGACCTCATTTTTCCAATTACGGACAAGCCAGATCGGAAGAGAGATGATGAGCTAGCTTCCCATATTTTAGAAGTTCATAGAACTGGAGAAAAAATAGCGCATGAGAAGGGAAAAGGAAGGGAATATGAAGAGGATATCGGGGAGGAAATAAAGCCTGCTTTTGAACCAGATTTTTTACGCAAATACATTGCCTATGCGAAGAGAAATGTTTTTCCAGTGCTTTCAGAATCTGCATTGGAAAGGCTGAAGAATTATTACGTTGATATTCGTTCTGCTTCAAGGGATGCAGTTCCTTTTACACCTCGCCAACTGGAAGCATTTGTCCGTATTGCTGAAGCATCTGCAAGAATGCGCCTCTCTGACGTGGCTACAGTTGAAGATGCTGAAAGGGCAATAGAAATAGTGGATTATTATCTGAGGAAAGTGGGAGTAGATAGAGAAACTGGCATTTTAGATATTGATGTCGTAACCACAGGCATTTCGCACAGCCAAAAAGAAAAAATGAGGGTGCTGACAGGGGTGATAAGAAAAATTTGTGAGGAAAAGGAATATGCATCGATGGAAGAAATCCATTTAATGGCTGCTGAAGAAGGTCTGGATGATGAGACCGTTGATCGCTTAATGAATAAAATGAGAAGAGAGGGGATTATTTTTGAACCAAAACGAGGAAAATATAAACTCACAAGCGATTGATATTTGCATAAAAGTATATACAATTGGCAAGGAAATCATGGTTGCAGCTTGTGATTTAGCTATATTAGAAAAAACATTGAAGGGAGATGATTTTGATTTCCATATATCAAAAGAATTCTATGATGATATTAGGGGAGATGAGGATTTGCTCAAAAAACATTTGGAAAAAGCAACCATAGCAAATTTAGTTGGAAAGAAATGTGTGAAATGTGGGATAGAGATGGGTCTCATCATGGAGGAAAATGTTTTATACATTGAAGGTATCCCTCATGCACAATTTGCGTTAATGGTGTAGTATGTTTTGTGTTGAGTGCGGGAAAGAAACAGACAAACTTTACAACGGGCTTTGCAAGGAATGCTATTTTAAAAAAGAGATATTTTTTACCCCACCGGAAAAAATAGATGTTTTTGTTTGCAGAAATTGTGGAGCTTTGAAATTGAATAAAAAATGGGAAAAAGAGATGCCCATTGAAAATTTTTTAAAAAAATATGTAAGAAAAGGGGTGGAGAATATTCAAATTAATTTCATGCCAGAAAAGGGAGAAGCATTGTTTAAGGCATCATTAAATGGTGTTCCAATTGAAGAGAGGAAGAAAATCGAGATAAGGTTGAAAAATTCAATTTGCGATATATGCTCAAAAATAAAAGGAGGATATTTTGAAGCAATCGTGCAAGTAAGGGGTGAAAAACATCTTACAAGAAAGGAAATTGGGATGGTGGATGACATAGTGTATAAAAAATTGGAGGGAAAAGAGATATTTGTGACAAAGAGAGAAGAAAAGCATGGAGGAATAGATTATTACATGGTGGATAAACATTTTGCTGCCGACATCGCAAAAATTTTAAAGGAAGTTTTCCAGGCAGAAATGAATGTTTCTTCTTCCTTAGTTGGCAAAAAAGATGGAAAGGAAGTGTATAGGCTCACCTATGGAATAAGAATGCCAGCGTATTCAAAGGGTTCATATGTTGAAATCGAGGGTAGAGTTTACAAAATTAAGGATATTAGAAAAAAAATACATCTCTATGACCTCATTACGGGAGAAAATATTTATATCTATAGGAAGGCGATGAATAAAGCAAAAATTGTAAATGTGGAGGAGAAAGAAGCAGTTGTTCTTTCCGCAAAAGAAAAGGAAGTAGAAATTATGGACCCAGAAACCTTCAAAACCATAAGCATTTTAACACCTTTTAGAATAAAAAAAGGCACGGTAAAAGTCATAAAATGGAAGGGGAGAACATATGTGGGCGAACAAAATTAAAATTGTATCCTTTGACATGGATGGAACATTAGTAGAGAGAGGATATGTTGATAGCGTGTGGCTTGAAGGTATTCCAAAATTATATGCAGAAAAAGAAGGAATATCCTTTGAGGAAGCAAGGGCATATGTTGAAAAAGAATATAAAAAGGTTGGCGAGGAAAGGCTGGAATGGTATGATATTAATTACTGGCTTAAAAAATTTGGATTGAATTGTAGCTGGAAAAAATTGTTAAGAAAATACGCTTATATGTTACGTACCTATCCCGATGTTAAGACAACGCTTGAAAATCTTGGAAAGGAATATGAGATGATTATAATATCAAATGCATCTAACGAGTTCATATCTGTAGAAATGGAAGTTCTTAAGCTAGGAGGAAAATTTTCTAATGTTTTTTCCACTGTAAGTGATTTTAAAAAAACGAAGAAAGATGAAGAGGTATATCACGAGATATGCAGATTATTGGACATTAAAGGAAATGAAATTGCCCATGTTGGAGATAATTGGAATTTTGATTATGTTGCCCCTTCAAAAGCAGGAATTAACGCCTTTTATCTTGATAGGGAAGGAAAAATGAGTGGAAAGCATGTTGTAAAAAATCTGAGGGAGTTTGAGGAAAAATTGAATGAATTATGATTTCCTTCTTACTTCATATTTCTCTCTTTTTTCATTAATTATATGAATTTTCATTATTGTTACCTTCTCCTCATTTAAAGTAATAAGATTGAAAGATTGTTCTGAACCAGTACGAATGCATGAAGCTGTTCCAGCAGTAACAAGAATTATATTATTCACTTTCCAGACCCAAGGAACATGCTTATGCCCACTCAGCACCAAAGGAACTTCATGCATGTCCAAAATTTTCAAAACTTCTCCCGCATCTACCAGAACATTCCTCTCTCTCCCGGTATTAGGAATTGGAACGAGGTGGTGGTGGAGAAACACAATGGAATTGGAAGAGATTTGATCTTGGAGTCTTGCTAACTGCTCCCTTCCTACATGTCCCTCATCTATATCTGGTTCACTGCTGTCTATGCCAACAAAGTTATAATCTCCATAACTAGAAAAGATATACCTCTTCCCGAAAAAATTTTCAAATTTTTTATAGCCTTCGTGCCTTGAATCATGGTTACCAGGAACAACGAGATAAGGAGAGGATATGTCCTTTAATTCCTCCTTTACTCCCTGAAATTCTGATGTTAAACCATAGTCGGTTATATCGCCTGTTATGATAACTATGTCAGGGTTTTCTTCATTCACCATCTCTATACATTTTCTAAATGTTTCATGTAAAAACATCCAACTTTTGCTATAATGGATATCTGATATGTGTGCTATCTTCATTTAATCAGCCCATATAAATTCTGCTTTATAAAGGTATTGTTATAGAAGCGGTCTAATAATTTGGTACATGCTGGTTCAAAATTAGTAAATATTGACAAGTTATCAACAGGAAGATGAAAAATTTATAAAGAAATGGACTATTTTATAGTGAGAGGATAAAAATGAAAAAGAAAGTAAGGAGGAAAATAATGTATATATTGATAATGGCAATACTTTTTTCCCCCATTAATACCATCACATCCGGGGAAAATGATAAAAGCCAAATTGAGAATGTGAGAGACGGCATAATAGAGATTTCATCTGAAAAAGCTTACCAGATGATAGATTCAGATGTTGTTATATTGGATGTGAGGGGAGCGATGGAATATGAAGAATGTCATATAAAAAATGCATTACTATTACCACTGTCTGATATGTACTGTGACTCCTGTTTTCATCAGAAATTGGATAACTATCGTGATAAAAAAATAATTGTTTATTGTGAATCTGAAGAGAAGAGCAAAGTAGCATGCGATATTCTAATTCAACATGGTTTTAGAAATGTTCATTATTTGAGAGGAGGGATAAACGCTTGGGTATCAAAAGGTTTTCCCATAACAAATAGTAGCGAAGGACACTTCTGTGGATGTGAAGATAGCTCAACTGAATATAAAAATAATGCATCCATTGATAGGAATCAGAAATGTTTAAAGGAATCAGAGAAAGATCTAGCACAAATCAAAAGAGCAATAAAGGAACATGGTGCTAATTGGACAGCTGGTTATACCACTATTTCTAATTTGACTTACAACATAGGTGGATGGCCTGGGGTGAGGGATGAGAAGATAGAGGAATATCCAATTACTCCCCTTGAAGGAATATTGCCAAAAGAGTTTGATTGGAGAAATGTAAATGGAACTGACTGGACAACTCCTATTAAAAATCAAGGAGGATGTGGAAGTTGTGTAGCATTTGCCACTATAGCTGCTCTTGAATCCGTTGTCCAGATTAATGTTGGTCGCCCGTTCGATTGCGACCTCTCAGAGGCGCACCTATTTTTCTGCGGAGGAGGAAGTTGTAAAAATGGCTGGTATTTCCAACCAGCCCTAGAGTATCTAAAAAATTATGGTGTACCTGATGAAGCATGTTTTCCATATAGGTCTGCCCAAACACCTTGCAGTTACACAGAAAGTAATTGGAGAGAAAGGGCTACAAAAGTTATATCTTTTGGAGCAGTATCAGGTGGTATTGAGTATATAAAGTATGCTCTAATCAAATATGGTCCACTAATCACGAGGATGGACTGGTATCAGGATTTCGCTTATTATACTGGAGGTGTTTACGAACATGTTTGGGGAAATTATGTGGCTGGACATGCTGTTACAATAGTAGGGTACAATGATAATGGAGGATATTGGATTTGCAAAAATAGCATGGGAACTGGATGGGGCGAAAGAGGTTGGTTTAGAATAAAATATGGGGAATGCCGTATTGGTGATCCTACTTATTATTTATATGGCATATCTGGAGATATTCAGCCATTTCCCCCCAGCAATCCTACACCATATGATGGTGAGAAAAATGTGGAAGTTAAAACTACTTTGAGCTGGACATGCGAAGATGCAGATGGAGATGACTTATACTATGATGTATATCTGGCTAGAGGTCGAATGCCTACAACAAGAGACATTATAGCTCGTGATTATCCTTATACACACCTCCCAGTGACCCTAGAAGAGAATAGTCTCTATTACTGGATAGTCTTTGCAAAAGATGAGCATGGGTCCGTCCATGCAGGACCAACTTGGAGATTCTCTACAATTGAAACAGTACCTCCCAATGTAGAAATTGTGGTTCCGGAAGAGGGATATTTATATTGGAATTGGTGGAAAATGTCCATTCCCTCACAGAATTCCATTGTTATTGGTGCAATAAATGTGGATGTGGATGCCAGTGATTCCGGTTCTGGAGTAGATAGAGTTGAGTTTTATGTAAATGGTGCCCTACGCTATACCAAAAACTATCCTCCATATAAATGGGAATGGAATGAAAAATCCTTGGGTTTGAATCTTTATAGATTAAAAGTAACAGCCTATGATAATGCTGGAAATTCGGCAAGTGATGAAATCCGAGTGAGAATATTCAATCCATAACAGGTCTATTCTCTTATCCAAAATTTCGAATCTATCCAAACCATTTAAATTGCTACATAATATAACTTTTAAGCATGTTAATAAATGCCGATTTCCACATTCATTCGAGGTTTTCAGGAGGAACATCAGAAAAAATGACTATAAGGAATCTCTCCATGGAATCAAAAAAGAAGGGCATTCATCTCCTTGCAACAGGAGACTGCCTCCATAGTCAATGGCTGAAGGAGATAAAAGAAAATGGAGAATATAATGACGGACTTTTTGAAGTAAATGGAGTAACTTTTGTTTTATCAACAGAAGTAGAGGATGAAAGAAGGGTTCATCATTTAATTCTTTTCCCATGCCTTGACGCCATAGAAGAATTTAAGCATCATATTTTGAAACATTCACAAAACATTCAAACAGATGGAAGACCTCACATTTTTCTTTCTGGAGGAGAGATATTAGATCTTGCTATGGAAGTAGATGCCATGGCTGGTCCATCCCATGCCTTCACTCCATGGACTTCTTTGTATGCTTATTACGATTCCATCAAAGATTGTTATGGTGATAGGCATGTTTCTTTCTTGGAATTGGGATTAAGTGCAGACAGCAATTATGCAGATAGGATTAGGGAATTACACAAGATACCATTCCTCTCAAATTCAGATAGCCATTCCCCCTATCCTATCCGCCTCGCAAGAGAGTTTAATAGGCTGGAAGTGGAAGAGATAACATGGGATGAAATAAAAAAGGCGATTCTTTTTAGGGGGGGAAGAAAAATTGTTTTTAATGCAGGATTTCCTCCTGAGGAAGGGAAATATAACAAAACAGCATGCATAAAATGCTATGCCCACTATACGCTTGAGGAAGCAAAAGAGAAGAAATGGAAATGCAATTGTGGAGGGAGAATAAAAAAAGGAGTTAGAGATAGAATTGATGAGCTGGCAGATTATGAAGTTGCTAAACATCCAGAATTTCGCCCACCGTATATCCATATTATTCCTCTAGCAGAGATAATTGCAAAGGCTTTGAATCTCTCCTCTTTTTCCAAAACGGTCACAAAGAGATGGGAAGAATTAATGAGAGCATTTGGGGATGAAATATCAGTTCTTTTGGATGTGGGAATAGGTGAAATAAAAAAAATTACTGCACCAGCCATCGCCTACGCCATAGAAGCATTTAGGAATGGAAAAATAAAGATACATCCTGGGGGAGGGGGAAAATATGGTGAAATAAAAATAATTTATGAAGAAAAAAAGGAAGAGCAAAGGAGGTTGGTTGATTGGATAAATTGATTTGTGGAATTGACGAGGCAGGAAGGGGTCCTGTCATAGGACCAATGGTTGTTGCTGGAGTGTGGATAAGAGAAGAAGAAAATGAAATTTTGAAAGAAATGGCAATAAAGGATTCTAAAAAGCACACGAGCAAGCAGAGAGAGAAACATGCAAAAAAAATTCAGGAAATGTTTTTTCATTCTTCCATTGTTATTTTGCCTGAAGATATTGATGCACTTCGCTCGACAATGTCTATAAATGAACTTGAGGTGCATTTATTTGCTACAATAGGCAAAAGAAAGAAGGCGGATGTTTATTACATTGATTCAGCAGATGTTGATGAAGAACGTTTCGGAGCAAAATTTAAAAAAAATCTTGGATTTGATGCAGATGTCATATCAAAGCATGATGCAGATAATTTATTCCCTGTTGTCTCTGCAGCATCTATAATTGCAAAAGTTGAGAGAGATGCAGAAATGAAGAAAATTGCTGACATTCTACAAAAAGAGTTAGGAATTCCCGTAGGTAGTGGATATCCTTCCGATGAAAAAACACGCCTTTTCATCAAAAAATGGATAGAAAAATTTGGGGATTTGCCCCCTTATACAAGACGCTCTTGGAAAACTGTAAAAAAATTAATGGCAGAAGTAAATCAAAGAAAATTGTTTTAATTTATCACATGCCATTCCAGGTATCCCCCCTTTCTCACAATTTTTATTGCTGGATCCTTAGTTACAATTTTATTATCCTTCCATACGCTCATTGCTAGAGATGAAGCAGCGAAATTTAGATGGAGATGGATTATGGCAATGCCACTTTCATTTGTATAATTAGTATCTGATGCACCGTATCCATATATACTAACACCTGCTCCCTCCACTGCTTTCCAATGGTTGTATTCAACCTCAACCATTATTGTAACTTCGCGACCATCTCTTGTTACATTATCTATGCAAATAA
>CAZHBO010000052.1:0-10526 GCA_964530745.1 uncultured Thermoplasmatales archaeon | reverse complement strand
TTTAAGGCATTCTTGCCTTTACTGAAAAATAACAAGTAACAGTTCAGGCATAACAAAAACTTCTCTTTCCCTTTTTTGTTTTTATGCTTTATTCACGTTATTTAAAAAAGTTGTAGTTGCCATTTCTGATTTTGGGATTTCTTCCTTATTTGCAATTCTGTCCTCGATGTGCAATCTGATTGCATCTTTTATATTTTGGAGGACTTCTTCATAATTATCTCCCTGTGTATAGCATCCTTGCAATTCAGGGCAAAATGCAAAATAGCCACCTTCATCTTTTTCAATTACCACGGATAATCTGTATTTTGCCATATTTACACAACATTTTTTCGCACATATAATGTTTCTGTTTAACTTTTGATTCACTTTCTATAAACTCTCGGTCTTTTATCCACTTTCAAAATAAATATGGTTGATGATTGTTGGTCAATGTAGTACAAAACCCTATAATTTCCCACTCGTATTCTGTATAATTCTTCTTTACGCCCCTGTATCTTTACGGCTTTCGGTAAAAAAGGAGTCTCTCTCAATTTTTTAATTTTTTCAAGGACCCTCCCTTTTGCGTCCTCATTCAATTTTTCCAAAAATTTGAGTGCTTTTCTATGAATCCTTAGACTAAATCTCATCTATATCCACAAAATCACTTGTATTTCCCCTTTTTATATTTCTGATGGCTTCTTCAACAAAGTCAATCTCATCCTTGGAGAGAAGAGCATCTTCAAATAACAATTTTAGTTCTTCTATTTCATGTCGCAGTTTTTTTATGTCCTGCTTCATCTCGGCCATCTCCTGCGTCTGCATGATGGTAAATTAGCCATATAATTTATAATTTTCCTTGTTGCATAGGTGTGGATACTGCACCTGTTATGCTCCACCATTAACACATTTAAATTAATATATCCAACAACCCCTCTTTCCCTCTTTTATTTTTATTTTTGATTTGTGCTGGGTGGTCTATGTCCTCTCCCATGGATTTTTTGGTGGCAAATATAACTTTATCAGTCCCAGATGGATTAAAAAAGAAGATGGAAAAATATCCTGAAATTAAATGGAGTCAGGTAGCCAGAAAAGCAATAGAAGATAAAATAAAAGATATGGAATTGCTTGATAAACTCACAGAAAAGAGTAAGTTGACAAAGAAAGATGCGGAGGAAATAAGTAAAATTATAAAAGAAGAATTGTCCAAAAAGGTGCTAAATGCATGAATATCGTTGTTGGCACCAATATCATCATTTCTGCATTGATAAAAGATTCCGTCACCAGAAAAATAATCGTTTAGTGTAACGATTCTTTCTTATCCCTTCACATAGTATTTGACGAAATAAGAAAACACATGGATATCGTTCAATAAAATCTGGGTTGAAATATGAAACTGTTGAAATAATATTGAAAATTTTTTTATTCAAATTTTATCTTGGTTTTTTAATTTATTTAAAAGGATTATAAATCCTGATTTTTATCTTTTTAAAATCCTTTTCATTTCTTGTCACAAGAATTAAATTGTAGAAAATGGTGGTAGCTGCTATTACAGCGTCTCCCAATTTCAAATTATATTTTCCCCTTCCTCTTGTCCACATCCATGTTTCAATAATAGTAAATAAAAGATGAGGCAGATTAGCTCAATTATCATCATAATAATCCTCATCCTTCCTTCCTATCAATTATTCCCCTTTCACGCTTATAAATCGAAAATTCCGTTCCTTCTCAGAATTCTCTAATATCAGAATCAATGTGTGTTTGTCTCCTTTCTTGTTGTTGCTTTTGGTATAGGTGGGAAATTATTTTACAAATATTACATCTTTTTTGTCTTTAAAATCAGTATCTCCTGTTAAAAGAATTGCATTTTCTTTCTTTGCTGTTGCATATATTATAGCATCGCCCAACCCCATCTTCTCTTCATGTTTTATTTTTGCACCCATTATTGCAATTTCCTCGTCAACAGGGATAACAAAGCACCTTTCTTTCATTACTTCAACCTTTTCCTTCGCCACCTTTTCATCGTAAAAACGCAGTATCCATCTATACACCTCTGCAATGTTAATGGTGGAAATTACTGCTTTTTCTCCACCTTCTACGTATTTTCTTACTTTTTCTCCTGATCTACTCCCTTTGAAGTATTCTATCCAAGCCCATGAATCAATCAAAACGGTCAATTTCTTCCCTCCTAAACTTTTCTAATTTGGGCAGACTTCCAAAATGACTCCTTTTTAATCTTTTGGATTCTTTTATCAATTTCTTTATCAATTCTTCATACGAGTTTGCCATTTTTTCCTTTTTCAATTTTTCTAGTTCATGGAGTAACTCCTTGCTTATTCTAACAGTGGTAGCCATATTTTGTATATTTTATGCAAGTATATAAATATATTCATCGAATTGGCAAATTATATTCAGAAATTATTTCACTGGTAAATCGGCGAGAGGCTAAGTTTTATAAACGATAATCCATTTATGGACAAGGTGATTTGATGGACAAACGCGACAAAATGGTCGTCTTTGTGGGTATTCTCATTCTTATTGTTGCTCTCATTGGCGTGATGTATGAGGAAAAGGGATATACACAGGCAGAGAAGGAAGAACAAAAAATCACATATGCCATCGAATGGGAAGAGGGCATGAAGAGTTTTCAGGAGGAAGGAACAGTTACGAAAGGTAAAGAAACAACCCTTACTTATCCTATTAATCAGGAAGGACTTATGGAAGTTGAATTTAGGCTGGAGTGGAGTGATAATCTGGCAAGAGGTATTCTCATTCCATGGAATTGGTCAGATATTTTGGAAATAAAAATCGATGCGCCAGGAAGTGTTGAATTTTCTTCAAATCCAGTAAGCGGGTATAAATCTCCTCTTATTGTAAGAGCGAAGGTAGGAGACATTCCTTCTACGATGATGGTTAATGTTACAAATGAGACAGAAGTTCAAGATATTGCCTCTTCCTACATCACAAAAAATGGTATGGGGGACTGGAATGCTCATATTTCTATTAAACCAAAACCATTTTTCTTTGATAGGGGCAATGATTTCACTTTATATGTGACATATGAATACTACAGTCCCACAATAAGAAAGGTTAGTGAATAGGATATCTTAAAAAAGCGGCAATTCCTCCTAGAGATGCCAGCTTCTCACCCCCTTCATGAAATGTACTGATGACATGAACCTTAGCCCCCATTTGTTCTGCTTTTTCTAAAATTTTTTCTTCCTCTCTCACCATTTCATGGGTAATCAAAATTTCTTTTACAGCTCCCATATCAATCGCCTTTTCTACCTCATCTTTTCCATATGCAACCAAGTCATTTTTTGAAATTTTTTGCAACAAATCTTCCACAAGTTTTATTTCTTTGCTCATTCGCATTTCCCCTGCAATTCTTTCAATGATTCCCCTCTTCAATGCTTCATGCACTCCAACCATTCCTGCATGTCCTGTCCCTTCTATGATGTATTTTTTAGCCCCTTTTTCTTTTATAAAAGATGCAAAATTTTCCTTAGCGAATCCTGGTCCAATTATAACGAGAGGGATATCCATGTCTTTTATTTTGGAGAAGATATTACCATAATATTCCCTCTCGGTTGATTTACTCTCATATAACTTCCCTGCCCTTCCAGATTCTATTGTTGCTATCTCTTCCACACCATATTGATGAATTACTGCAATTGTAGCCTTATCATCATCCATGGAAAGGACAGCAACCATTGGCTGTGAAGACTCCTTAACTGCCTCATTTAATCTGTCTATCTGATGCTTTTTCCATTCTTTGCATATTGTTAATTCCTTTCCAGGCTCTCCATATAGCGTATGATGGGCACCAATATCTTGAGGGGCTTCGACGATTATTCCATGGATGCGCAGTCTATCCGAAAATTTCTGAAAGGATACACTTTGAACTTCTATTGTAACATACATCCCTTCTTTTTCTCCTTTCCCAGCCCTTAATTTGTCATCCCTTTCCTTTTTTGTTCTGTAAGTAAAAGAAGAAACCAAGTCACCTTTCTCCAAAATATTATAGAGATGCCAGCAGTCATCCATATGTTGGATAAGGACTTTAATTTTCCCCTTTTTCATATCTTTATGCAAAATTTTCATAGATGTTCCTCTTTAATATTTACGTTTCCTGGGGGTAGAGCTTTCTGTATTTTTTCTATGTCAACAGAAAATTTTTTCGCCAACTCATTTGCAACTTCATCCTTTTTTCTTTTTCCAGGCACAACAATAACCCATTTAGATGCCCATTTTTTAACTGCTGATGGCGAACCCCCCATTATCTTTTCTTCCCCCTTTATCATAACCTTTCCTATCCCTGCTTCTATATCGCATTTTACATAATTTCTTTTTCCCCTAATAACAAATGCTCCTTTTGGTAGATATTCTCCTGCCTCGGGGGTTTTTGATACCTGTTCTGGCTTAACCCAATAGGCACTTCCCATGCTATATTGATTCCAAGCTTTTGAATAGGAAAGGGCAAACTGGCATGCTTCATAAAGTGTTTTTTCAGATATTTCAACAAAATTTCCATCAACATCCTCTGCCTTTACTACACATGAAGGTGCCCCATGGATATCTGCATGAATATATCTCTCTCCTTTCTTCAGATATTTTTTAACTACTTCTTCATTTGATGATGCATCTCTCCCTGCAATGACAACATTTCCATCTGAAGAAATAAACCATCTATATTTTTCAAACCAAAATCTCCTTTCCTTCTTTTTCCTTTCCTTTCTTTCTTTTTTTGCAGGAGATGCCTTCATTTTTTCAAAAGTTTCTGCAAGTGCCTTTTCTGCCCCCTTTATCTTTTGTTTCATTTTTTTGCTAAGTTCATATTTTTCATCTGCGTTTTGTGAAACACTTTTTCTTATATCCAGCTTTATTTCCTCTATTTTCTCTTTATAAGGAAGGGAAATTATCAAAAAAGGCCAAGAAATTTTTTTCACCATCCCTTCTTCCTTCAACTCCCCTCTTTTTGCTTTCTCCAATATTTCTTGGCAAAGTGCATAATTTGCATAAATTGCATCTCCTTCATCTTTTTTTTTCTTCACCTCTTTCTTAAACTTCTCTATTGCCTCCTTTTGTTGCTGAATCTGGCGTTCAAGCCTCTCTTTTTCCTTATCAATCTCCTCACCTTCTTTTTTAATTCTTGTAAAAAATGCCTGGATTGCATCATTAAAACTGGAAAATTTTTCTATTTTGCCATCATAAACAGACAGAGGAAATGGAAGAACTGTCATCTCTTTACCTTTTATTATAACAGGTGAAAAATCCTTTTGCCTAAATTTATTTAGTATGGATTGTAGCGAATCATACAACTTTTCAATCTCTTTTTTCTCCAATTCTCTTGCCGTCTTTCCTTTTTCAACCTCAGCAAGTTTACATATTTCCTCTCCCCATTGCCCGCTGATATTCACATCCATTACCAGAGTCCTTATAACATCCTTTTCGCTTTGCCTGAAAATATAAAAAAATGAATCTAGGGAAATATTAAATGGATTTTGCCTTTCTGGTGGAAATTCATATTTCTTTTTTGGTTTAATTTCACGATGAGCCCATGATTGTTGCAATAGAGGGATAATGATATTCCATTTTTCATCTGCTAATATAACATTTCCATCAGAAAATAATTCTATAATTACATGAAAAATTTCCTTTTTCATGACATCCATAGTAACTATTCTATCAAATTCATGCTGTTCTATTGATAAAATTTTCCCATTGGAAAGATGTTTTCTCAGAGTCATTGCAAATGTTGGAGGTTCTCCCCATTCTCTCTGCCTTTGTTCAATAAAAATCCACTTCCCATTTTTTATGAATAAATCATTCCTCCCATTTTTTTGTATCTGAAATACAATCTCATCATCTCTTTGATATATCTTCTTTATCCTTCCATCTACCAATTCCTGCAGTTCAGCAACCATTGCATATACATCAAAACTGTCCATTTGCTCTTTCACGAATACAAATAAGCCAAGACCTTAAATTCTTTTACGCTATTCATATTTATGGAAAAATTTTCATTGCTGGAGGAAGAGATAAAAAAATTTGTTGATGAAAGAGAATGGGATAAATTTCACAACCCAAAAGACCTTGCCATTTCCATATCCATTGAATCTGCAGAATTGCTGGAAAATTTTCAATGGAGAAATGGGGATGAGATAAAAAATTTGCTGAAAAATAATGATTACAGGAATAAAATTTCAGAAGAGATCGCAGATATTTTCATTTATCTCATTATTTTGTCAAACAAAATTGGAATAAACTTGCTGGAAGCCACTTTTCAGAAAATCGAGAAAAATAAGGAGAAATATTCATCGTTAATTTCTTAAATAAATGCTAAATTCATAATTGGTGATATAATGCGCATTTCTGTAAAAGATGCAGAAACTGGAAGCAAAATCACCATGGATGTGGAAATGGATAACACCATTGAAGAGATTTTGGAAAGCGCTGCAGACCATTGGAATAAGACACCTGGAGCGTATGTTGTGAGATTTGGAAAAAAAGTTTTGGGAGGAGAGCTTACAGTAGAGGAATCAAATCTGACGGATGGGGATGTATTGGAATTAATTCCTGATCCTGAAGGCGGCTTTGCTTGGTGATATTTTGCCATTGCCTAAGGACATATTAGCGAGGAGATTAAGAAATGAGTTGAGTCAATGTAGGAAAGAATTTAAACATTTTTTTTCCATTTCTGATGAAAATTTCAAAAAATTCCCTTTAAGCATTATGGTTACTTTGGTAAACACACCAGGACCCATCATGGATGGGGGAAAGTTAAGGAATAAATATGAGCACAAACTTGAGATAATAATTACTGAGGATTATCCTTTTCAGACGCCAATCGTTAGATGGCGTAGCAAGATTTTTCATCCGAACATTATGCCGCCCGAAGATGGAGGTTATATTTGTACAAAATTGCTGGATGAATGGGGTTTTAAATCAACGCTCCCAGCATTTATTAGAGGTATAGAATCATTGCTCATAAATCCAAATCCCGAGAATCCTTTTGATAATGATACTTGCACCAGAGCTGCTGAATATTTTAACAAACATGCATATCATCCTCCTTTGGCTACTGAATATGTGAAGAAAAAAAAGCCAATAGTGATTGTTGAGGAAGAGCATGGCGATAAGGATAAGGGAAGAGATAAGAAAAAAAATTAAGCAATGCTGCCCTCCCTCAGCCATAATATTTGAATATTTTCCTGGTAAAGAGAGTGAAAATTATGTTTCGGAATTTCTTTTAAAAAAATTCAATGATTTGGGTATGGAAAGAATTGGTTTTCATCTTCAATCTGATGAAGTGGAGAGTCCTTTACCTTATGCAAAAGACCTTGATTTTTATATGGAGGAGAAAGCTTTGGATGAAATATTGCATCACTGCTCAAAAATGGCATCTGATGGATTAGAGGCAATGGGATTTTTGGTTGGTGAGTTATATCAATGGAAGGAGAGTTATTTCTCTGTAGTTTTTGATGTAGTAACGAGTACGCTTGAATCAACGCCTTTTTCAGTAAGATTTCAGAGGGACGCATTTGAAGATTTATTTGATAAACTTGATGAGATAGATTATGACTACATCCTTCTGGGCTGGTATCATTCCCATGTTGGCTATTCCAGTTTTATGTCTGATGTGGACATTGAAACGCAGAGCAAAATGTTTACACAGCCTTACCATACTGCATTGGTCATCGATCCAGTAAATTTGGAAATGAAAGCGTTCCGTGTGGTCAATGCAAAATGTATGGAAATTCCTTATGCCATTTTTAGTAAGAACGGCAAAGATTAAGTATATAAGCTCCATACACTATCAATGAAACCCCTTGAGATGATTCACAACAGTCTGGAAAAAAGAGTAATTGTTGAGTTAAGAGGGGGAAAGGAATATAGAGGAATATTGGAAGGATATGACCACCCCCATCTCAACTTAATATTGAGGAATGCAGAGGAGATAATAGAAGGGGAAAAGAAGAGAGACGTGGAGAAGGTTATTGTTAGAGGAGACAATATAATATATATCTCACCATGATAAAATGACAAAAGGAACACCATCTAAGTCAGGAGGGAAAAAAACACATATCATCTGCAGAAGATGCGGAAGAAGAGCGTATAATGTAAGAACGGGCATTTGTGCATCCTGCGGATTTGGAAAATCTAAAAGAATGAGGGAGTATAATTGGGCAAAATGAGGGAAAATTGCGGTGTGGTGGCGGCTGCAACAAAAAATAATGTTGTTGAAGCCATTTATTTATCTCTCAATGCGCTCCAGCATCGCGGTCAGGAGGCAGCAGGGATTGCAGTATATAATGAAAAAAAAGGGGAGATTGATTTTATAAAAGGTCTGGGGCTTGTATCAGAGGCATTTAAAGAAGAAGAAATAACAAACTTGAGAGGAAAAAAAGGGATTGGGCATACCTATTATTCAATAAAAATATCCTCGCCAGCTAATGCGCAGCCAACCATCGTGCATACTTCTGCGGGGAGCATTGGTGTTGCTCATAACGGCATAATTACAAATTCTGAGGAATTAAAAAAAAAATTGATGAAGAAAGGACATAACTACTCTCAAGGAAGCGAGGAAGAATCCATTGCCTTCCTCCTTTCAGATTTTCTAAAAAATTCAAATTTTGAAAAGGCAGTAAAAAATATGATGAAGGAGATTAAAGGCTCTTATTCTTTAACTCTCTTATTCAATGACCGAGTTTTTGGGTTAAGGGACCCATTTGGCGTTCGCCCTTTATGCATTGGAAAAAGTAAAGATGGTTATATTGTTGCATCTGAAAGTGTTGCTCTGGATGTTTTGGGAGCAGAATTGGTTAGAGATGTGCAACCAGGAGAGCTGGTGGAAATAACGCCAAATGGATATGAAGCGTATAAACTAATGGAGGAGAAATACAAAGCACATTGCTTCTTTGAGTATGTCTATTTTTCACGGGCTGATTCAATCATAGATGGAAGGGATGTGTATATGGTTAGGAAAAGAATAGGAGAGATTCTTGCTAGGGAGCATCCTGTTGAGGCAGACATAGTGGTTCCCGTCCCAGATTCTGGGAGGGCTCATGCATATGGATTTTCCATAGCATCTGGAATTCCTTTGGTTGAGGGTTTGATGAAGAATAGGTATATCGCAAGAACATTCATTATGCCTGAGCAGAATGTTAGGGAAAAGAAAGTCCGCCTCAAAATAAATCCTATAAAAAGTATCATAAAAGGAAAAAGAGTTGTTTTAGTGGATGACTCCATTGTGCGTGGCACGACAATGAGGCAAATTGTTGATTTGCTCCGCCTCTATGGGGCAAAAGAGGTGCATGTGCGCATCGGCTCACCTCCAATCATTGCACCATGTTACTTTGGTATAGACATGACAACTAGGGAGCAACTTATGGCATTCCGTAAGAGCATTGATGAAATATGCAAAAGTATACATGCTGATAGCCTCGGGTATACACCAATAGAAGGAATTGTTGAAGCATTGGGTATCGAGAGAGAAAATCTTTGTCTTGGGTGCGTTACTGGAAAATATCCAATTTTTTTACCAAATGAACAACATCGTTTTCAGAAGAACATAGAAAAATGGGCATGAAATCAAAAGAAAAAGTATATATATCTCCTATTCATATATATTGATAGCAAAAAGATAGCAAAAATGAAAATCGAAAGAAATAATAAAATATTTAAATCATGCAATCCATGGAGGTGAGATGATGAAAATTAAAAAATTAAAAGGAAATGAGGGCGTATCGGAACTCATTGGTACCATCTTGCTATTGGTCATAGCAATCATTATCTTTTCCTCACTCATTACCTATGTTCTTTCCTCTACTGAAAAAAGCCCATCTCCACCGAATGTAAACATGGTAGGCTATATGGATGAATATCATCATAGCGTGGTAGAACATAGAGGCGGGGATACGACAGAACTAAAAGATATGAAATTGATTATATGGAAAGGAGAGGAAGAAAGTTGTACAGTATATTTTACTCAAAGCGGGACGCCAGTTAATGAAAATGGGCAGCCATACACACAAATCACATTCCATGATTTAAATTCCAATGCAGAATGGGATGTTGGAGACTATATTGACATAGACTGCGAGGGATTATTTGGTGACATAACTCATTGGCAAATTTCCATGGTCATTATAGATAAGCCAAGCAATTCTGTAATCATGAGCGGCATCCTTCAGCAGGGAATATTACATACTTCTCCACCAATAGCCATATTTACCTATGCACCATGGGATCCCAAAACACAAGAAATTATAGAATTTAATGCAAGCCAGAGTTATGATCCTGATGGCGGCTCAATAGTTACATATAAATGGGATTTTGAAAGTGATGGAACAATAGATGCTTATGGAATGTTAGTAGTTCATAAATATCCAAGTAGCGGGACATATAATGTTACTTTAACTGTTGTAGATGATGAGGGACAAATAGGAACAGCAACGACTGGGGCAGGTGTTCCAGGGGTAAATATACCTCCACCTATAAATGTAACTGACAATATTCCACCAGTAGTAAACTTTACATGGGAGGTT
>CAZHBO010000051.1:0-10553 GCA_964530745.1 uncultured Thermoplasmatales archaeon | reverse complement strand
TGCTACCTCCTCGGATGGTTAACAGGGATTATCTTCTATATCTTAGAAAAGGATAACAAATTCGTTCGATTCCATGCTAGGCAGTCAATTCTTGTATTCTTTCCACTGTGGATTCTATCTTTAATCTTTGGAGGAGGATGGCTATTTTGGAGCATGTGGTACTGGGGTGCATGGGCATTTTTGGTTGTAATCGGATGGCTAATATCAATAGTCATGTTCGTACTATGGATTATACTAATGATTAAGGCATACCAAGGGGAAATGTTCAAACTGCCTATAGTGGGCGACATAGCAGAAAAGGGTTTCTGATAGAATAATTTTTATTCCCTTTTTCTTTTCTTTCATGATTGCCATGGAAAAGAGTAGGTTTGAGAGTAAGGAAGAGATTTTGAATTTCTTGGAAAATGAAGGAAAAGACGTAAAATTCATAAATTTACTTTTTCCAGATATTTTAGGAGAACTAAGAGGATTTGGCATCCCATCTTATGAATTGGAAGAGACATTCAAAGAGGGAAAAGGCTTTGATGGCTCCTCTATTGAGGGACTTGTAAGAGTAGAAGAAAGTGATTTATTAGTTTCTCCGAATGCAGAGACATTTCGTATTCTCCCATGGAAATATGAGGACTGTAACAACTCTTTCTATAGGGTGGGATGTTTATTTTGTGACATTTTAAATCCCGATGGTACTCATAATGAAGGTGATACCAGATATGTTCTAAAGAGAACACTGGAAAAAGCAAGAAAAACAGGATTTTCATCCTTCAAAGTTGGCCCAGAGATAGAATTTTTTTACTTTAAAGATTCCAAAAACCCCACAGTTCTAGATAAAGGTGATTATTTTAGCATGGGCATTGGGGATCCTTATGAGTATTTAAGAAAAAAAACATCTCTTGGATTGTTAAAAATGGGAATCGTTTCTGAATATGCACACCATGAAGTAGCTCCTTCTCAACATGAGATCGATCTAAGATACACCGATGCTCTTGAAATGGCAGATATTGCCATGCTTTTCCGATATATCGTCAAAGAATTTGCGAGGAGGGATGGCATATATGCAACTTTTATGCCTAAGCCTATAAACGGTGAGAATGGAAATGGAATGCATGTACATCAATCCTTATGGAAAGGCGAAAAAAATGTTTTTTTCAGTGAAAATGATAAATATCATCTCTCAGAAATTGCAAAAAGCTATATTGGAGGTCTAATGACACATATAAATGAAATTACTTCCATTCTCAATCAGTGGATAAATTCGTTCAAACGTTTGGTGCCAGGATATGAAGCTCCCGTATATATCGTATGGGGTCAAAAAAATAGGTCTGCTTTGATAAGAATTCCAGAGTATAAGCCTGGAAAAGAGAATGCCATCAGAGTAGAATTAAGAAGCCCGGACCCAGGGTGTAATCCATATCTTGCATTTTCTGTTATGCTTGCAGCAGGCTTGAAAGGGATTGAGGAGAGATATGAGTTACCACCCCCTTGTGAGAATGACATTTATAATATGACAGAAGAGGAGAGAAAAAATATTGGTATAAAATCTTTACCTGGAAATCTAGAAGAGGCAGTTGAAATTACTAAAAATAGTGAGATTGTAAGAGAAACTCTGGGCGAGCATTTATTCAAAAAATTTATTGCAAATAAAGAAGCGGAAATAAGAAATTACAGGGAAGAAATGGGGCATAAATATGATGCAAAGGTCAGTCCGTTTGAAATAGAACATAATTTGCCAAGGTTATAAACAAAATTTATATTTCTTCATCTCATAAGGAAACGATGTACCAGAAGGAAGTTGAGAAGGCAAAAAAACTTTTGAGAGATAGAAATATCAAATGGGTTCAGGGTCATTTTGTGGATATTATTGGTAATCTCAGAGTTTTTTCTATGCCCGCAAAAACTTATTTGGAAAATGCTATATGGAAAGAGGGTGTAGGTTTTGATGGCTCCTCCGTTAAAGGATTTGTTACCGTGGAACATTCTGATATGATAGCACTTCCAGACGCTAAAACAATGCTTCCCCTCCCATGGTTATATGGAGGGGATGTGGCAAGAGTCGTAATGGATATTCTGAATGTTGATGATTATGATTACTTCTCTGGGGACCCACGTCATATTGCAAGAAGGGCAATGCAGCTCATCAAAAGTATGGGATATGATAAAATAGAACTTTCTCCAGAGTTAGAGTTTTATGCATTCAAAAAATCTGCTCTGCCTGAGAGTGATGAAAGTGAATTGAAAATACTTATGCATGGAGAAGAGCCAATTCCTAAGGGAAAGCACCCCGTCTTAGGGATAAAAGAAAAAGAAGGTTACTTTGCTGCTCCTCCAATAGATTCTGCAGAGTCATTTAGAAACATGCTTTCAGAAGCACTGATATATTCTGGCATGAACGTAAAATATCATCACCATGAAGGAGGTGCATGGCAACAGGAAATAGAGATAAAATCATTGCCAAATCCAGTAGAGGCAGGGGATGCTTCCATATTTTTCAAATTTCTTGCAAAAATAATGGGTTCTATGAAAAATTTGCTAATTACGTTCATGCCCAAACCCCTTCCAACAGATGCTGGAAATGGAATGCATGTACATATGGAATTGTTTAAAAATAAAAAATCCTTATTCTTTGATGAAAATGATAAATACATGCTTTCCCAGACTGCAAGATATTTCATAGGAGGCATACTTGAACATGCAAAAGGCATGACAGCCATAACGAATCCGACAACAAATTCATATAAGAGGCTTGTCCCTTATTTTGAAGCGCCAATTAATATAGCATGGGCAATATATAACAGAAGTGCTTTAGTAAGAATACCCAACAAAGCAGGGAAGAATAATTCAATAGATATTGAGGCACGTCATCCTGACCCGTCGGCAAACCCTTATCTTACCTTCGCCGTTCTTATCCATGCCGGCATGGATGGAATAAAGAAAAAAATTGACCCAGGTAATCCCATTGAAAAAAACATTTATGCCATGAGCAAAAAAGAGCTGAAGAAGTATAATATAAAGAGGCTTCCAAGAACCTTGCATGAAGCTATTGAAGAATTAGAAAGTGATGAAGTAATTCAAAAAGCATTGGGTAAACATGCCTCTCAGGCTTTTATTGAAATAAAAGAAGAAGAATGGAATGAATTTTTAGCTCAGATATCTACATGGGATTATAAAAAATACTTCAACGTGTAATCTCATATACAACCAATTTTTCAAAGAAAAGGGGAAGTGTTTTTATTTCCCTAAATTTGTATATTGAATTAAACCTATTAATTAATTTCTTTATATTGCCCAAAGTGGAAAGTAGGAGATACATTCTTCCCTTTGGATTTAAATAATCTTTTGCCTCTTCCAAGAATCTTTCAGCTATCTCTACACCATCTTTCCCTCCATTCCATGCCTCGCTGTATACTTCATCACTTGGGAGATATGGCGGATTAAAAACAATTACATCAAAGTTTTCATGTATGCTGGAGAATAAATCACTTTGCACTACATTAATATTCAATCCATTAATTTTTGCATTTTCTTTGGCATTAATTACTGCCTCAGCATTTTTATCAGCGGCAGTAACAATTGCTCCTTTTTTTGCCATATGCAAGGCAATTATGCCCGTACCCGTTCCCATGTCAAGGGACTTTTCCTTTTCAACTTCAATGCATTCGATAAGGAAATATGAATCTTCAGATGGAGGATATACTCCATTCCTTACCTTTATTTTTATGCTTACGTCAATCTCCACAACAATAAAATTTTTCTATATATTTATTATTTCCTTCCATGCATATTACGTGGCTTGGTCATTCCTGCATTTTGATAGAAGGAGAGGATAAGGTTATCATCGATCCCTTTCTCTCGGGAAATCCTCTTGCGAGTAAAAAAGTAGATGAAATAAACGTTGATATTGTTGCAGTCACCCATGGGCATGGAGACCATTTAGGAGATGCAATTGAAATCGCAAAGAAAGGGGCAGCATTAGTAGCGATACATGAATTAGCTCAGTATGCTTCATCCAAAGGAATAGAGGCAATAGGAGTGAATATTGGCGGAAGCGTAATCATTGGAAAAACAAAGATAACTATGGTTCCCGCATTTCATTCTTCTGGCATAGATGCATCAAATTTTTCTTTCTCGGGAGGGCATCCTGCTGGTTTTGTAATAAATAGTGGCAAGACAATATATCATGCTGGGGATACTTGCTTATTTTCTGATATGAAGCTTATTGCAGAGTTATACAAGCCCGAGATAGCATTTTTGCCCATAGGAGATAGATACACAATGGGACCAAGGGAGGCAGCAATTGCAGCATCTTGGATAAAAGCAGATGTTACCATACCAATCCACTACAACACATTTCCTGTAATAAAGCAGGATGCAAATGAATTTAAGAAAATGGCTGAAGAGAAGGGAGCAAAGGTAAAAATTTTGAATGTTGGGGAAAGAATAGAATTGTAAACCCATCATAAAAATAGCTAGTTTAGAATCATTATTACAATGCGTTTTACGTATCCAGAGATCCGATGTTAAGATTTTCTTTTCCTCATCATTATAAATGCTACTGCAACTGCCCATATAAAGAAAATTATTTCAAACCCCGCTATACCTTTCTTTCTTTTTTCAACTTCTATTGTTATTGTATAGTTATCTGTATCTCCATCATCATCTCTAATGGTAAGGGTAACATTATAAGTTCCTGTTTCATTGTATGTGTGATTAATCTCACTTCCATATGCTATAGTTCCATCTCCAAAGTCCCATGTATAGTTAACAATACTCCCATCTACATCAGTAGAATTATCAATGAAATTAAGGATTTCTCCAACTTTAACTGGCGATACAGGCATATAATCAAAGTTTGCTATTGGTGGTTGATTTGGTGTTTCATTTACAATTATTTTTACAGTATCAGATGCAGTTGCACCATCATCGTCTTTAACAGTAAGTTTTGCTATGAATGTTCCAACATTTTGATAGATGTGTTGCTTTATTGATGGTGGACTTCCTGAGCCAGAATATTCAGCAATTCCATCACTATCTATATCAAGTTGCCAATAAGAAATTGAGCCGTCTGTATCAGCCGAGCTCATTGAGAATGTAATGGATAAAGGAGCGTATCCAGAAGTTAAATTTGCAGATAGAGAGCAAGTTGGAGGTTGATTTGGTGGAGGCACGATTTTATTAATTTTTATGTCTTCACTTTTTATGTCTTCTTCATTTCCAAGTTTATCCTTGGCATAAAAATCTATCTTAGATGTTTCACTTACTTTAAATGGGTTTGTGTATTTCTGCCATGCCCCTCCATTTATTCTATAAAATATTTCATGTACACCTGTCCCTTCGTCTGTAGAAGTTAAGCTAACGGTAACATCACTTCTATACCATCCGTTTTCTTTTACACCAGTTAATTCACATATCGTTTCTGGAGGTGTATCATCAACCATATGATACTGCCCATATATTGGTGAGTATGTTACTATGTCCCCATATAAGGCAACCTCCTTTATCAACATCCCGTATCCCCATCTCTGTGCATCAGAATAAGTAAAGTTTAATAGTACAATGTTTCCATCTGCAATTTCAGATATATTTATTATCCATGGTCCGCTTGCATTTTGGGCTAGTATTAAAACATTTGTCCAGTTTTCCCCATAATCATTTGAAATGTTTACCCAAAGTTTTTCATCTCCTCTTGTCCTAAATTCCCCATCAAAGTAGAGGATTGTGTTATTAAAAATACTGCAGCTAATTGGTGAAGATATTAACGAATCTGTATTGGGTGACTCCAATGTAATGAAATCATCCAAAAGCATGAAATATCCTTCAATCGGCTCATCTATCCATTCTGGAGTGATGTTGGTCCATTGCCAAGTATAGCCCATATCATCCACATCGACAGCAGCCCATTCTCCGTATCCCTTTTCGAAATTTTCTGAAAATATCACTTCTTCAGATATTGCCTTCCCATAAAATTCTATTTTATGCAACCCTTCTCCTTCCAAATGAAATGATTCTGCATAAGTAATCCACTCGCTCCACTCATCATCATACCATAACCTATAATAATTTTTTATCGGATATGGATAATCCAATGGATGATCCACTATTTCAATCGGTGTAGATGAAGTAACCCATATTACGTCCCCATCATCATATTTTGGCTCTCCAACTTCCTTTACTTTATTTATGACGTATAGCTGATAATCTTCCACCTCTCCAAACTGAGCGTGTGAATATGTATCGTCCAATATCTCTCCCATTGAAAATGGATGCGTTGACTCCCAACGCGGCCATGGCGGGCGCCCAGCATTTTCCCCATAGTCGAGTCTGACTCTTACCCATATTTCATCTTCAGTATCTGCTGGAACAGTGAACGTTGTTTTTCTATAAGCATTCTTGTTTAATGAATCTACATATGGTATAAATGGACTTGGAAGGAGATGCCAATTATAGGAAGGCCAAAATATGCCATAGCAGCAAAACATGTTCGGACCCCCCCACCATGTGCATTGCTTTGCTGGGCATTTGACTAAATGCTCTCCTCCATCATCCCAGTCTCCATCTCTATTCCAATCAAAATAGGCATTTATGTATATTTTTTTGCTATCTCTCTTGTCTGCTCTATATTCATCATATCTCCCAAAATCTACATCGTTTATGAATGGATTCTCTGTATGAATATGAAATTCTATGGGATAAGTTCCCCCAGCAAATACTATCGCTGGCAAGGAAACTCCATCATCATACTCTTCTAAATCCGGTATAAATGTAGCCTGATATGGTGGATGTGGAGTCGATGGAGTCCTTGAGGGAAGTAAATTTGGTGTATCATCCACATCATATGGTGGTGAAATATTTACATTGGCATCGTATTCTGGAGTAACATCTGCACCAAGCCATTCCTCCCCAATATCTTCATGACTTGCACCATGACTCAATTCATGCCAGAGAATCGTTGGATATTGTCCATTTACGGTAAAAGGATCTGGAGCATCACCAAAATCAAAACCACTTATCATCCGTAACCTTCCATCATTCCATTTGCCAGAAACAACGGTGTTATGCAATGTTTTCCTTGGGTCTACTTTCCTTAGAATCCAATCCTTGACTTCTAAATGAGTGAGCCATGGAAACTGACACCAGAAATGAGCAACTTCTCCAGCAACCATAGGGGTTGCCATTGATGTTCCAGACATGTAGGTAACTAAAGAATATTTTTCATTTGCTTGGAAAGGTTTTAAATTTGCGCCAATATCTGCATTTCCTGCTTCAACAAAACTTCCTGGTGAATAAACTCTAACACCTCCAGCCACTCTCACTCTTACTTGGGTTAATCTTTGGTCACCTATAGAAACTATATTATTACCATCCTTATCAATATAAATGAACTCATCGTCAAATTGATTGTTATTATTCCTCCAATCCCAATATTTTTCATTTGCCGCAAAACTATGTAAACAATCTCCTGCATCACTTTCGTCAGACTGGACTTGACTATTACCCTCAAAAGATTCATCATCTACTGTAGTTAGTCTTATATCATTAACAGAAACCCTTCCATTCCCATCCACATCCCTATAAATGTCTTCATTAAACTCATACCTGCTATTGCGGGGTATTAAATCTATATGTCTTTCATTTGCTGCAAATGAGTGGAGACCGTTTTCTGCATCGGTATCTCCCGCATTAACTATAGAACTATGATGATATTTTAATTCTCCATCAATATAAACATCCATCAATCTTCTATCCCCAGCTGAGATTTTATTGTCATTATTACCATCCCAATAAATATACTCTCCCGCATCATACCGATTATTACCATTTTTATCCCAGTATTTTTCATGAGCATCAAAATTAAATATGCGATATCCCTCAACACAATCAGTATCATCGCCTCTTACAGTTGAGCCAGCAGGAAATATCGCGGGAATGCTGGTTAACCTTCTATCTCCTGTAGAAACTTTATTATCTCCATCATTGTCTCTATAGACATATGTTCCATGCATAGCTAAACTTAATATATTCTCTCCTGGAGCAACTATGTCTACAGATGTTGTCCCCCAGTTTGAAAAGCTTGCAAGTCTATCCCGATTATCTGATGCAGCAACCGAAATGATGTTTGGTAAAGTTAGTTTAGGTGGATAATCACTATATGCACCAGCGCCGTCCACTCTATCAATATGTTGTCCATTGTTTCCTACCGCACAAACAAATAAAATCTCAGCGTTATTAAGTCTCTGTATCGCATTTCTATATATATTTTCGATATTACTTCTCGATATTATATTCTCTGCATTTACTGCATTTATTCTATGTCTCATCAAATCATCTCTTGATATTCCTGCACTATAGCTAACTACCCTTACATTTACACCATTATTTTTTTGTTGAATAATGTAATTAACACTTCTCTCAAACTGAGATAAACCTCCCCTCCTAAATGGGGAGTTTCCTTTTAAAACCATTAATTGAGCTCTCCAGCATACTCCGGTTACACCTATACCATTATTTCCTTCAGCACAAATTATACCAGCACAATGCGTACCATGCCCATCTTCATCATCTGGTGAGGCATCAGGATTACGTATATCGCTGAAATCTGCACCATGAATATCATCAGTTATGCCATTGTTATCATCATCTGGGTTGAGAGGGTTAGGATCTCCATCAAAATCTGGGTCTAACCAATCGGGCAGACCATCAAAATCATCATCTATTCCATTATTGGCAATATCGCCAGGAGGGTCATTTGGGTTAGTCCATAGATTTGCTACTAAGTCAGGATGATTTAAATCTACACCAGAATCTATTATTGCAATTACAAAATCGTTTCCATTTACATCCTCTCTGCAATCAGTTATATGTTCCCATGCTTGAGGGGCATCTATGTCAGCATCTATTAAACCAGTTGGAACTCCCGGATTTATTCCATAATTATTCAGATGCCACTGTTTTGGATAGCATTGATCATTGGGTGTTGTTAAGTGTTGGGGCTTAAATGCATCACGAGTATATGTATACAAATCTAAGGATGCAACACTAACATTTACATCATTTTGGAACATATATAAAATATCAAAGACTGACTGATTTGTTGCATTTATCTCCAAAATATAAATATTTATATATTTCAGATAATCTATTATTTCTGTTCCATATTTTGCAATCGTATCATTTATTGTTTCATTTGTTACGCTTTCATTAAATTCAACCAGTATAATATTTGGGGCAAATAATGGTTTCATCCAGCCATCTGGAATAACATGAGGCCATCCATCTTTATTATTTCCTCCAGGAATATTATATGAATAATCTACAATTAAGTCAAATCCACTTTTATTCTGATTTATTCCATGGTTGTTATCTGGCGAAGTATAATCATTCCAATAATTACCACCCATAGGATAGCCATTATCCCATGTATTATTGCATTCATCATGTGCCTGCAATGTGTTATTTATGAAATTGTTGTGAAATATTTTATTATGATTGCTGTAATCATAGACAAAAATTCCTTGGGCATGATTTTCGATGTTACAGAAATAGATCATATTATTGCCGGAATACCATAGTGTAATACCACTTGAACTATTGAATAAGTTGCAGCTGTAAATTGTATTATTATAAGAGTTATGCAGGCGGAGATTATATTCATCGTTTGAGCTGATGTTGCAGTTATGAATTGTGCTATTGGTTGTATATGAGAGACCAATGCCGCAAAAATTGTTCGAATAAATGGTGCAATTGTAAATCTCATCTTTATCTGAGCTATGAATATTGATACCAAACCATGTGTTTGAATAAATATTGCAGTTGTAAATTGTATTGTTATTGGTGTAGAATATAAAAACGCCGTAATTGCTATTTGAAAAAATGTTACAACCATAAACTGTATTATTGTTTCCCCAATAGTAGAACCATATGCCATAATAATTATTTGAAACATTACAATCCGAGATAATATTATACTCAGAGCATACTCTTATACCAGCACATGAATCATTGCTATTTTTTATTGTAAAATTGCTTATATTCACATAATCGGCATTTATCCAAATAACATCTCCTGCGCCATTCCCATCAATAATTGTTGTTTCTTTATCTTCCCCTATCAAAACTATTGACTTATTAATGACAATATTTTCGTAATAGGGTGAAGATTCATTATACACGAAAATTGTGTCTCCATCATTTGCATCATTTATGGCATCCTGTATGCTTGTGTAATTTCCTGGTCCTGTTCCACCAACATACAAAATGTTTCCTGTTGATGAAGCCATTGCATCTTTTATTTCAAAAGCATTTTGTATTCCCATCAAAACAAAAGATGTAACTATGATGCCCACAACTACACCAATAGGAAGAGTTAATTTTTTTATTTTCATATTAACTACCCCATATATATAACATATGGATGTTTATAATCATTTGCCCCTGCTGAAATATTGTTACTTCTATGCACCTGAGATAAAAATATTTGAGAAATGGTCATGCTTATGAATAAGCATGCAAAGCATAGGTTTTTTAAATACAGATATCGGAAACGTTCCAGAAGTTTGGAA
>CAZHBO010000050.1:0-10566 GCA_964530745.1 uncultured Thermoplasmatales archaeon | reverse complement strand
TTCACAACCGGTCCAGCAACATTATATATCTTTCCTTTTTTCATTCTATCCCTCATTTTTCTATCTCTACTCCAACAGCCCTTTTTATCAGCCGTGCGATGGAATCTTCCCTTTCTTTAATTTTTCCCTTTTTATCAGGTATTTCAACAATAATTGGCAAATCCTTCTGTAATTTTATATATGTTATCTCATCCATAATCTCATCAGCAACTTTTTCTGTTACAATAACTACTGCAATGTCTTCCTTGGAAACAATATCCTGAAAATTTTTCTGCAAATTTTCATCTGCAATATATCCCTCTATGCCTAAAAAGCGAAAGAGTGTTACAGTATCCTCATCCCCTATAGCTACTATTTTCATTTCTCCACCACCAATATCTTCCATATCTCCTCCGCTGACATTTTTTCGCCAACACCTTTTATTATAGCCCTTAAATTCTGTGCCTCAAATTCTTTTTCAATGATAAATCTAATCCCTGGACCAAGATTCATTGTGTTCTCAACTGCAATGCCCCCAACCAATGAAAGAAAATGTCTGTCCAATGCCCTCTCTAAAGCACTAACTCCTTCCCTTTCAAATTCCCCGAGGGCATCCCTCAATGGTTTTATGTAAGATGTTCCTTCAAGCAATGAAATTATTTCTGAAATTGCATCTATCTTCAAAAAATGCTCCAGCTGCCAGTATGAAAGTTCTCTTCCTTCTCCAAAAAGATTTTCTTTGCTCAAATCCATTCCCATATACTTCGCCCTGAAAATCGCCTTTAAGTTTAAAATGTCTATGAAATACTTCATGAATAAATCCCTTGCATGTCTGCAAGATTTAGGTAGAGGAACAGCACGGATTTCCTGTATAATTTTTTTTTCTATTGCCCCTTCTATTTCCATGAATAATGCCTTTTTTTCAATGAGTCCCCACACATCCTGCATGTTATGCATGGAAAAAATGGCTGGCATTTCGTCCCTGCTGGCTTTTTTAATGCTATCAACAAAATTTTTTATTTCTTGAGAAAAAAACTCTTCTTCAGGTAATTCTTTTTCTTCCACTATTGCCTTCAAAACATTTTTTAGTGGGCGGGCATCAATTTTTTTGATGTATGCATCGTAAAATTTTCTCACAGAGCGAGGAGAGTCATTTTTCGCCATCTGCAAAATTTTTACCAAAGAAGCATCTACACTCTTTTGCATTTCTTCTATGGTATCGCCTTCAACATGAAAGTCCCTGCTTATTATATTATTCTTCAAATCATCAAGGCTTTTGCTGTTTATTAAATGGGCAAGCTCCTTTTCTTTTAAATAGGAGGCGCCAATGGCATTGAATTTTGCATTTGGATAGGTAAATTGAGCAATGATTGCCAATGAAGGAGAAAATTTGGCTATTGCTGCTATGCCCACCGCCGAAAGAATAACCAAGAGAATGAAGGTAGAACTCACTCTTTTCCTCCTTCGTTGAATAAAATTCCTGCGATTAATATGCGCAGCTCATCCTTCTTGGCATCTATCAATGCATCAAATGTATAATTCAATTCCTTGCTTCCATCCTTACTTTTCATAATGATTCCGCCAGATGCATTTATTGAGCCCTCTGTTTTTAATCCAAGCTTTGAGGCAATTTTTTTATCTTCGCTACGGGAAGGAATGACTATGCAGTCCCCTAGTGTCTCTTTCCCTTTTTTCATAAGGTTGGATACAACCTTCTCATATTCCTTCCCTTTCATTTTTTTGAGGTGTTGCTTTGCTCTCTCCAGACATTCCTGTATCACTTCCTCCTTTGATTTTATTTTTAATGCTCTTACCTTCCTCCTCGCTGCAGCCAAAGTTTTTTCTCTTACGCGCTCAATGTATTTCTTTCCCTCCCTTCTAATCTCCTTCGCTTTTTTTCTTGCCTCTTCTCTAGCCAATGCAATGATTTCCTCTGATTCCCTTCTCGCTTTACCTATTATCTCCTCTACTCTCTTATCTGCATCTTCCTCTATCTGGGAAATCAATTTTTCCAAAGACATGCTCTCAGAGTAAACCCAATCCAGTCATAAGCAGTATAGCTACAAGCAATCCAAAGATTGCAATTGTCTCTGGCATTACTGTAAATATGATGCCACGGGCTGCAACTTCTGGATTTCTTCCCACTGCGGATATGGATGCAGATGCAACCATTCCCTGGTTTATTGCAGATACGCCTGTCAAACCAACAACAAAGCCAATCCATATTGCTCCCATGCCCAAGGATGCATTTGTTAAATCAACTCTCGCTGCTCCTCCAAGCAATCCAGCTCCCATCATCAGCAAAATGGCAGTCAACAATCCATATACAGATTGAGTCATTGGCAAAACTTGCAAAACCAGTGTCCTTCCAAACAATTCCGGCTTCTCTGCTGTCACTGCCACTGCTGAACTTCCTGCTAATGCAAGACCTATTGCTGAGGATATCCCTGCTATAGCAACAGCAACCATGCATCCTACCATTATGGTTGCCTGCGTTTTCCCTGCCTCTCCTGTTCCCATATCGGCAGATGCTGTACCTGCTATCATTAACAAGGCCGTAATGGCCATCCCTATTTGCAGTATTTTTCTTTTCATTTTATTTCCTCCGTATATTTTCTTTCAACATGGAATGGAATAAATTTTCTTCCCCCTCCTTCATAAAATCTGTTGAAAAACTCAACATATTGAAGGCGAAGGGCATGAATTGCTGCCCCCAAGGATTGAATGAGTAAGTTTGCTATATGGGCAATAACGAGTACAATAGGAAGTAAAATGATGCCAACATAAGGAATTATTTTAGGCATTAATTGTGCAACAATGTTAAATGCCAAAGCCATGCCAGCAGTTGCAAGACCTAAAGCAAGCAATCTTGCATATGAAAGCCAGTCTCCAACAAAGCCAGTGAGTTCAAAAAATCCTATTGGTCCTTTATTAACAAAAAGTGCGATTAAGCCAATGGCTGTGAAAATTCCATATAGGGCAAGCATTGGCGTTGATAGTTTCCAGATGTGGAGCAGGGCATTACCAACCAATGCTCCTCCTCCTATCTGCAACAAAAACCATGGAATTTGTTCCTTAAATATGTTTTTTGTATGCCCCCTTTTGTAATTCTGGTATATTGCAAGAATGAATCCAAGGTTAAGATGGACGAGACCTATCAAAAGGGCAATGATCAGGATTATCAAGGGCTTATGCAACGCATCTATTGGGAGGGTATATCCCATAATATGCAAGGTGTACAACATTTCATTTTCATTTCCATATATAAAGCGGGGGACAAAATCACCAAAGAATGCATTGAATAAAAATCCAACAATTGTGGTAACAACTCCAAGACATATGCCCAGAAATGACCAATTTTTAATCATCTCACTGTGCTTCCCAAATTTTATATATGCAAGAAGTGAGAGAATGAGAATTAATGAGCCATATCCAGCATCTCCAAGCATGACAGCAAAGAAAATTATAAATGATATGCCGAGAAAAATGGAGGGATTAATTTCATTGTATTTTGGGAGGGAAAATAACTCCAGGAATGTCTGGAAAGATTTAGCCCACCATGGAACCTCTATATGGATAGGTGGCTCATCTGGATTTCTTTTTGCTTTGGTGGATGAAAATAGCACATGTCCTCCCGTAGTCTCATTAACTATATCCTTTAATTTTTTTACACTCTCCGTCAAGCACCATCCTTCTATGAGGAAGGTATATTTTGTTTTACCAAATTTTTCCTGTATTTCCTTTCTTTCCTTTTCAATATGTATTTCTTCTCTAACCGCAAATAACTCCTCTTTTCTTTTTTGAAATACTCTTCTCAAATCCTTTACCAAATTTTTCTTTTTTATTTCCAATTCCTTTTTCTCATTTTTCAATTGATTTAGAATATCAACGGGCTTACCCTCTGCTTTTATTTCAATTTCTTCAAAATTTTTTATTTTTCTCTCTATTTGCTCCTGTAACGAAGAATGCGAAACAATGAGGATAGCCCATTTCTTTTCCTTTCCCTTTACTATCTCCTTTGATAAAATCTCTACATCCAAGCCATTGAGAGAGGAATGGAGAGCATCAATATCATTACTCATCCCGGCTTTTATGAAGACATAAGGAGAAATGCCAAGCCAAGAGAGGTCTATATCAAATTTTGATAAAATCTCCATCTTTTCAATTTTTTCATTGATTGTATCGCATCTTTTCTCAATTTCTTCTATCTCTGCTTCCCTTTCCATCACAAATTTTTCTACTTCCTGTAAGAGCAAATCAGCTTCTTTTACTTTCTCTTCCAATGACTTCTTCTTAACCTTCTTTTTTTCAATTGTTGCAGGAGATAAAATTGATTTTATTCCCTTCCTTCTTTTCTCATATTTTTTTAAGACATCAATTATTTTGGTGAGGCGAAGTTCATAGGATGCGCATATCCCTACCTCAGGATGCATCTCCCCTTCTTCCATACCTAAAAGGCTGCTGTGAGAGATTTCCATCACTCCTGCTTCATGAATTTTTTCTATTAATATATCTCTATATCTCTCATGCGTAAGAACATATACCTTACTCATTTCTGATGGGAGTAACATGCTATCTTAGTATCTCATCCACTACAATTTTTACTGCCTTATTCATTTTTGATAAAGATGCTTCTTTTATTCTTGCTGCTTCTTTTTCCCCTTTCCTCTCCAATTTTTTTGCCTCCTTCTCCGCTTTCTTTTTCTCCTCCTTCGCCTTTTCTTCCACTTCCTTCCTTGCTTCTTCTAAAATGGCAGATGCCTCTTTTTCCCCTTTTTCATATGCCTTTTTAACCATCCATTTTGCCTGCGCCTCTGCCTTCTCTATTTTCTCAAGGGCTTCCCTCTCCACTTCCTTTACTCTCTCAATTTCTTTCTCAAGCATAGGTATTTGTGTGAATATGACATACTCTTTTAATGTTTTCTATAAAGAAGTGAAGATAAAAGGCATAAAACGTCAGCGTTATGGTTATATAGTAGGAGTATATTAGTCGTCGCAATTGGTGAAAAGATGGGCAGAGGACTAAATGCCGCAAGGAAGTTAAGGCAGGACAGGCAGAAGTTTAGATGGCATGATACTTATTACAAGAGAAGAATGTTAGAATTAAAAAAGAAGACGGACCCGCTGGAAGGCTCACCTCAAGGAAGGGGCATTGTGCTGGAAAAGGTTGGTATAGAAGCAAAACAACCAAACTCTGCCATCAGGAAATGCGTAAAGGTTCAACTAATAAAAAATGGAAGGACTGTTACAGCTTTTGCCCCCGGAGATAAAGCAATTACTTACATCGATGAGCATGATGAAGTAATTATAGAAGGAATTGGTGGAGCAATGGGTCGTTCCTATGGAGACATTCCTGGAGTGAGATATAAAGTTATTAAAGTGAATAATGTGTCCTTGCAAGAAATGGTTAGAGGAAAAGTTGAGAAACCTGTAAGATGATACTATGAACGATATGCCCCCTCTTTTTGGAAAATACGACGTAAGCAACCTGGTTATACGTGATAAAGGATTGGCAAAGTATATTAATTTAGATACGCAAAAATTGCACCAGCATGCACGCCATGCAAATAAGAGATTCAAGAAGGCAAACCTTTCTTTGGTAGAGAGGCTAATAAACAACATGATGAGGACTGAGAGATACACAGGAAAGAAAATAAAGGCTTATAATGTCGTCAAAAATGCATTTGATATAATACATAAAAAAACAAAGGAGAATCCAGTTCAAATTTTAATTCAAGCAATAGAGAATGCTGCCCCTCGTGAGGAAACAACCCGTTTATTTTTATCGGGCATCTATGTGCCTCAAGCAGTAGACAGCGCCCCCCTCCGACGCTTGGATACAGCTTTGCGTAACATATGCAGAGGAGCGGTTTCGAAGACAATGAAAAATAAGATGAGCATTGAAGAATGCCTGGCTGATGAAATCATAAAGGCATCAAAGGATGACCCTGGCTCATTTGCCGTCATGAAAAAGGGAGAGGTCGAGAGGATTGCTAAAAGTGCAAGGTGAGGTAAATGGGAAGAAAGGAAGAGAATATTAAGAAAGCAGAAAAGTTGAGAGAAAAGCTGGATAAAATAAGAAACATTGGAGTTGTTGCCCACATTGACCATGGAAAGACAACTTTTTCAGATAATTTGCTTGCAGGAGCAGGCATGATATCTGAAGAGCTTGCTGGAGAACAACTTGCTTTGGATTATGATGAACAGGAGCAGGCTAGAGGTATAACGATAAATGCTGCTGCAGCATCAATGGTTCATAAATATGATGGGGATGAATATTTAATTAATTTAATAGATACCCCCGGCCATGTAGATTTTGGAGGAGACGTTACAAGGGCAATGAGGGCTGTAGATGGCTGCATAGTTGTTGTTTGCGCTGTCGAAGGTGTAATGCCTCAAACGGAGACAGTTTTACGCCAAGCATTGAGGGAGAAAGTTCGCCCTGTTTTATTGATAAATAAGGTAGACCGCCTTATTAATGAGCTGAAGGTTGATGCCCAGGAAATGCAGAAAAGGTTCATTAAGATAATAACAGAAGTTAATACTCTGATAAAAAAAATGGTTCCAGAAGAATTCAAGGACGAATGGAAGGTTAAAGTTGAGGATGGAACCGTAGCATTTGGAAGTGCCCTTCATAACTGGGCGATTTCAAAGCCTTATATGGATAAATCTGGAATTACTTTTAAGGATATTTATGAATACTGCAAGAATAATGATCAAAAAACATTGGCAAAGAAAGCCCCCATACATGAAGTAGCTCTCAATATGGTTATTGAGCATCTTCCAAATCCAAAGGAAGCGCAGAAATACCGTATTCCAGTAATATGGAAAGGAGATCCTGAGTCACCAGTAGGAAAAGCAATGCTTAACTGTGATTCACATGGACCATTAGCATTGATGGTGACAAAGATTATTATTGACCCGCATGCTGGAGAAATTGCTTTTGGTCGTGTTTATGGAGGAAAAATACAGGATGGACAGGAAGTTTATATATGTGGTATGCCCCATAAATATAGAGTTCAGCAGGTTTCTGTAATGGTTGGAGATGACCGCATCCCAGTTGATGAAGTTACTGCTGGCAACATCGCTGCGATAACTGGCTTAAGAGATGCTGTTGCAGGCTCTACAGTCACCACTGACCCAGAAATGGAGCCTTTTGAAAGTATACGCCACATTTCCGAGCCTGTCGTTACAGTAAGGGTGGAGGCAAAAAGACCATCTGATTTGCCCAAGCTTGTTAAAGTCTTAAGGAATATATCAAAAGCAGACCCATCCATACAGGTAGAGATAAATCAAGAATCTGGAGAATATTTAATGAGCGGGATGGGAGAGCTGCATTTAGAAATTACAGAATACAGAATAAAAAATGAGCAAGGAGTGGATATCATTGTATCGGAGCCTACGGTCATTTATAGAGAGACAGTTAGGAAAAAATCACCTGTTTTTGAAGGAAAGTCCCCCAATAAGCATAATTATTTATACGTAGAGGTAGAGCCTTTGGAGCCAGAGATAGTCAAAGCATTGCAAGAAGGAAAGATTCCTGAGAATGTTAAAAAGTTCAAAAAAGAAGTAGCAAAGAAATTGCAGGAATTGGGAATGGATAAAGAAGAGGCAAAAGGAGTCTTCGGCATAAAGGGAACGAACCTCATTACAGATGTAACCAAAGGAATACAGCATTTATTTGAAACTAAAGAATTAATCAAGCAGGCATTTGAGGAAGTCGTGGACAGCGGACCGCAAGCAAATGAGCCTTTAATGGGTGTGAAGGTACGCCTCGTAGATGCAAAATTGCATGAAGATGCCATACATCGTGGACCAGCGCAAATCATTCCAGCAATGAGAAATGCAATTTATGGTGCAATGGTATCAGCAGGGACAATGCTTTTGGAGCCAATGCAAAAAGTTTACGTTTCGGTGCCTCACGAATTAATGGGAAATGTTAATAGGGAATTACAGCAAAGGAGAGCCACGATAACAGATATAAAAAGCGAGGGAGACATGAGCATCGTGCATGGAAAAGCTCCTGTGGCAGAGATGTTTGGATTTGCATCTGCAATAAGATCAGCAACAGGAGGAAGAGTTTTGTGGAATACAGAAAACATGGGATTTGAGAAACTTCCTGATTTCTTGCAGGAGGAAATCACCAGGAAAATAAGAGAAAGAAAGGGACTTAAGCCAGAGCCTTGGGGACCAGAGCATTACATGGGATAACCATATATGTCAAATTCCAGAAAAAAATACGAGTGGTATCGCCATCATGCATGGGCGGGATTGGGATTGTTATCTGTTTTTTTAGCAATCAGATATTTCATTTTCATCCCAAATTTGATTTCGTTGCCAATCCTTTTTGCATTAATTTTTTACATTTTGATTTCACTAGCATATACATACAAGTATAGCACAGCCCTTTCTGAGGAAACAACAGAGCAATCAGAAAGGATGGAAGCAGAGATTGAAAAAGCAAGGTTGAAGTTGGAGAAGAAACGCTTAAAGGCTGAGGTAAAGGCAAGAAAAAAGGGGAAGAGTTAAGCAATAATATTTATAAGCAATAATAATTCCCTTGCTATTTGGGCTAAATATGAAAAAAATTTGCAGAAAAAAATTGTTGTTAAATGGCTTCAAAAGAATTTGGTTTCATGTTGTGGGTATTGCCTGTTTAATATGGTTTTTGGTAAGAAGTTTACCTGCTCCTCATCGCTCCCAATATCCATGCCAGCAGGTTTCCAAAGCAATAGCATTGTCATACATTGCCTATTGGAGTGCTTTATTTGCTGTAATGGCAGTATGGATGAGGCAAGTAAAATTGAAAACTACATCAATAGTTCCCTCACTATTAATTATCTTTGCCGTAACAGGAATGGTTTTCGCTGGCAATTTTTTCGCTAATGAAAAAACAACGGAATGGAGCCCCATTGTTAAAGACCCAATTGGAATACCTGTAGGAGTTAAGCCAGGAAGAGTTGTTTGGGTATGGAATCCAGATGCTACTGAAAAAGAGCTCAAAGGGTATTGGTGGGAAGAGCAAAATAATAACCAGAGTGTCATAAACCAAATGTTCTCCTCTGGATTAAAGGCGCTAACTGGAGAAAAAAATGATAGCATGGCATGGGATGCTTTATTCAAATATTTCAACAAAATTCATGGTAAAGGCGAGGTTGGCTATCGACATGGAGAGAAAATTGCCATTAAAATAAACATGAACAACTGTTGGGCTCGTGGAAATCCTTATACCAAGGAAGATAATGATAGAGATGCCAGTCCCTATGTAGTTAAGGCATTATTAAGGCAATTGGTAAGCGTTGTTGGAATAGCACAGGAGGATATAACGCTATATGATGCATCTCGTCCAATACCAAATTGGTTTTATGACCGTGTAGCTCCAGAATTTCCAGATGTGCACTTTGTAGATGCGGAAGGCGGAGCACCTGGACGAGAAAAAGTTGTTGCAAGCAATGAAAAAATTTATTTTGCTGACGGAACTGTAAAAACTCTTCCTACTTGTGTAACAGAAGCAGACTACCTTATCAATATGCCTCTCTTGAAAATGCATCCTATAAACAATGGAGTTACCCTTTCCGGCAAAAATTTCTTCGGCAGCTGGATTGAATCAGTTGAAGACATCCATCCTTATCATGAATCTGGACAAATTATGGGAAATCCCGCACCGCAGGTAGATTTGTTGGCTCATGAACAATTGGGAGGAAAGACTTTGTTGTATATAGGAGATGGCACATATGGAACACTAAAAGACCACAAAACCATTGCTAAATTCCAGATGTACCCCTTCAATAATGACTGGAGCAACAGCCTTTTCTTCTCACAAGACCCAGTGGCTATCGACTCTGTAATGTTCGATTTTTTAAATGCGGAAGCGAATCCTATAGAAGGTTCACAAAATTATTTGCACCAAGCAGCAGAGCCTTTACTAAACACTTACGACCCGGAGGGAGATGGAATTTATCTTTCAAAAAGTTTGGGGGTTCATGAGCACTGGGATACATCTGTTGACATTTTTTCATCAGCCAGATATTCTGGTGAAAACAAAGGAATTGATTTTATTGCTATTGGAAAGGAATATGCCTCCCCTGCCATAATAATAACAAAACCGAAGGAAAACTACCTCTACATTTATGGAAGGGAAATAGCACCCATGCCTACTACAATCATCATAGGAAAAATAACGATAGAAGTAGAAGTGAATGGAGTGTTAAGCGTGGAGAAGGTAGAATTTTACATTGATGGTGAGTTGAAAGAGACAAAAACAGAAGAGCCATATGAATGGACATGGGACGAAACTTCTTTCCTTGCCCATACAATAAAGGTTGTGGCATATTACAATGGAGATACTATTAGTAGTGAAATGAAAGTGTGGAAATTTCTTTAAATTCTCCATGGCAATCGAAAAATTTCGACAGGATAATATAGGATAAAAAAGTTTATCATTGAGGGGAAAGTATGGCACTCAAAGGAGAAGTAATAGAAAAAATAGCTGCTTTGATAACAGCTGCTTTTGGACTGGTCGCTGCTTTGGCATGGAATCAAGCAATCATTGCGATATTCAAGGAGATTTTTGGTGACAATTGGGAA
>CAZHBO010000049.1:0-10848 GCA_964530745.1 uncultured Thermoplasmatales archaeon | reverse complement strand
GATATTTTGGTGGAATTTTATGAACAAATAGGATGGGAATTTATTGATCTTCAAGAGTTCCTCGAGGAAATTTTAGGGAAAAAGGTAGATTTAGTCACAATAAAAGCTTTGAGACCTCAGCTGAAAGATAAAATCTTGGAAGAGGTTGTGTATGCATGAGAAAAGAAGAGAAACAATAAAATGGAGATTTTCACCTATTAGCCAATTTCTCTTTTAATTTTTTGAGGTATGATGGCATGCCTTCCACACTTTTTACGCCCATGTGTTTTGCAAAAATGAGGTGAAATTCAGTAATGCATTTTGTCCTCCCACTTAAATTTCTTTCTATAGCTTTTGTCAGCTTCCATCCTTTTTTGTCCCAATCAGTAAGTATGATGATTTCTTTATATTCCAGAGCTATTGAATCACAAAAATTTACTATATTTTTGCCAGAATGGAGAGGAAATATTTCTCCCTCCATTCCTAAAAGGCGAAGAGCTTCCACATCTCTTTCTCCTTCAACAATTATGGGTACCTTTTCATTCAAATTCTTTAATTGCTGAATTGCCTTTTCCACTTCTTCCAAGCATCCTTTATAATCCATTTTTTATTTTTTTTAATACTTCATCCCTGTTCATTTCAATAAGCACGTCCTTTTCCTTACTTTTCTCGCCAGAAACAATTTTTGCATCCTTCCCAAAAAATTTTTTGAGCATTGATAAAATCTCTTTATTTGCTTTCCCTTTTGTAGGTAGAGATGTAACGTCGATGCAAATCCGCTTTCTCCATTCATCATATCCTGATGGAAATTTATTTTCCTTGCTGCCAGTCCTCACTTTTATGCGGAGGATTGTCCTCTCTCCTTTTTCCTCAATTGCCTCCATTTTTATTCGGGAGGGGAAGGAATCAGTCCTTCCCTCATCAAAAGTTTTGTTTGCTCTCTTGCATTTTTTATTGTAGCAAGTGCAGTCTCATATAATTCCTGTCTGCTCACTTTTTTCCTTGCTATTCCCTGTTCAATTGCCTTCATTCCTACGGCAGCTGCCTCATATGGAAATACTTCCCAATCTTCCATGGTGGGAACGATATAATCTTCCCTGAGCCCTTTTTGCTCTGCTACTTCTGCAATTGCATATGCTGCTGTTATGTGCATTTCATCAGTAATTGTCTTTGCCATGACATCCAATGTCCCTCTAAATATGCCTGGAAAACCAATGCTATTATTAACTTGGTTTGGGAAGTCCGAACGTCCTGTGCCAAAAATTCTTACCCCTGCTTCTTTTGCTTCCCACGGCCATATCTCAGGTATTGGGTTTGCCTCTGCAAACATTACTGCATCATCATTCATCTCTGCAACCCACTCTTTCTTTATTGTCCCTGGACCAGGTTTCGATGCGGCGATACAGACATCTGTTCCTTTAATTGCCTCTGCAATCCCACCTTGTCTTCCTTCTCCATTTGTTTCCATTGCGATGTTATATTTATACTCATTCTGAACTTTTAATTTTTCAATATCTTCCCTGTTGGGATGCAATATACCTTTTGAATCAACTGCAATAATGTTTTTTGGAGGCACACCTGCTTTTATAAGAGTCCTTATCAAACAAACATTTGCAGCACCACTTCCTATGATGGAAAAAAGGCATTCATTTAATTTCTTACCAACAATCTTTAATCCATTGATAACTCCCGCAAGAGCGATGGCAGCTGTTCCTTGCTGGTCATCATGCCACACTGGTATATCCAATTCCTGCCTTAATTTATCTAAAATATAGAAGCATTTTGGAGATGAGATGTCCTCTAAATTTATCCCTCCAAATGTAGGAGCGATCCATTTAACTGCTTGGATAAATTCATCTGCATCTTTCGTATCAATCATTATAGGGAATGCGTCCACACCTCCCAAATATTTAAAAAGCAAAGCCTTTCCTTCCATAACAGGCAGACCAGCTAATGGTCCTATATCTCCCAATCCTAAAACCCTCGTCCCATCACTTATGACAGCAACATAATTTGCTTTATTGGTGTGCTCAAAAACCTTTTCAGGATTTTTTTCTATATCCCTGCATGGCTCAGCCACACCAGGCGTATACCAAATACCAAAATCATCTAGATTACGTACGCAACATTTTGATGCAATTTGTATCTTTCCTTTGTAAAAAGGATGGAGTTTCATTGCATCTCTACCAGGTTTTTTTGCCTTTTCAAGCAACTCTTCTTTTGTCACTTTCTCTGCCATTAAATCACCGAAGGATAATGAGAAAAGTGATATATACGCTTTCTCTCTCAAATGAAAAATCATCACAGTTTTTTTAGTGGGGGCGGTTCTGAGTTGGTTCTTACCCAAAGAGCAGAACCAAAATACAGATCTTCAATATGTATACCTGTGAAACCAATTGCTCCAGTAAAGAATTCCTCGATAGGAATGAAAAACAACCAAATCCCTATCATCGGTAAATCTCCATAAAAAGTCCCTTCCCAACTTTTAGCACCACTGAAACCAAAAGTATTTACCCAACCATTAGCTGGGAAATAATGCAGTGGCTCCCAACCCCCAAATGTTATCGTGTTCAAGATAGGCAGGGGATTACGGATCGCCATATATAGGGGAAGTGCAACAAAGTGAATAACCCACAGTAATATCCATAATAAAAGGATAATGTTTCCTATAGTGGCTATTAGTAGGGATGAACTATTTGAGAGCTCCAAGCCCAGTATAAACAAGGGAAATATCGTCCAACTTATAATACTATTTACTGGACCAAAAAAACTCGTGCCGTTACTTTTCCCTGCAATCAAACAAAGAAAGTTCTCATTTTCTTCACTTTTATACCCTGTAAGATAATTTTTTTCGAGAATATTCATTAACTTTGGACTCAGATGATTACCTGTAACCAATTTTTGTATTTTCTCTACACTCATATCATGTGGTAACAATCCAAACTTGTTCAATTCTAATACCGCCTTGTTAAATATAATAGCGGCATCTTCTCTGGTTTTTGCCTTATCCAGCTGTTCTTTGAAGGAATTAAATAAACAGTCCACTTTATCTGCATCTTCTTTTGATAGATTCACTGTGTATGATTTTACTTCTTTGATACCCCATATTTCGGTGGTAATATCGACCAATTCATCATGGGCAGATAATTTGCTGACATTGGCATAGATACTTGGTGCAACCGTTATACCAATGAATAAAAAAATAATTCCAGTAACCAAAGCCTTTTTCCATAATACTCCTTCCATATTTTTCCTTTCCTCTTGAAATTCTATGGTATTCTCAAATGGTTTTATATTCTGTAAATGCTCCCGCAATATTTAATTTTTTTCTAAATCTCTTCTTTTATTGAATCTACTTTATTATATATCTCAATGATTGGGGTTTCCTGTGAAGAGAATCATTCAATATAGCCCATTTCTTTTAGTTTATCCATTACTTTTTGTATGCTTTCCTCAACTGTTTCTTTATCTGTTTCTAATATTAGCTCTGGATTCTCTGGTTCTTCATAAGGATCGTCAACACCTGTAAAATTTTTTATCTCTCCATTTAAAGCTTTCTTATACATCCCTTTTACGTCTCTTTTTGCACACACTTCTACAGGGCATTTCACATATACTTCAATGAACTCTCCAATTTCCTCTCTCGTTTTTTGCCTTCTTTCCCTATATGGAGAGACAAATGAAGTGAGGACAATGACTCCATTCCTTGTCAGCAATTTTGCAACAAAGGTAACTCTCTTTATATTTTCATCTCTGTCTTCTTTTGAAAATCCCAAGTCACTTGTCAAACTCTGCCTTACAATGTCTCCGTCCAGCCTCTCTACTTTATATCCTTTTTCTCTCAACCTTTCTGCCACACCATCTGCAACAACTGTTTTTCCAGAGCATGGCAGACCCGTAAACCATACTGTCACTCCTTTATGTTCCATTTTATCACCTATTTTTCTCTTACATTCCTGTACAGACTGGGATCTACAGCCTGAGTCGCAGAAGGAACATCCAGCATTCCACCCAAAAAATTGTTAACTCTCTCTATCTCTTTTTGAGGATTGTTTACAACATCTCTGTATTTTACGACTATGTAATCTATATCATCTCTTTTTTTCATTAAACTCAGGCAAAATTCATTTAATTTTTCAAACACCGGTTTTTCCTTTTCTCTGTCTATTGGTCCAGACATTTTTTCCATTGAGTCCATTATCTCATCTAGATTTCTAATCATATAGATTATTTTGTAATTTCCAGCTGGCAAAAACTTGAGACCATAGGCAGTTATTTTTATAAATTTTCCATCATATTTTTCAAAAGGAAAAGTTCCTTCCATGAGTTTATTTATCACTTTTCCCCCCTCAAGTTCATAATAACCTTTTGGGTTGTGGTAATTGGGCGGTCTGGAGTCATCAAAGGCAATCGGTGCCCCACCTTTGTATAATATCTGCATCATCATCGATGTTCCAGATCTTTCTATTCCCGAAACAATATAGTTCACCATTTTCTCACCTTATCACATTTATCACTTCATTTACAAATTCATTACACTCATTTTTGGGAACAATTGCCCCCATAACATTTTTTTTGCCACCTGCTACATATTTCCTTTCCAGTGCCATTTTTATGAGCTTGAGACAGTCATTGCCTCTAACATAAACCTGGCAATCGTTTGGAAAATAGCCACAGTTTATCACAACCACATAATTCCTTTTATCCCACAACCTTCTTGCAACAGTGGAGATGATGTTATATTTGCAATTCATTTCCTTTATGAGAATATTCCCAATCCTCTTTCCCTCCGTATTTAATGCCTTTGCTATTTCCTCATCTATTGTTTCCTTATTCTTTCTCCACTTTTCATTATTCAATATGAAATTGGCTATGTCATCTGCCTCTGAAATCATAGCAACTGCTCTCTCTACTTCTTCCTTATCTCCTATTTTATAATTTGAGTCTATCAAGGCAACCATCTCATGCATTTCCTCAAAAGTAATGCCCTCTTTTTCCATAAATGACTGCAACTTCTCATAAAACTTGATGTTCTTCAATCTCTCTTCCCAGTCGCCGACGGCGCCAAGAAATGCCAGTATATTCTTTTTATTTAATACCTCACCTACAACCCATGAGGCAGAGGGATAATCCTCTTCGCTCTTTCCCTCCAAAATTGGATTTATGTAATCTATGCCGTCAATTTTTTTGGTTACATGATGGTCAAAAACTTTAACAGAAGCTATATCTGCCAATGCTTTAATGCTTTCCTCATTTAATGCAAGGTCGGCAACATATATCCTCTCAAAGCCAGCATTTCTGATCTCTTTTATTTCCTCTTCTTCCAGAAAATAATTTCCTATTTTTGGGGTGATATTTTTGGCTTTATCATTATAAAGAAGGGAGGCAGTACATATGCCATCTGTATCCCAATGATGAATTATCAACGTATCCTTTGATGTATTCATATATATCACACGAACGGATTCCTGCTTTTTATTATAATTTCAGCAACTTCTTCCCTCATCATTATGCTGGGTGGCTTCTTCCCTTCTTTCAATAATTTTCTTATTTCTGTTCCGCTAAAGTTAATGTGGTATTTGCTATCGTGAGGGCATATTTTTTCGTTAACTACCCCTCCACACTTTTTGCAATAAAAGAAGGAGCGGAAGAATAAAGGAGTTATCCCAAGGTCTGGAAATTCATTGAATATGTCATGGGCTTCATATGGTCCATAATAGTTTCCTACGCCGGCATGGTCTCTACCAACGATGAAATGAGTGCATCCAAAATTTTTTCTCATTATTGCATGGAAAATTGCCTCCCTTGGACCAGCATACCTCATCTCCGTCCTTAGAATTGCCAGAACAGCCCTGTCTTTGAGATAGTAATGCTTCATCAATGTTTGGTATGATTCAAGAATGACTTCATCGGTAAAATCTCCTTTCTTTTTTCTGCCTATAATTGGATTTATGAATATCCCATCGACAAATGTCAATGCTGTTTTCTGTACATACTCATGTCCAATGTGAGGTGGATTTCTTGTCTGGAATGCAACAATGTCTCTCCATCCTTTTTCCTTAAAAAGAATTCTTGTCTCCTTTGGATAAAGGGTATATCTCTCAAAAGGATTTTCTTCTTGCTTTACCAAAGTAATTTTTCCTCCAAGGAGAAAATCTCCCATTTCATAAACTTTTTTTACTCCAGGATGCGATTCATCCGTTGTTTTAAAAACTTCCTGAGCAGTCTCTTTTTTGTCATATGAATATACCTCTTCTATTTCCAATATCGCCTGTAAACCATTTTCGCTTTCAAGTAGGATCTCATCCCCTTCTTTGTATTTTTTTTCATTCATATCCAAAACAATAGGAATTGTCCATGGAATGTCATTAGACAATCTTTTATTGAAAAGAACATTCTCAAAATCATCTTTACACAAAAATCCTTCAAGAGGAGAAAAAATTCCATGAGCAATGTTCTCCACATCTTTTGCTATATCTTTGCTTACCTTTAGTTTTTCCATCCCCTCGACATCCCTATTTTTTTCTATTCTTTGAATAAGCTTTCCGCCGTGTGGTTGAGGCATGGTATCAGTCGAGGTATCCTAGGGCACGCAAGCGCTCTTTTACTTTTTCTTCGTCTTCCTTGCTAAAAACTTCTTCCTCATCTTCTTCCATGCTGGCAATTACCTCACGAAGAACATAGGTAACATAGCTGGAAATAGAAGTAAATCCAGTTCCTTCTATGCGCTCCTTTATCTTTTCTGCGAGAGGTGTTGGTATTGAAACAGTCGTATATTTTTTTTCATCCATTTTATCACCTTTCCCGTAATTAAATATCATTATAAAAATTTTGCTGCCTTTTTGAATATAAAAAATTTATTAAACGACCTTCTCTTTCATTAGTAAAGATGTTCAGAAAAATACTCATTCCAACTGATGGTAGGGGGCTGGAGGATCATGTTATAAAATATGTTGCCTGCACCTTCCCTTTAGCGAAATTTTATGTTATAAGCGTTGTAGAAACCAAGGTAAGGGGAATTCATTTAACCACCATCCTGCAAAAAAAATTGGAAGAAAATGCAATGGAAGCGATAGAGCATGCAGCCAAGATATTGCTCAAGGAGGGAATAGAAGTGGAGGAGAAGAAAATATTATATGGTGACCCTCCTGCAAAAATTATATCTTATGCAGAAAAAAATGACATAAGCCTTATTGCCTTTAGATGCTTTCACACTCACATCCCTTCTCTCAAGCTAGGAGGAACAATTGAGAAAGTATTGAAAAAAACACAAATACCTGTTCTCATAATGGGATGTGAAATAGAAGGAGGGATGTTGGAAAGCATATTAATTCCTACAGATGGCACGCATGGCTCCCAAAATGCAGAAAACCTTGCCATTCATCTCGCAGTTTCTTTTGGAGCAAAGCTTACTGCATTGTATGTTGCAAAAGGTAAGGAAGATGAGAGGGGGGATGCTGTCCTGAAAAACATAAAATGGAAAGGAAAGCAGAGAGATGTTGAAGTTGATACACTATTAAAACAAGGAGATCCTGCCGAAGAAATATTAAAAGAAGCACCTAAGCATAGTATATTAATTATGGGAGCAGGGAGAAAAGGTTTATTGAGGAACATGGTTTTAGGACATGTATCTAGGGAAGTAGCACCACTATCGCCAATACCATTGATACTTATGAGAGGGAGATATAAAATATGAGGTAGAATGGAGCTTTATGCCATCATAGCCACAAGTATATTCATCTTTTCTTTCATTGCCATTTTAAGCAACAAAGTCCATCGCACAATAGTTGTATGGGTGGGATGCATTGCAATGATTTTATTGGGAAAATATTCTGGCTTCCTTACAGAAAAAGACGCCCTCTCCTTCATCGATTTTAATGTAATTGGTCTCCTATTGGGGATGATGGTAATTGCTGCCATCTTGGAAATATCAGGATTTTTTGAATTTGCTGCGATAAAAGCAGCAAAGATGTCAAGGGGAAGCCCCTCGCTTATCCTAATTTTCCTTGGAACCACTACAACAATTGTCTCTTTGTTTGTAGATAATACAACGGCAATTTTAATCATGGTTCCTTTAACCATTAAAATAGCAGATACTTTGAAGATTAGTGCTGTCCCTCTTTTGCTTGCAGAGGCATTGCTATCAGATACAGGTGGTGTTGCGACATTAATTGGAGACCCTCCTAACATCATGATTGCCTCTGCTGCAGGCTTTAATTTCACAAGTTTTGTTGTTCACCTTGGACCTGCCGTCATCTTATCCTGGCTTTTTTCATTGTTTTATCTAATGTGGTTTTATAAAAAATGGAGAAAGGAGAAGCCAAATAAATCGGAAATAATGAAAATGAATGAATGGGGGGCAATAAAAAACAAAAAAATGATGTATATTTCCTTATCAATTCTTTTATTCACCATACTCCTTTTTATAATAAATGATTTTTTCCTCAATTTTGCAGTTGCTACTATAGCGTTAATAGGTGCAGGTCTTGCCCTTCTCTTTAACCTTCCAGATATTGATTCTGTTAGTAAAAATATAGAGTGGTCTGTTCTCCTTTTCTTTGCAGGTTTGTTTGTTTTGGTTGGCTCAATAGAAAAAGTAGGAATTCTTCGCTGGATTGGGGAAGGGATAGTCAACCTATCTCACGGAAATCTTACGCTTACAATTATCCTAGTAATATGGATATCTGCCCTTGCATCATCTGTGGTGGACAATATTCCATTCACCGCTGCCATGATACCCATAATTGCTCATATGGGTGAGATGGGAATTGCGACAACACCTCTATTTTGGGCTTTAGCCTTGGGTGTAGGATTTGGAGGGAATGGCACGCCAATTGGCTCTACAGCTAATGTTGTGACAATTTCCTTTGCGTCAAAGACAAAGCATGCTATCTCAACTAAGGAATGGTTAAAAGGTGGTACACCTGTTATGCTGATCACCTGTGCCTCATCCACTGTCCTCCTTATCCTCTTTCAAAAATTTTTTATGGGCTCCTAGCATTGCCTCTTCATAAACCTTTCTTATTGAAACTTTTTTTTGCATTGCCTTTTTTCTGCAATCTTCATATTCAGGAGATATTGTGATTATACTTCCATTCCTCATTCCAATTTTTACAGGAATTTTCCCATAGATTGTTTCCACCATTTCTATTTTTCTTTCTAAAACTTCTCTCTCTACCTTGTAATATCTTATGCCAAATGTTGTTGTTTCTTTAAAAATCACATTTTTTATTTTCTCCAAATTTTTTTCTTCAACAAGGGCATGAAGTAGTATTCCTATCCTCCCTTTTTTCATATTTATTGGCATAAAAAAAGCATCTAATGCATTTGCCTCCAGCAATTTTTCTATGATGTATGGATTCCATTCTGGATTTGCATCATCAATATTTGCCTCAACAACATATACTCCTTCCTTTTTCTTTCCCACAACTAATCTTAAAAAATTTGGGTGTTCTATCTTTTTCTTTCCCATGCCATAACCTATTTTTTCAACAACCATTGATGGATAAGAAAATTTGTTTACAAGGGTAGATAGCAGTCCTGCTGCTGTTGGTGTGGTTAGCTCTGTATCAACTTCTGTAAATTTTACAGGCATGTTTTTGAGTAATTCCAACGTTGCTGGAGCAGGAACAGGAATTTTTCCATGCAAACAATCTACAAATCCTCTTCCAAGGGTGAAAGGCGAGGAATATATTTCCTTTATTCCTAACTCCTTAAATCCATAAACAACACCGACAATGTCCACAATAGAATCCACCATTCCTATTTCATGAAAATGGATATTTTTTTCTCCATGAAGTTTTTCCTCTATCTTACCTATTTTCATAAAAACTTCTTTTGCTTTTTTCTTTACATCTTTGCTCAAATCACTTTCCTCCAACATTAAAATAACATCATCTAGCTTCCTCTCTTTTTTATCCTTTGATTTAACAAAGACTGATGTGCCAACAATCACATCTTTCTCCTTCCTTGCTTTTAATTCAAATTCAACTGGAAGTTTTGAAACCTCCTCCCTTATTTTCTCCAACGGCACACCTACATCAACTAAAGCCCCAAGAAGCATGTCACCACTTGCTCCCGAGAACATATCAACGTATGCTATCTTCATTTTTCCTCCTTAATGAATTAACTAAATGAGCAAAAACTCCAGCCCCAAAGCCATTGTCAATATTCACAACCGCCATGCCAGGGGAGCAACTATTTAGCATGGTGAGTATCGCAGACAGACCTTTAAATCCTGTTCCATATCCAATGCTCGTTGGCAGAGCAATTACAGGTGGAGAGAAAAGGCTTGAAATTATGCCTGGCAAAACACCATCCATTCCCGCAGTTGCAATAACAACATTTGCATTCGCCAACAATTCTTTAAATTCAAGCAAGCGGTGAATGCCAGCAACCCCTATGTCATATACTCTCTTTACTTCATTTCCCAAAACTTCTGCTGTGACAGCTGCCTCCTCTGCTATAGGAATGTCTCCTGTTCCCGCACTCACAACAGCAATGTATCCATCATTTATAATTTCCTTTTTTTCACCTATTACAATCAAATTGCATTTTTTGTGGTAGGTGGCATTAAATTCCTTTACTGCTTCATACACATCATCGGAGGTTTTTGTTATAAACAAAACATCCTTCCCCATCATTCCTCTTACAATTTTCAATATTTGCTCCTTTGTCTTTCCCGGCGCAAAAATTGCTTCAGGTATGCCTTTCCTCAATCCGCGATGCATATCTATTTTTATGTCGCCTAAATCAAGGAAGGGGAGATGGCGCAATTTCTCCATTGCCTCCTTTATTCCTATCTCTCCCTTCTGGACGTCCATCAGTATTTTTTTTATTTCCTCTTCTTTCATGGAGATTTAGTTTAAT
>CAZHBO010000048.1:0-11061 GCA_964530745.1 uncultured Thermoplasmatales archaeon | reverse complement strand
GCTATTCTTATTTTCCTTCTCCTTTTTCAGGCTATTTCATTTACAGAAGGCAAAGAAAAATTTCCTTTTCATGAAGAATTGTTGATTCCATGTAACAAAGAAATGATTAATCAGCCAGTTGACATCGTTTTCCATTTCCCACACCCATGCTGGGCTGTTGATGAAAAAAGGCATTCTGTAAGGGTTTTTTATTCAGATGGGAAAGATGAGAGGGAGATAGAATGCCAAATATACAACCTCTCATTCATAGATGGTGAGCACATTAAATCATGCAATATCGTATTCCTCCTCCGAGGAAAAGGAAAATATTTTGTTTATTATGATGATGAAGAAACACCCCCTCCTGACTATCCTGATCACGTTAGCGTCTCTGATGCTTCATATTACTATGAGCCCATTCCTGGCTATTCCATTGATTTAAATTACTACAGCATAAGGGAAGACGGCTATTGCCTTTATGGAATTGGGCAGGAAGGAACATTTTTGGGAATAGACATGTCACAAAAAGTGGTAAAACAACTTAATGGGAAAAAGGACTTTGATATCAAAAACTGGGGGCAACTTGCATCTTTTGCCATGTTTTGGTATGAAGATAGAGATAAAGGGACAGATGAAAAATTGCTTTCAAAGGAAGTGCTTGTAGACGGAAATTTAATGGTTAGAGTGGGCTTAGTTAGCACATCAAAAGGAGGGGAAGTAAAGACAACATCCTTTTACACTTACTATTACTCTCCTAGCGAGGAAAAAAGGCTAATCGCATCCGTCCATCATGAAGTATTGAAGCCCATTTCCATAAATGGAATAACAGAAGAGGATGGCATGTATGTGTACTTGCTGACTGTCAGGGGAAGAAGTGCTTCCATACCAAATCTTAATCTCGGATATATTCCACCATATTTGCATATTAATACTGAGAACGGCTTACAGGAATATCATCTCAATCAAAATCCTGAAAGCACAAAGTATCAATGGGTTTTGTCAACTAAAGATGATATCGACCTAGGCAATCCCCCTTGGTTCTCAATTGATGATGGAAAAGAAGGAAGGGCATATGCCATAATTTTTGATAGAAACAGAAATGTTTCACAAATTGAGGACGGCATACAAGTGAAAGCTGTAGAAAGGCAAGAAGTTAGTGTTCCTGGCTTAGAAATAGATGGAGGAGGAGTAAGTGGAGGGCGAAATTCCTATGAAAGTGGGGGTAAGCAATCTTTGAGTATCCAACAAGGCTTTTCCGCAAATTTTGTTGCAGAGTTTTTCTCCTCACCCCATGGAGGCATTCAATCTGCTGATAAGGAAGCAAAGATTTTTAGTGCACTCCTTCCTTATCGAGAAATTTGGAATGGGGAAATAAGTAATGAAAGAAAGGAAGAGGGATATAATGTTACGGTTTATGCCCATCTTGCCCCATCTATTCCATTTTCTTCAATGCTTTCTGTTGCTACAGGAAAAAAATTTTCAGTTATATCTGCGGAAATATGGAATGAGGATAGAATGCTTTCATCTGGTGTATGTAGCAGAATATCCCTTCGCTCTCAACCAGAAAGCATAAGAGATGTCCTGACATCAATAGATTGGAGAAATTTCTCTTTTATAAAAAAAATAACATTTCCCAGTATCCCAAAAGGAGATTATATGATTAAAATTTACAGAAAAGGAAGAGCTAATACATGTATTGGAGGAAAATATGTTTCAATTGATGGAGATACATCCATACACATTTTTTGCAAGATGGGTGGAAAATTAGAAGTTTTACTGCAAAATCAGCATCAAAAGGGTGTCGAAGGGGCCAAAATTTTTTTGCTAAAGGAAAATAAAATTTTTTCAGTTAATAATACAGATGCTGAGGGAAAAAGCATTCTTCTCGCTCCCTCTCCTTCATTTTATGTTCTAAAGGTACTCTACAAAGGCTTTGTTATATCCAATGAGAGCATTTTTCTACCTCCTTTTGCCCCAATTAAGAAAAGCATGCAAGTTGAGCTTAATGATGTTGCCGTTAAAATAAAGGATGCTCTTGGCTTTTCTCCTGGCATTCATCTTTCCCCGGTGTTAAAAAGGGAGGGCATCTCCTTTACTGGAAAGGAGATTGGTGATGGCGAATTTGTTTTTCCAGACATGCCACCTGGCGATTATGTGCTTTTTGTGAAATACAAATCCTTTTATTATGAAACAAAATGTTCTGTTCCAGAAAATTGTCATTACGAAATTCAATTTCCCGCTGTTTATTCCCTTACAATAAAAACATTTACTTCCCGTGGAATTCCATTGAAGAGTAGCATCTCAGTCAAAAGAGAAAATTTTGATGAAAAAAAGGTTGCTTATACCTCAACATTTTCCCTTCCTCCTGCTTATTATGAAGTAAGTATATATTCAAATGGAAAAATAATAGGGAAAAGGAGCGTTTTTCTTACAGAAAATAGTAGCATAAATATGATTACAACAAAAAAAAGCAATCTTTTTTATGTTTTAGAGGGGTTATGTATTGCATCTATATTTTTCCTTGCTTTTTTACTCATTTCAAAAAAAATCCACTTTCATTTATTCATTGCATCTCTTGCTTTTCTTCTCCTCATCCTTTCCATCATTTCACCATGGTGGTATTTACATGGAAAAGGAGATGGAGATGTTACCACTAAAGTTTATCTCATTCCTCCAAAAATGGTCACAATTGGAAAGATGCAGAATGCAATTAATGGAGAGATGGCAATTCTTCCTTCCCAGTTTAAAACCATGCTTTATATAGTCCTTTCTTTTCTGGTTATATCAACTCTTTTTTTATTTTTCATAAAAAGAAAATTAATTTTACTTTCCATTTTTTTAATCGTAGGCGCAATTTTGTTATTCAGCTATGGCATGAATGCTTTTTCCAATGTAACCACAGGAAGCTTTTTTGGTGAAGGATATATCTCCATTTCCCTCCCCGGCTCATCTGAAGAAACATTTAAATGCATATGGCTTCCTGGAAGTGGATATTTTTTATCCATTCTTTCCTTAATGATTCTCATTGCTCCTCTTTTCAAAAAATTTATTCACGAAATGAATAAATAATCCTGTCTTTATCTTTGCCCTTACTCTCTTTTTTGATTATATTGATAGGTGGTATTTCATTCGTGTTGCGGACATGCGTGCCAGCACATGGGCATATATCGAAGCCTTCTATTTCCACTATTCTTAGAACATTGACAGATTTTGGAAGAAGGTCAAGATTGCATCTTTCTTCGTTAACTCTTCTCTCAAGCAAAGAACGTTCCTCCTTATATATTTTCACAGGCAAATGATTTTTGATTATTTCATTGCATCTCTTTTCAATTCTTTTTAAATCATTATCAGAAAATGTTACTGGATAAAAATCGACTCTTGAATAGTCTTCATGTATTTGATTTCCAACAGTTCTTGCACCATATTCATCAAATACAACTCCAGATATGATGTGCTGGGCAGTATGCATTTTCATATGTGCATACCTTCTTTTCCAGTCTATTTCTCCCCATAATTTTGTCCCAACCTCTGGCTTTTCTCCAGTAACGAAATGCTTTATAATCCCTCTCTTTGTCACATGTGATACTTCACATTTTTTATTTCCCCATCTCAAAAAGCCTTTGTCGCATGGTTGACCCCCTCCTTCTGGATAAAAAGCTGTTTTATCAAGAACTAAATAATCTTCCCCGCTATCCACAACTTCTGCCTCAAACTCCCTTATATAATTACCTTCTATACTCTCCATGTACAATAGTTTCGTCATGAATAAGGGAATAACAAGAATTTAATAATTTTATTCCTTAAAGAAATCATAACAGATTATTTCTTTCAAACTTTTCCTATTTTTTTCTACAGTAGGCAGCAGCTTCTTTGGATAACCTATAGCCATCAATGCAACGATTTCATATTCATCTGGAACGCCTAAAATTTCTTTTGCTTCCTTCTGCTTAAAATGCCCAATCCAGCATGTTCCAATTCCTTTTTCTACGGCAGCTAATGAAATATGATCCATTGCTATGGCAAGATCAACATATCCACTGGGGACACCACATGCCATTACATAATCTTTGTCCAAAGAAATTCCCGCTATTACTGCTGATGCTTCTTTCACAAATTTTTGGTTATATGCTGCCTCACAAATTTTTTCTTTTATTTCTTCATCAACAACAATAACAAATTTCCAATCTTGCTTGTTTTTGGCGGAGGGAGCAAGTCTGGCAGCTTCCATTATTTCCTCAATTTGCCCTCTACTTAGCCTTTTTTTCTGATAGGAACGTACTGACCTCCTTTTTCTAATCGCTTCCATTACATTCATATTGCTAAAACACATTTTAAAATAAAAAATTGATGATTACCTTAAAATTTTTATAAATAAATGACTTATTGTTTTAAAAATGAAAAAATTGGTGCTTTGTGTGGTATTAGCAACAATTCTTTTAGTGCCAGTATCAGAAATGAAAAATGTAGTGAAGGATGGCACATTTAAAAATGAATGGAATATAAAAGAGAATTCAAATTATGATTTATTGATAATATCTCCTGATTTATGGAAAGAAGATTTACAGCCATTGGTTAGTCATAAAGAAAATCACGGGGTGAAAACAAAGTTGGTTACGCTAAATGAGATTTATAATGGCGCTTATTTTGCCACCCAAGGAAGGGATGATGCTGAGAAGATAAAATACTTCATTAAAGATGCAATAGAGCAGTGGGGAATAAAATACGTTTTACTTATTGGCGGAGAAAAAAAATTGCCTGTACGCTATGTGAATCTCGATGATGGTTATGGAGGACATCGTTATATAAGTGATTTGTATTATGCCGACATTTATAACAGCGAGGGAGAATTCGATGACTGGGATTCCAATGGTAACGGCATTTTTGCAGAATGGAATGCAATGAATAAAGACATCTTAGATTTGTATCCAGATATTTGCGTTGGAAGATTGCCTTGCAGGAATGAGGAAGAAGTTAGCATAGTGGTTAACAAAATAATCAATTATGAAAATAGCCATTGCAAGGAATGGTTTAGAAGAATTGTGGTGGCGGGAGGAAATACATTTGATGACAGGTCTTTAGGAACTGATTTTAATGAAGGTGAGCTTATAACGGAGGAAGCGTTGAAATATATGAAAAATTTTAGTTCCACAAAACTATGGGCATCCAAGGGGAATTTAAGAGTAGGGAATATTCGAAGGCAAATTAACAAAGGAGCAGGTTTTGTTTTTTTCTCCGGTCATAGCAATTCATGGATATGGATAGCATATCCTACTAGCAGATATTCAATGTTTGCAGGGTTGTTGCATAGAACGTATTGGGCAAATTGGAATATGCCCACTTTATCAAATGGTGATAAGCTGCCAATAGTCATTAATGGAGGATGTGCAAGCTGTCAGTTTAACTTAAGTAAAGAATGCTGGGGCTGGAGATTTGTTAATAAAGATAATGGTGGCTCAATAGCAACAATAGGCTATACATATGCTGCTTATTTAGGAATAGGAGATCAAGATAACAATGGAATTCCTGACTGTATAGAATGCAAAGGTGGTTATCTGAATATACAATTCTTTAAGAACTATGGAGAGGAAGGTATGGATATTTTGGGAGAAGTATGGGAAAAATCAATTATAGATTATCTCAACAAATTCCCCATTGACTGGAGCGAAGGAATTACCTCTGATAGCCAAAAAGATTGCCAGATAGTTCAAAAATGGATACTTTTTGGAGATCCAAGTTTGAAAATAGGGGGATATTAGGTTCCTTTGCCTCTTATTTCCTTGATTCTTTTCTCCAAATCTTTTTTTAACTCCTCTGCTATGTCTCGTTTCGTAAAAACATCTGCCTTTGCTGCTATTGCTACTTTTGTTGCAAGTGCGCGGGCAATTTTACCTCTAATTCCTTTAGGAGCCTTATTAACCAATTCATGCTGAAAGAGGATGCCATGCTTTGGAGGCAGTGTTCCTTCCTTAATGTGTCTGAAAAGTGCTCTCTCTGCTCCTAAAACCTGTATTGTGCTTGCCGGCATCATTGCCAGCCTTTTTAATCCTTTGGCAGAGGCAATCATTCTTGCTACGAGAGTCTCTCCCAAAAGTTTACTCAGGTTTGGTGCAGTATCTTTTATCTCTTCCTTTACATATTCTTCCAAAGCTTCCTTTGTTTTGTACGCCTCCAAAAAAAGATTTGCAAGGTTTTTCAATGCATCCATCTCTTCCCCCTCTTTCTGTAATATATGCTCTGCCAACTCTTTACCTTCTGGAACATCAATGGAAAAATATTCATACCATTCCCTAAGGCGTTCCAAAATAATATTGGATGTTTTGTTTATGTCATCAATTGCATCTATTGCTTGCACAATTCTCCTCCCTCCCTTCATCTCTTCCTTTATTTTTTCAGAGGCAATTATGCTGGTAACTTCTTTGAGTAAATCCTTTCCATAGCCAAAATCTTCTGCTTTCACCTTTAATTCGGGGATTTTTTCTTTATAACGGGCTATACTTCTAAGCCTTCTTTCATCAGTGAGTGCATTTCCAGCAAGCATGCTCTCTTCCTCTAGTATTCCTCCTTTCTGAATTGTCATAAGGCGGTGAGCGATTTCTTCCGCATCTTTTGGAAAAAGATTTTTTTCTTTTATTCCCTTTTCATCAAAAAGGAAAACGCCAAACCATTTCGTTTTTAGATATTTTGCCATTGTTTTAAATATGCAATCGTATTTTAAATTATGTGCCTTGAAACAACCATTTGCTCCATCAAAATGGAAAATCCGCTCATGCTTGCATCTGGCATATTGGGAACAACAAAAGAAAGCATTGAATTTTTTAAAAAAGCTGGGGCTGTGGTTACAAAGTCAATTGGAATGGAAGAAAGAAAAGGTCATCCAAATCCTACATTTGTGGAGTTAGAACATGGAATCCTCAATGCAATGGGACTCCCCAATCCTGGTGTAGAAGAATATGTCAAGGAAATTAAGGATATAGGAATTGAGAATATAATATGTAGCATATTTGGTAAAACTACAGAGGAATTCATTTTTGTGGCAAAGAAAATGGAAGGATATGTGAAAGCCATAGAAATGAACATGAGCTGCCCTCATGCACAGGGATATGGAGATGCATTTCCCACGGCGCAAATAAGAAAAACGGTTGAGAGGGTGAAGAAATCTGTAGAGATACCAGTATTTGTAAAACTTGGTGTGGAAAATATTAAGGAAAGGGCAGAAGAAGCAGTAAAAGGTGGGGCAGATGGAATTGTCGCAATAAATACAATAAAGGCAATGGCGATAGATATTGAAACATCTATGCCTATACTGGGAAATATATATGGCGGATATTCCGGTCCAGCAATAAAGCCAATTGGAATAAGATGCGTTTATGAACTTTCTTCCTTAGGCATTCCAATCATTGGAGTTGGAGGTATTTTGACTGGAAAGGATGTTATTGAATATTTAATGGCAGGTGCCTCTGCAGTTCAGATTGGTAGCGGCATATATTACAGAGGCAAAGAAATTTTTGAAAAAATATGCCTTGAAATTAAAGAATGGATGAAGGAGCATGGATACACTAAACTACAGCAAATTAGAGGAATAGCGGGAAAATATAGATAATTTAGGAGATATGGATGGATAGAGAATTTTTCTTTTAAATATACCCCAGTAATTTTATAAGCGATAATTGATTTACCATATAACATATTTGGGGGGAAAGAGGCAGGTCCCTTTAAAATAGCTCTCTACCCCGCCTCGATTCCCCTCTCTCATGTATCTTGCATGGAAATACTTAAAACCTTCGAAAAATTTTGTCACAGGCAGTGCCCATTGATTATTTCTCCTGCATCCACCATTTCTGGCATTTCCCAGTCGTAAGAGGGACTCCATATTCTCAATTCAGGGTCTCCAAAATAGCACACATTTTCGCATATATCCCACCACCACTTGCCCGTCAAATATTCAATTCCAACATGACTCATCGATGCCTCATATGCCTCTCCTGCCGTATAACCAAGTGCAAGGTATCTGGAAAACATTTCCACAGCAAAATTGCAATACCATGAGGTGAGCCATGGGTCTATAATTTGAAACACGGAGCCATGACGTATGAGAGTAAGGTGAAGATATGTAGAGGAGATGAAGCAGGATATACCGGCATTTATGCCGCATGAGTGCAAATTCTCCAATGCCTCGTCTATCTCATACCCTGTCTTTATTTCAGTTGCGACCTGTTGCAATATAGCTATAACTATACCATCTGGATGCAATCCACTCCTCCAATCCCATCCTATCCATTTATCCATGACCATAACATCTGGCTCTTCAGTACATCCTGTTTGAAAAATTTGTGTATTTTTGTTTAACAATCCCCATCTGAAAAATGCCTGTCTCCACAATCCAAATTCGTACGCCCTCCACGGATTTGGCTCCACATTTATTTTTTTATTTTTTATAATTTTTCCGATGAAAGGAACGTCCTCGAGTAAATAAAACATCTTCGTCCAGTTTGCATTTGGGTCCCAGAAGCCGACAACTCCTGAGGAGATATGCGATGCATGCATTCCTTCAAACCATAAAATGACTCCTTTATTCAAATTTGACATAGTGGCTGTAAAGTTTGTAGAAAATGCATTTTCATAGCCCAACTTTTTTAGATAAAAGGGCACTACTTCAGAAGTGCTCATATCCGGCCAGTATGCACCTATTTTATCAGTAACTCCTTCATCAATTGGATTTGGTGAAGGGGTCAAATAAGGTGTTATTCCATCTCTACATGTATAGGTGCAGCCCCAATATTTGCTCGCATCTCTATTAAAATTGTGGCAATAGGAAACCCATGTGTTAAGGGCAGGATATGTAAAATGCTCTTTTTGTGATGGTTTTATGATGTGAAATCTGCCAGATACATCTCTAGTAGATGAACTTCCATTTATTAGTTCGATACCCTCTGGGCTCAATGCAGGATTGACAAAAATCATCGCTGGGTAAAAAACGCTTCTGCATATCCAGTATGCTGTATCAACAGGTGTCCCCAATATTCTTCCTGGATTTGCCTTCCCAACAAAAGCCCTATCCCATCCTATGCCTATATCAAACTGCCCCGCAATGGTGAGAATATTTTCCTTCCCTTCCTTATCAAATCCATAATCGTTAAGAAAATCATATACTTGATTTCCCATGATATACATGCATCCAACAGATGGAGGCTCTCTTGCGCGAGAATCTTCTTTCCAGAATTCTGTTACCCATGCTGAAGAGCGGGAAAGCGGGGGATGCTCATCTACAATAAGCAAAGGAACACCATGATGTGCTGCCATATATGCAGCTGGTCCAACATACAATGCACCTTTTTTCTCACCAGCAGGTTTTAATTCCTCTGCCAGCCAGTATGTCCATGGATCGGTGGTGGAGAAAATAACGTCATGTTGATGTGTTACGCCCATTATCCTTTGGTAAATGCTCCTTAAATCAAAAAATTCCTCGATGTTTGCAAGTTTTTGTAATTCTTCTATTACTTGAGAGGATATATGATTACCAATGTCCACAACAACCAAATTTTTTACATGAAGAGAAGTGATAGCATCTTTTGTTTCTTTTGGGAGGGAAGAATTTACATATAAAAGAGGGGCATTAAGCAAGGAGGCAAGAATGGCACCTTCAGCAGAGGAAGTGAGAGAATCTCCATGCTCTGGAGGCATTTCCTCCCATTCATATTTTACTTCAAAATTTGTTGGAGAAGAGGTATTTTCCAAGGAAAAAATACAAAGGGAATAACTATCTTCATCACACACCCCCAGTTGGTCAAGATGCATCTTCTGCTCTTTTTCTCCTGTGACTGGAGAGAAAGCTACTCCAGAGGGTCCTTTCAAAATCATTCCTAATTGTGCATTCCCATCCCATGACAGAGTTATAGTAACATTTTTGCAACCAAAGGAAGGCTTATCAGGTATTTCAAATACCCTTCCTGGATAAAGTTTGACATTCACTTCATATTCCCTTCCCTTTTTAAACAATCCAGCTGTCAATTTCTCCATTTTTCCAATGTCTTCAGTGGGCATATTTGTAACTCCAATTTCCCATATTCCATGATGAAATACATATGACTCTACTTTTTCATATGTGCCTGAGAGAGCATTCCAGTTTTCTGAGGCATCAACCATTCCAAGTTGGTCATCATATAACTGGAGGTCTAAATCCTTTCCTCTTAGCAATGGATTCCATTTCATCTCCGCGGTAATATAAATATATGGCTCTTCCACTTCAAATGATTTATAAATGCCGCCTATGCCCTCTGGTTCTGGAATTTTGATGGAGATTGTTTTATAATTTCCTGCGGGAATGCCGCCATTTATCTCTCCTTTTACTTTTACTTTTTCTGGAAAAGAAACATCGCTATATGTAATTACTGCATTTTCTGATGAAATCCAGTTTTTTACGGCAATTTCCTTTGCAATTTCCCATGGTGTCGTTCCATTAATGAATGTTACATGCTCTGCATTCCATTTTTTATTGATGCGGGCATTAATCAAAACCATTTCCTGCAAATCTCCGCAATATGCTGTCCAATCTTCCATAAAATATTTTATTCCTTGGGAAGAATTTAAAGAAAGTTCTTTTTTATCGCTGATGTTTATATCATCATAATACAGAAGAGGATGGGAATAAAGGATGTCATTTTTTTCGTCATAGAAAATAGCTGAGGGGATGGCTGCCATGTAAGCATAGTCATCCACATAGTTCTCTTCATCAAATTGTACAAAAGTAACTTTGTTCACAGGAGCAACATTTTTCCAAGAGACTCCGCTAAATCCACTAGCGAATGAAGATGAATCACCCCCACCAATACCCTGAATGAATGCTGTTCCCATAAATAAAAATGATATGCCCAAAATGAGAATGTATCTCAAATTCATACAAATCACATCATAAAAAGAAGTATAAACTTTTTGGATTATCGACTTAATTTCCTCCCTCTAAATTTTCTCTTGCGAGAGGGAATGGGAGCAGTAAAAAAATAGCAGAATGGGTAAAAGAAAGAGAGAAATTTAGAAATGTTGGACAGTAGTATTTGTAGGTTTTAGGACTTTTTACAAGGACTT
>CAZHBO010000047.1:0-11117 GCA_964530745.1 uncultured Thermoplasmatales archaeon | reverse complement strand
TCTCTTGTTTCATTGAATAAATCAAGCAATTCTTTTGCTTTATTTATCGGCAATTCCTTCTTTATTTCTTTTACACCATGCAATGTATATATTTTAAAGGGAACTTCTATCGTTTTTTCATTTGATATAACTGGGGAAACATTTTCACTTCCAACAGATGGTAAAATAGATGCTGCTAGTAAAATTGCAATTGATGCAAATGCAAAAGAAACTTTATTCATGTTTTACCATCTTTTTCTCAAATATTAAATTTTCCTTTATCAATCTGATTTGTTGCCAAAAATAATCGGAAAGTCACTTAGAGATGAAAAAGCATGGTTTTGAGGCATTGTGACAACAAAAACACCTATAAGCTATAGCATATTCATTTTCTATGCTTATCAATGTATCTCCCAATTTCTTATACTGGCAAGGGAGATTGCAAAAAATTGAGGAGGTTCATTCTCCTTATTTTCTTGCCTTCCCTCCTTCCAATATGAATTGTGAAAAAGTAAGAAAGGAAGTAATAAAAAAATTTGAGGGCGATGGTAGAGTAAAAAAAATGGAGAAATAGGGGGCTACAGTGGTGGGGAAAGTATAAAGGAGAAATTGCTGGAGCACGAAAAACAAAAAAACTGAGGCAATGCATACTCGGTTTTGCAATTTTTCTTTACTTCATCAACAATCTCTGGATTTCTTAGAGCCGTTACATCTCCTACTTCTTTCTTCTGCATATACAACTGATATACAGTTGCTTGACTAGATGACAGAGCTCCTGCACCTCTCGCCCAATAGCCCTGTACCAGTAAATGTATTCCTGTTGAATGAAAATAATTATTCATTTCAATGATTTTTTATTTGGATAGATGGTGTACATTTCTTTTTTATTTATTAAAAGAGCCCCAAGGAATGTCTGCTATAATCCCATAAATCATTACAACGATGGTCAAAGAAATAATTCCCGACATAAATGATAAGAAAATAAATATAAAGAATAAAATTGTAAAAATAATAGGAAAACTTAGCAAATTTTTGTATCATCCCTATAGCAATCACAATTTAAATACGATATTTCCTCTATTTTTTTGTTGAGTTCATCATTTTTTCATATTTTCACTGGTTCCATCAAGGGGAAATTATCTTGATTTTTGCTTCTTTCTCGCCTTAATGAAAATAATAGATAATGCTATAATTGCTGATATTATTATCACGATTAATGTTTTAGATAAATTTGTTAAAATTGGTAACCTAACTACAATTTCTTTATCTTTGTCCATAAAAACAGTAATGGTTTTGTTTATCCCATCCTTTTCAACATGTATTATATGTGGAGTAAGCATTATTTTTGTTCCGTTGTTATCGATAAAATATACTCTCACCACTGCTCCTGCGAATCCATCGGGCAAACCTTCCCATTCACCTGTTTTTATCTTCCATTCCTTTTCATTCAAAATATTATATACGGAAACAATTGCACCCTTTACAGAAAATCCAAAAAAATCAACAACCTTTACATCCAAATCACACTCTCTCAAAATTCTCCCCTTTCCATTTGGAAGACCATTAAAATCAAATCTGTTATTTATAATATTCATGTTTTCAGATGATGTTTCTATCCCCCAATCCCTATTATTGCCAATAATGTTGCCAGTGATGGTGGGAGACGATGAAGGACCTATATTGATTCCCACCAGATTGTTCACCAATGTGTTATTACGAATAAGAGGAGAAGAGCCCAAGCCTATACAAATAGCACATGCACTGTTTGTGATAATATTTCCCTCTATCAGTGGAGATGAAGAGAAACAATATATTGCACCAGCAGTGGAAGATATATTACAATTTTTAATAGTTACAGATGAATTGCCCCAACATGTTACTCCATCCGAGTTCTCTTCTATTTTACAGTGCTCTAAGACAACTTTACTCCCCTCATTTACTTCTATCTTCCTCCATTTTCTTTCACCGGATTTTGTAAAAACAATCGGCTCTCTTTTATTTCCTACAGCGGATAAATTTCCATTTACTATTATACTCACCCATCCCCCTATATTTACAGTTGTTCCGGGCTTTATTATCAAAGTTTGATTTTTTTGAATTAAGAAATCTTCTGTTAAAACGACATTTCCACTCCAAATAATTGCATCAGATTCGCTATTATCCTGAGCAAATGAAGAGATTATCGGAATATATAATGATCCAAGTAGAAATATACAGATTGTTAAATAAATCTTATAGTTTCTGAAATTAAATTTACGAATAAAATTCATCATATCATCTCCACCTCTACGCTATTCACCTTTATCCAGCCATAGTCATCGTAGAGACAGCTATAACACTCGCAATACCCTCCAAACATTACTTGTGCTGATACATTATGATAAAACATAAATCCTATGCTATAATTCACGTTTTTTCCTAGATAGACAGGGATTGTGTATATCTTATTCTGCCAGTTTATATAATCTCCAGCACCTGTAGACCAATCATGATGTTCAACTTTTTCTTCCCATAACAACGTACCTTCAGAGTTATAGATCTGGATATATATCTCGAAGAAGGAAAATGCTTCCAGAAGCCGTGTACCCCATCCTTTAATTCTGTCAAATATTAAGGAAACGTTCACTGTTCCAGATGACGGAAGCTTGATCTTACAATCGGATGCCATGATAGCATGATGCCAACATCTAGCAACAGGTATACCATCCCCTGGACTGTCTGTAATGAAAGCATGGATTCCGACTTCTATCCTCTTTTGAGAGGAGTTAATGTAACCGCATAAATTCTCGGTCTCGGCATAACCATCCGCGTGATCTTTGATCTCACCATACTTAAGGCTTTGATATTTTGGATCAAACTCATCTACCGTCATTGTATTTCCTATGCTATCATTCAATGGATCAAAATCTTTCCCATCTTTATATCCATCATTGTCCGTGTCTGAATCAATTGGATTTGTCCCTATGTTTATCTCATCCCAATAAGTTAATCCGTCGCTGTCATAACTATTTTGATAAATTTCAAACCAGACTTCACAGTCATTCTCGTCATCTAAGGTAGAGGCAATGATTGTATTATCTGGATTTTTTATTGTTAAGGATTTGTTGGAGTCATCCATGATTACAATTTCTTTACTATTATTAACCATTTCTATTGAGCCGGGAGGTAAATCAGTGTCGAAGATAATAATTGTCCCATCAACTATAACTACTCTCGTTGAATTTTCAATATCAATTTTTTTAGTTGCATTTTCTATTGTTACTTGCTTAGGATACTTTATAGTAGTTACATTATCCAACTTACTTACAAGTATACTTACCTCCTCCAAAATTTCCATGTAATTCCATTCGTTTCCAACATCAGATAGTTGTCCTTTACTACTGTCTTCCTCTCCGCTTGTGTGACCATATCCATTTGCATCGCCAATATAATCATCTCCCCACCAAGTACCATTTGTAAAGCTATACGTTATTTCACAATCTTTCTCTGTTCCGCTTATATCACAGTGATCATCATAAACCGCGTCTCTATCCCAAACCTCTATTTTTATATCAATAGTTTCTACATTATCTGGCACGTTATATGCCCCACTTTTTCCTATTTCAGAGCTTATAGACCCCTCCATACCTTTTCCATTTGGGACATGGTCCGGATCATTTGTAATCAAAATGTTATCCAACTTTATGGATTTTGCACCTGTGTTTTCAATCCTTAAAGTTCCACTATTTTTTGAGAGATATTTTGAGCCAAAGTAAGTCCATCCCCAATGCTCGGTGAAACCACCTGAACCACCAGCGCTTATCACCTCTCCGTTCCAAAGCAACGTTGCCTCATCACAATTTTTACCTCTAACCCAGAAATAATAGGTCCCAGCTTGGGCTACAGAAAAATCCCACTCTACATAATCAAATGCACTTGGCTTGTAATATGGCATCGTACATCTTTTATTAGATGCGTTAGCATCATTTGAAATAATCCAAAAATTTACACCAATGTATCCACTATAACTTCTATTCCAACTCTCAGCTTCCCGCCATGCATAATAATATTGATCTACCACCCAGTTTGGGGAAACATCATCATCATTAGCAGGGCAATCTCTAGAATATGTTGTTCCATCAATAGTCACTTTAACTGTAAAATCTGCCTCTGAGCCGGAATCTACAGGATCCAACGCCCTTATTCTTCTTATTTTTACACTAAGCAATAAATCTTCTAGCGGATCAATATCCTGTGAATCTATTACACCATCATTATCAGTATCAGCATCATTGGGATCCGTAAAATACTTGTTTATTTCATCATAATCACTCCATCCATCTCCATCAGTGTCAACGCTTTCTTTATATTTAATAACAAGTTCTGGCTTAGAAGTACCATATTCTTTTGAATAAAACTGCCCGCCATTATTTACATCACCTTCATTTTTATCTTTAAGTTTCCATCCATAATTTGGAGTACCTGTCATAAAATCTTCAATATCAGACGTTACATTCCATTCAACCCAACCAAAACTACTTGGTACTATTATTTCATCAGTTGGTGTTGGATTATGACTTGGTTGATTATTCCAAGTAACTTCTCCCTCATTAAAGTCTTGAGTGTTCCTATGGATGCTCCATGTTCTCCCTACAGGATCATTTTTCACTATTGCATAATAATAAAGTCTTAATTTGGCTGAGATAATGGTTGCATCAGGAGGTAAATCCGATAAATTAAATTTTATTACAGATCTAATTTTCCAACCAGAATACCCTGGCTTAATAATTAAACTAGATTCACTCCCATAATTTGTGGTCCCATATGCTTGTTTTATATATGCATCATCAGTTGGATGTAAGGTGATGATTTCTCCTCCACTATAGCTTTCTTCTTTACCTATCCAATACGTTGGTTCTGGATCTACATAATTTGTGACAGCAATCCAATCAACATAAAGTTTTTTACCTGATTCTTTTGGTGATTTAAGATGTGCATATAGATTTGCTGAAGGAATATCATTTGTATGGTCTCCTTTATACACATCATCCTCATAGTACTCTATTTTACCGGGCAACCATGTTATATCCCTTATATGATAATCATCATGGTCTATGGGGGGCGTTGAATAAGACCCCTGCCCAGATGCTATTGCACCTAATCTTCTACCGGTAGAAGTATCTGTAAAAGATACATAAACAGCATTTTGCCAATCTGTACTATAATCATCAGCTCCACCCACACTTGCCTGTTTATAATTAAAACCTGAGTCTACTTTACAATATATTCTGAATCTCGCTGGTCTGCTTATCGCTGTTTTACCAAGTGCTTCCGCACGATTCGATCCATCTCCTGTTAATTCAATGATGCCATTGCTAACGCTTACTGAAGTAGAACCTGGCTCCGTTTTATCCCATTTGTCAATGTCCCAACTGCTGAAATCGTCAAAAAACAAGAAAGTGGAAGCTCCATTACTCTCACTACTTGCTTGAGGGTTACCATAATACACCCATGCGAGCGTTTGATTTGTTGTAGTAATACTATCAGCAATCTCTACCCATACATCTGCCCAGCTTCCATCATTTTTACTCTCGATCCAGTAGTCAAGTTTCGTGTTATCACTGTCCCTTATAAACCTCAAATCACTGAAATCATTATTCATATCATTATCATACAATATGTGTAATTTCGCCTGATAGTTTGAAGAAGTTGAACCAGAATCTACCCAAATATTGATGGGCTTCCTCTTAGACCAAGATGAGTTCCACCAAGATGTATCTCTACCTAAAGTACCTATGGTATTTCCTGAATTATCAAAAGTGGCGTCATCCACATATGATTCATCATATACATCTTTTGTGCTATCATTTTTTTCCACAATAATATTGCTATCCGCAACAGAATATGCTAATTTCATCATCATTATTTGTTTCACTTAATTCACTAATGTTACCATTGGCATCTACTATGGCAGTTATTGTATGATTACCCTTCAATGCCAACCAGTTTGTTGAAATGTTAATGAAGGCATTTGATGCTAGCGAACTTATACTTTTGCTTTCGATTATATCAACTGTATCACAGGCAATTATAAAAGTGAAATTTTTGACATCTTGATTACCAATATTTGCTACCTTCGTTATAATGGTTATCATATCTCCTTCTTTAGGGTTTGATGGATTGTATCCAATAATTTTTACAGATAAATCTGGTTTATTTCCTTCATCTGCTTTTACATATGTTGGTAGCAAAAAAGATAATACTACCAAAATGCACAAAATTCTTTTAGCAAATTTCTCCCTCATTTTATCAGTAATAAATGCAAAAATGGTTTAAATAAATTACGAGTAGTTGCTAATGGTTGTTAATGGAAATTTTATAATCATTTCTAATTATAAATGACAGTATCCTACAATCAAAGGATAGGAGTCTAATAAGTGGTATATATTGTCTTCTGCCGACAAAATTGCTCTGAGAGAACAACTTATATATTCATTTAGTATAACTATGTCTAATATGACACAACATACCTCTGTTTCAATACCAAAGGGAATGCATGATGCAATAAAGAAAATAATTGAAGAAAATCCTGAAATGGGCTATACAAGTGTGGCTGAATTTTGTAAAGATGTACTCAGAGATAAAATAAGAGAGATGAAAAAGCATGGTTTTGAGGCATTGTGACAACAAAAACACCTATAAGCTATAGCATATTCATTTTCTATGCTTATCAATGTATCTCCCAATTTCTTATACTGGCAAGGGAGATTGCAAAAAATTGAGGAGGTTCATTCTCCTTATTTTCTTGCCTTCCCTCCTTCCAATATGAATTGTGAAAAAGTAAGAAAGGAAGTAATAAAAAAATTTGAGGGCGATGGTAGAGTAAAAAAAATTGGTGAAATAGAAACATATACTTCATTCTGGAATCCATCTATAAAAAGAAAGGTTTTTAAGGTTTATACTGCCCGCTCTTATATGGTTCCAGAGGTGAGCGACGAGGTTTTTCGTATGGGTTTGTATACGGCAGAGCATGACATTCCATATACAGAGAGAGCTCTAACAGATTTAGCCTCACAGGGAAAATGGATATTTGATACAGGTGGCGAGGAAAGGAAAATTAATGCAATGGTCTACGATATTGAGATGACAAAGTATGGGGAAGTGGAAAAAGTCCCTGTTGACATAATTGGATATCATCAATTTCAATTTTCTTTTGCTTCTAAACAAAACCTTGAAGAGGAGGATTTTTTCTTTCAATTCATTGATTTTCCTGATAGCATTGAAGGAGAAATACCTCAATTGGTCGCTCAGAATGAGGGAGAGGAGATAAAGAATTTACTTTCATTCCTAGATATTTTAAAAAATTGTGATATCATAGCAGGTCACAATATCATCGGCTTCGATAACCTTCAGATATATCAAAGGATTCAGTATTTACTAAGCTCTTCAATATTATCCAATGATGAAAAAAAGCGATTCCAATCTTTTTTGGAAAGCTATGCCAGGAGAGATCAGTCATTTCATTTTGGGACTCCAAGCGATGTAGCCATTTTTTATCCCTCAAGCTTCGATACCTACCAAGCTGCCCGTAAATTTTATGCATTGGATGATTACAGTCTTGATGGAGTAGCGAGATTTTTAGATGTAAATATAGAGGGAAGACTTCATCTCTCACCAGAAGAAATGGCAATAGATGATAGAACATTGCTCTATAACCGCCAGGATATAAAAGAGGAAGTTGCAATCACTTTTTATCTTTTGCAGCAAGCTTTGCCTCTTGCTTTTACAACTGGAATGCCTTTTGAACTCCTCCTTCCTTCTGGAGCAACAAAAATGTGGGATTATATGGCGATGATTAGGGCAAGCAAGTGCAAAAAGATAATGCCCCCAACATGTCGAGCATTAAGCATCGCTGCACAAATAGAAAAATATGGAAAAACAAAGGAAGAAATTGCAGAAAGCGTTAGAAAAGGAGCAGGAAAGGAAATTACAAGGGTTGCAAAGTATGGTGAAGAAATGCCTGATTGGGTTGAATACCCATATTTAATTTATGACCCTCATTCCAAAGATATAGCATATCATTTTCCAGGCGGGATGACAATAAAGCCGGATAGAGATGCAAACTCCCATTTCATTCCTTGGTATCATGTCATTGTAGCAGATGTGGGGGCAATGTATCCAACAATTTTGAGGGCAATAAATGCAGGCGCAGATACAGTAAGGCTTGCAAAGGAAGAAGAGCCAGATGAGTGGGTATGGCTGAAAAAAGTGCCGGAGAAGTTCCTTGAGAAAGGAATTCAAGAAAAAGAAGTAAGGGATGAATTTGTTGATAAAGGAATGATGATTGGAGTGAAAATAGCAAAAGAGGCGGGCGTTGTAAATCGTGCCATGGTAGGTTTGATGAAATTTATTGAAAAAATAAAAAGGGAAATGAAGGAGAAGGAGGGAGAGGAAAAGAAAAGGCTTGCCATGATTTATCAATCTTTAAAAGGGGCAAGGAATGCTGGGACACATGGCATCCTTTCTGCGCCAAAAGTTTCATGCAGACAATTCAATTTATGGGGCGCTTCGCTTATTACAACAAAAGGGCAACAAATTCTTAGTGAAACCTTAGCCATTTTACAAAAAAAAGGTGTTAGAGTTGTTTATGGTGATACAGATGGAATTTATGTTGCATGCTCTCGCTCTGCCCCTCCTGCATTGGCAAAAGCGCTGAACATTGAATGCAAGGAAAATTGGATTACACCCCCCGGTGAGGTTCTAGAGGCAATTGAGTTTTGCAATGAAAAATGGAGGGAGGAGTTAAGATATGAAAAATTTGAGCTGGAGGCAGAAAGGCATGATGCAATGATTTTTGTAAAGCATAAAAATTACCTCATTTTTGATGTTGTGGATGGAAAGATAATAATGACTACAAAGGGAAATAATTTTAAAGGAAGTGATAAGCCTGATATTGCAAGAATAGTGTTGAAGGACATCATGATAAATGTTCTAAAAGAAAACGGTCATTGGGAAGATGAGGAGGAAGCTAGAGAAAGGGTTAAAAAATCAATAAAAAACATTACAACAGCAAAAGTTTCTTCCCTAGACATAGAAAAATTTGACATGGATGCCTTTACACTTGTACAATCTGTTCAGCCTCCTCACAGTTACAAACCAAATATGAATGGAAGCCCTTCTGTTTATGGAGAGAGGGCAGCAGCCTTGGAAAAATTAATGGGAAAGATAAGAACAAGGAGAAAATTCAAATTTGTTATAACAAAGAAGCCTCTCCCAGGAATAAAAAATCCGACAAAGAGTGGGGTGAAGCCAATCCATTACATGTATCCCCTAGAGCTTTTAAAAAGCAGAGACGAGTTGGATATGGATTGGTATAGGGAAATGATTAAAAATTTCATCCAAGGAGCGTTTGGCTTATCTGATTTACGCATGGGAGAGCAGTATGGACTGGATAAATGGATGTAAACAAAAATATTTAAAAAGCAGGGTTTATACAATTGAGGGAAAATGAGTGTGATTAATGAATGGCTAAAAAAACAAAAAAAGCTCCATTTTTCGTTGATAGACCCTGATAAGCAATCTCCAGAAGAAGCAGGGGAAAAGGCAAGGATATGCCAATCATATGGAACAAATGCGATAATGGTGGGAGGCACTACTGTAAGCTCTCGTAAAATGGTTTATGAAACAGTTGTAGAAATTAAAAAAAAGGTTAGCATCCCAGTCATTCTTTTTCCAAATTCAGGAAAATTCTTGGTGGACAATGCAGATTACCTTTTTTTCATGATGCTGCTCAACTCTAAGGATTATAGGCATAAGTTTGGGGAACAGTTAGAAGGGGCAATTATTGTTAAAGAGTTGGGGATTAAACCGATACCAACTGGCTATCTAATTGTTAGCACCTCTTCCATTCCAACAACTGTGGAGAAAAAAACAATACTGGATAAAGTGGGCAATGATGATATCGAAAAAGCAGTAAAATATGCCCTCTATACAGAATATACAGGAATGCATTGTTTATACATGGATGCTGGCTCAAATCCTCAACAGCCAATATCAAATGAAATGATTAAAGCAGTTAGAAAGGAGATATCCATCCCACTCATTATTGGAGGTGGAATAAGAGATGCAGAAACCGCCAAACAAAAAATTCAAGCAGGAGCAGATGTCATTGTAACAGGAACACTACTGGAGAAAAATGTTGAAAGCGTAAAGGAAATCATAAAAGGAATAAAATAATAATTATAATTCTGCCTCAAAATCTTCTACTGGAACATCAAATTCTTCATCGCTTTTTATTTCTCCTCTATTTTTCAATATCTCCCTTGCAAGAAGCCAATAGACGAGGGCAAGTGATTTGCGCCCTTTGTTATTGACAGGAATAATCCAATCAACATATTTTGTTTCATTATTTGTATCACAGAGAGCAACAACAGGAATGCCTACTTTTACTGCCTCCTTGAGGGCTTGATGGTCTCCAACAGGGTCGTTAATAAGAATTATCTCGGGCTCCAGGAATTTATCTGATAATGGGTTTGTCAGCGTTCCCGGCAAAAATCTACCAGGGGCGGAATTGATTCCGGTAAGCTCTGCCAGCTTTGTTATCGGCTTTTGGGCATATTGGCGGACAGCAACAGCAAGAATTTTGGATGGCTCATAATGTGACAGTAATTTACCAGCTATTCTAATGCGGCGATCGCTTTCTTCTATATTTAAAAGGTAAAGTCCATCATTCCTTACTTTTGCTATAAATGGTTCCATATGTGCTGTTTTTTGTTGTGTACCAATTTCAACGCCACTGGAAATGTACATTTCTTCTGGTACAAGCAATTTACTTTCTTCCATTATCCCACCTATACGACAGGTCCTTTTATAAATCTTCCTCTCTTCCTTACTGTTATGGGTATAACTTTTTTATTAAATTCAGAGAGGGCTAATTCGACTGGATCAGTGCACCCTTTCGGTGGTTTTATGAGTAAGGGAGCACCCATCGAAATTTGTAATGCTCTAGCACCGATTATTCTTGCCTTCTCAAACCGAGTATAATCCACCTTACACCCCTAAAATCGTGTGGGTAGGTATATAAAATGCATTTAAAAACTTTATTGTTTGTCTATTGCGGAATCTACACAGAACCTTGCTTTATTGGTGGCTTAAGTCTA
>CAZHBO010000046.1:0-11234 GCA_964530745.1 uncultured Thermoplasmatales archaeon | reverse complement strand
TTCATTGAAGCATTGTAACTAATATTTAACAAAACTTGATAATATGAAGGTGTTTCACCAGATGAAACCCAGAGGTTTATTGGTTTTTTGTATGCCCAGATTCCTATTGTTTTTGTTATGCTATCTGTCGCTCCGTCATTGTCTGTTACAGTTAAAGTGACATTATAAGTGCCACCATGTGAATATTGGTATGTTACGTTTCGCTCATAGCTTTTATTTCCGTCTCCGAAATCCCACGTCCAGTTGACGAGGATTCCATCTACATCAATAGAGTTATCTATAAAGGTGACTGCCAAGTCATTTGCCAAGTATGTGAAATTAACAATTGGTGCTTGATTTATATTTGCCGTTATTATTGTAAAATTTCTCCATTCTGAGAGGGTATAACTTTTTCCGTCAGTTACATTACCTCTCCATTTATATGTCGTATTATGTATCAAATCTATGACCAAGAACGTATACGTACCATTGTTTAATGATACATTCACTCCCCAACTTTCCCATGCACTAGATGATGTATTATACCACTCCCAAGTTAAATTCATCAAGTCACCATCAGGATCTAAAATTGTTGCATTTAAAGTTACGTTGACATTACTCTCAACAGAGTTATTTAAGGGAGAGTTGAGTTGGATTGTAGGTGGATGATTTATAGGGGGGGCCATATAATCAACTGGAATAGAAATACCAAAAAATTCTGTATCTGTGTATGGTGGTTGGGAGGATGACTTAAATGAAAAAGGCTTTGGAAGATAAAAAGTGTGCTCTCGGGATAAGCCCATAAAAGTCCCTTGTAAATCCTCAGCATTCCTTTGAACCGTCATTGATAGATTTCCCCATGTGCCGGCATGTTCATTAGGGTAGTCCAGCCCATTGGGCTGCTGATACCAGTTATTTTTGTCACATAACCAGTTCATGTGTATTCTTGCCCTTACCTTAACTTCTCTCCTACCATTTGTAAAAATTAAAAAACCACTCCAGACTATTGGGTGATTGATGTCCGATGATTGCCTTGTAAGGGAGGCAAAATTGATATGAGTCACATTATGAGGAGGATATGTTCCATTTACGACGCTTTGTATTCCTGTTGCAGATGTATTTTCAATAAAAACCATTGAATGATTTCTATGGTCATAATTGTCCCAGTATGATGGAAAGCCATGCAGATGCCCACCACACCACATAATGACATTTGGTTTTGCAATTACTTTATTTAATGTTTCAATATAAGCAGGATGGCTTTCTCTTGCATACCCATATTTTCTAGCATCACAATATTTACCAAATGGTTTTCCATTCCATGAACCGTCATCAACTAATCTTGGATTTGCTGAGCGATTATCGAGGCGATAATGCATATTTATGATAATCATTTTATTTGGGTTGTTGTCAATAATTTTCTCCATCCAGTTTAATGAGGCATTAGGAAATTGCTGATTCTCTGGAGGCATTGACAAACAAATGAATTTTAGATTACCAACATCAAAAGTGTAGTTTTCTACGCCATATACATATCTATCATTGCCACCAGCATCACTAGGATTATCACTTGCTGGGTTGTCATCATTTATTCCATCGTAGTCACTATCAGTTAGATTTATTGGGAATCTTCGCCAATTATTCTCATCTCCAGGATGCCATTCAGCCCAATCGTAAGGATTCCAAAAGTTTGTTCCATCTCCCCAGTTAGGTTGATAATAATCATCATGATAATGCCAGCCAGAGGTTGTTTCTTTTGCGGTATCATGATTGCCCAAAACAAAATATACATCAGAACGATTATGAGTTCTTCCACCATAAGTGACATTGTGGAGATATTTATGAAATATGTTCTCTACATCTTGTAACATAACCCCACAATTTCCTTCCCAATTTTCTACAATATCACCCAAGGTAATGTGTATGTCCCACGGAATATCATTACTTTCTAGATCATTTAGCGCTTTCTCCAATCCCATACTCGGATTTCCATAGTCACCTTGAATATCTGATGTATACCAAACGATAAATTGTGTATTGGTGTTTACCCCTTGTGCAGTCACATAACAATTTAATGCTTGGGAATTGCCATCATAATATACGCCATCTGGTTTGGTTTTAGCACCTACGAACGTTTTAAATTTGAAATAAAGGGAATCACCTATTTTTAATGGTAATCCCTCATAAGTGTCCGTCAATTGAATATCCCCTGTTGTTGCATTAAAAGTTCCTAATAATGTATAGTCTCCACTTGCATTTCCATACAATGTAAAGTTTTCTTTGGGAATTAATGCTGTTCCATTTCCAACATCTTCAATATGAATGGTTAAATTTGTTAAAGATGCATCTTCCGCTGTTGCAGAAGCAACCACATACGTATTTGAATATCCAGAGAGATTCCAACTCCAGAATGCGTAGTAGTAAGTTTGTCCAGCAACTATGTTTTGATGAATGCATGATGTTCCAGTTCCGTTATAGAGCAAGTTGCCAGTTGTTGTTGTCCAGGCTCCAGGATCGCTTGTAGAGTATCTTATAAATGTAGTTATTGCTCCAATGCTCTTTACCCATGATAGGTTAATTTGTTGGATGCCGTTATTACGCACGGTCAAGATCCCATATAGTGTTTCATTACTCCAAATAATATCCCCATTTGAATCTGTTGTTTGAGTGAGTGGAAAGGTAATTCTGCCATTTCCATTTGTTCCAGAGAGCAAGATGTCAATTTTTGTATACGCCTTTGCAGATTGCTTAGTTGGCGGAGATGGAGGAGATACTTCATTCACAGCAGAAATGTTTAATGGCTTATTTGTTTTTTTAGAAGTTAGTATCTTGGCAGATGGTGAATCACGAGATTTATTTGGGGTTTTGGCACAATTATTTAATTCTTTCTCATCAGCAGAAATTTTTTGGTTATCAATTTTTAATGAATCTTCTATATGTCCCTTTGTTGGTAAGAGGTTACCATCGATAATGATGATTATTATAATGAGTGAAGTAAGATGCTGGTACCATTTTTTACCCATCTTTGTCAACGTATAATTTATTATCGATATAAAAACTTTTTATACCAATAGTTTACAATTTGTTAGCAAATATATTAAATCGATGAAAAATTTTCAACTCATTTTTCCAGCATTTTTGGATTTTGTAACAAATCTTCAAATGCTATTGGAATTACTCAGATACAACCGCACATTTTCAGCATCATATATGCTCTTTCATCATTTTTTGGGGCAAAATAGCAAGTATTAATAAACAAAAAATAAATTAAGGAAAGGTGATGCATTGGATTTGGACGACATAAATGAAATGAAAAAGGTGGATAGGGAAGGAATGCTTGACGTCATTGAAAAATTTCCAGAGCAGATTGAGGAGGCAATTAAAATTGGAAAAAGTGCAGACATAAATTTTACTTTCAAAGGGAGAAACGTTGTAATTGCTGGTATGGGGGGCTCTGCAATAGCTGGGGAAATCATTTCATTCCTTGCTAAAGATGAATGTAATTTGCCAATTTTTGTTAATAAAGACTATTCCTTACCATCATTTGTTGATGAAAATACGCTATTCATTGCCATTAGTTATAGCGGAAATACGGAGGAAACGCTTTCCTGCTTTTCTCAGGCATTAAAAAGAAAATGCTCAATTATATCCATCTCATCTGGTGGAAAATTGGAAGAGATGGCGAAGGGCTGTCACATAAAAATTCCTCAAAATATGCAACCAAGAGCAGCTATAGCATATTTACTTTTTCCTTTAATAATTGCCTTAGAAAGGCTTGGAATATTAAAAAAACATGATATGAGAAGCGTAGTAAAAAAAGCAAAGACGATGAGGGAAAGAATAAAAAAAGAAGTAGAAAACAATGAGGCAAAGAAAATAGCGATGAAAATAAAAGGGATTCCTGTTATATATGCCTCGGACTTTTTATCTCCTCTTGCAAGAAGATGGCGTCAGCAAATCAATGAAAATGCAAAGATGATGGCTTTCAATTTTTGCATACCAGAAGCGAATCATAATGAAATCATGGCATGGGAGGGCAAGATAAAAAATTTCACTTGCATTTTTTTGCGCAATAGAAATGAGGAGAAAAAAATAAAAAAAAGATTTGATTTTATGAAAGAAGTTTACAGTAAAAAAGCAAATGTGATCGAAATTTTTGCAGAAGGAGAAAATAAATTGGAACAGGTGGTTCATATCCTTTACTTAGGTGATTATGTAAGCAATTATCTTGCATTGCTTAATGAGGTAAATCCCACTCCCGTCAAGCTTATTCAAAAACTGAAAGAGAAAATAGAGTGATGAGCATTATTCAGCACTCAAGATCCTCATCATGAAACCCTTTCTTTTTGAAAAAGAAAGGGTTTTCAGGAAGGGTTCGCTCATCACAAAAATATATCATCAGCCTGCTTTAATATTTTTGCATGAAGAATCGGTTTTCCACCTTACTCACTTCATTTTTTCTGAGGCAGGTATTCCACCAATTCCCCAATGGGATTTTGGAATCTCATTTACTATTACTTCTACAGCATGCTCAGGAATGCCCAATTCAACAAATACATTTGTGATTTTCTTAATTACAGTTTTGATTCTCTCTTCTCCAAAATTTTCCCAGACATTTACATGTACAACCGGCATTTTCTAACCCCTTATTAGAATACAATAATTTATTAAAAGTTTTATGAGCGAGAATTGCAAGATAAGATTTAAATGGGAGATGTGCATAACGTGGCAATGATGGAAGGTAGATGTATATCATGCGGACAAGGGCTCGTTGATGAAGGATGCGTTGCCTTTCCATGCCCGGAGTGCAAGACAATAATAAAGAGATGCAGGAGTTGCAGAGAAAAATCTGCTCCTTATGAGTGTCCTGAATGCGGATTCATTGGACCTTAGGTGATAAAATGGGTGAAGTAGGAATAGTTGTAAAAATAATGCCAGAAGGAATGGAAATAGATTTGGAGAAGCTGAAAGAAAAGGTAAAGGAAGTTGTACCAGAGGGTATAAAAATTACTAAAACTGATGTTACTCCAATTGCATTTGGACTAAAGGCATTGCTTGTTGAAATGATAATGAAAGATGAAAGCCCCGATGAGCTTATAGAAAAAATTTCTGGAATAGAAGGCGTGAGTAGGGCAGAGATAGAGAAAGTTGGAAGACTATTTTAACAACCATTTAAGTATTGCCATCTGTGCCCACATTCTATTTTCCGCTTCATCAAAAATTACAGACTGTTTTCCATGTGCAACCTCCTTTGTTACTTCCTTTCCATAATAAGCTGGCAGACAATGTAAAAATATTGCATTATCTTTTGCCTGTCTCATTATACTTTCATTGACAGTATAACCTTCAAATTCTCTCAGCCTTGTCTCTTTTTCTGCCTCATCACCCATAGAAATCCATGTGTCTGTGATGATAACATCAGCATCCTTTGCAACATTTTCTTCCATTTCTGTTATCTCAACTCTTCCCATTTCTCTTGCCTTTTTTGTGTACATATCAGAAGGCCAGTATTTTTTTGGAGACACGATTTTAACATTCATTCCTACCATGGTGCATCCCAGTAATAAAGAATGAGCCATGTTGTTATCTCCATCTCCAAAATAAACAGCATGTAACCCTTCCAACTTACCCTTAAATTCTTTTATTGTCATTAAATCGGCGATTACTTGGCATGGATGTTCCTCATCATCTAAGCCATTAATTACAGGCACAGTAGCATGTTTTGCTAATTCCACAACATCATTATGGCTGTATGCCCTATACATGATGCAATCAACGTATCTGGAAAGAACTAAAGCAGTATCCTCTATTGTTTCCCCTCTACCAAGCTGTATATCATTTTTTCCCAAAAAAATTGCATGACCACCTAGTTTTTGCATTGCAACTTCGAAAGAAACCCTTGTCCTAGTGCTTGACTTCTCAAAAATCATTGCAAGAACTTTTTTTCTAAGGGCTTCATCAGCCCCATTTTTTTTCATGCGAATAGCATCATCTATTAAATCATGGATGGCATTCTTTACATCCAATATGGAAATCAAATCTTTTTTCATGAGGTTGCAATGGTATCACCATTAAAAGTTTTTTGAATGAAATTATTTCCTTTCCAAATCTTCTCCACCCATGAATATATTTTGGAGCGCTGTATACAAATCTTCCATCCCTTCTAAAGTCTCGCTTGATATTGGAATCAAACTTGTATGGGCTTCCATTTCTTTAAGGATAGACAATATTCCCTCACTAAATTGATACTGCATCGATGAATGCATCATCATCTCATCATATAACTTCTCTGGTTCTTTTCCCCACTTCAGCATCATTTCCAAGGCTTTTTCATCAACAATATCTATTTTGCTCAAAACATTTACCAGTGGAATCATCAGGCGGAACTGGGTTGTAGCAGAAAGCATGAGCTGAGAGATGAAATTTGTTGGAGTGGTAGCAAGGGAAGGGTCAATTATGAAGACAAGCAGCGAATTTTCTTTATTCAGCTGTTCAACAATTACCTTTCCCGTACTCCTAAAAACGAATAATTCAAGCTGTCCAGGAGTATCCAGCAAAACATAGTCTGCACGATATTCACTTATCCTCTCCTCTAGCTCTTTTGCATTTAGCGCAAGCATATCTGCACACACAACTTGAGCACCATTTGGACCCAGGTTATATTCCTTCATCACCTCATTCAATGAAATCCATTCCCTGACGTCCACCTCTGGCTCATAAGGAAGGTGGAGGGCTCCAGGATCGAGATTTATGGCAATGGCATCATATCCATGGCGGTTGCACCATTCCTGAAACGCTCCCGTTAATGTACTCTTTCCGGAGCCTGCCGTCCCAATCATATAAACAAAAATCATCTTATCCGCGCAATTGATGCATATGCTCTATCCTTTTTTGTATTAATTCCTCTTTGCCAATATCATGTCTAATGTAGATGTGGTCTCCTTTCACATAATTCAGGGCTTCTTCACAAATTTCCTCTGCTTCCTTTATTTCGTTTGATATTCCTAAAACGGCTAGGGAGCGAGAAGTGGTGGTATATATTTCTCCATCTTTTTCGTTAACAGATGCATAAAACAACTTGCTTCCCGTTTTTTTAATTCCTTCTTCATCCACAAAAATTTTTTTCCCATAGAGAGGCTTTATTCCATATCCCTCGGGCACAACATATTTGCATACAGTACTTTTGCGTTCAAAATCAATTTTTTTTCTGCTTATGCTTCCATCAATCATGGAAAGGCATATTTCAATAAAGTTCGTTTTTAATAAAGGTAAAACATTCATTGCCTCTGGGTCACCCCACCTTGCATTGATTTCCACGATTTTTGGTCCTTCATTTGTAAGCATAAACTGTCCATAAATTATACCTTTGTATTTTCTCCCTTCTCTTGCAAGGGCATCTACAACTCGCTGAAGAATCGCTGATGCCTCTTCATAATCATCTCTCTCCATGAAAGGGAGTATACCACTAGCATGGGAATAAGAACCCATACCTCCTGTATTTGGACCTTCATCTCCTTCTAAAAGCCTTTTATGATCCTGAACAGCAGGAGTGGGAATGATTGTTTTTCCATCACAGAAAGCTTGGATGGTAAATTCTTCTCCAACAATTTTTTCTTCTATGAGCACTCTTGCATCTCCTCCTATTTTTTTGTTTATTACTTCCTTTGCATAATCGACTGCCTCGTCAATACTTCTAAAATGATCGCCTGCAACCTTTACTCCCTTCCCGCCAGTTAATCCGAGGGGTTTTATTGCAACCTCTCCTTCCATCATCTCAATGAATTCCTTTGCCATCTCGACATTTGAGAATGCCTGACATTTCACACCCCCTCTTATGTCATACTTTTTCATAAGATTGCGCATAAATTCCTTATTTGTTTCTATCTCTGCTGCTTCTTTTGTTGGTGATGCAACCCTTATGCCTTCCTTTTCCAGAGCATTTGTAAGTCCTGCTTCTTCTGGAGCCTCTGGTCCTATTATAGCAAGTTCTATGCTCTTTTCTTTAGCATATTTTTTTACTTTTTCAATGTCCTTCTCATCGCTCAACAAAAAATCTTTTGCAAGTCTTTTTATCCCAGGATTTATGTTTTTCATGACGGCGTATAATTCTCCCTCACTCCTTACAACGGCATCGCATATGGCATGCTCTCTTGCTCCACCACCAACAACAAGAACTTTCATGAAATGTATATCATAGTTTCATATATAAATTTCATTTCAAAATTTTTTTTAATCCTTTTGCAAGCCTTTTCACTCCTTCCTCTGCTTGTTCCTCGTCCAAATTTCCATATGAAATGCGAATGGATGGGTAGGAGGAGCCGAATACATTTCCAGGTATGGTAATAACGCCATATTTTTCAATTAAAACTTTTGCTATTTCCCAGGACGGCTTATTGGTATGAAGTTTGATGAAAAAATAAAAACTTCCATGGGTGACAGGCATGTTTATGCATTCCATATCCATGCCTTCTATGAAGACATTTCGAACTTTCTCCATTGCTGGAAGAAAGGATTTTGCATAGGAAGGACATGAATTGAGGACTGCCTCAGCAGCATATTGTGAGATGGTAGGGGCGCATATACCGATTGTATCCTGCACTTTTAGTATTTCGTTATAGAGATGGGAGGGAAAGACGACATATCCTATTCTATAACCCGGCATTCCAAATGATTTTGAGAAGGAAAAGATGGATATGGTATGCTCAATATTTTTATCAAATGATGCAGGGCTTTGATGAATCCCCTTAAAAACAAATTGTTCATAAACTTCATCTGATATGTGATATATGTTCATATCCGAGCAAAATTTGTTTATCTCCTCCAAAACATGTTTGGAATAAACTGCTCCTGTTGGATTGTTTGGAGAAATGGTAACAATAGCCTTTGTATGCGGCGTTACAGCCTCAAATATTTCTTCAATCTGAGGCAAATAATTTTCATCTGTTTCAACCACAATTGGATTGCATCCAACAAGTTTAATTGCCATAAAATGGTTGAAATAGTAAGGAGATAGAATAACTACATCATCACCTATGTTTGTAATTGCCATCAATGCATTAATAAACGCCTGATTTCCTCCTGCAGTAACCATTATGTTTCTCTCAGGATCTGCATGAATATGATTTTGCCGAAGAAGTTTTTTAGCAATTGCTTTCCTCAATCCAAAAGTTCCAATATCTTCAGTATAGCCATAGCCTTCATTTAAAGCATCAGAAGCAGCTGATATTGCCTCCTCTGGAGGACCAAAGAATGGCACGCCTTGTCCCAATGAAATAACATCTTCAGGAATTTTTGCTTCCATTAAAAGTTCCTGAATGGGTGCTTTCTGTATTCCATGTGTTCTTCCACAAAATTCGGGCATGAATTGGAAAGTATGTCTTTATAATAACTTTTGCTAATTAAAGGGGCATTTCATACCCACAATCCTCACATTTTAGATATATCTGTTGCTTTGGCATAAGTCCATCTGTTGACCACGGAACTTTCAAAATTATGATTAATTTCCTGCTTCCGCACTTTTGGCATTCAAACTTTTTTCCCACAAAAATGTAACTACTTTCCCAATAAACCCTTTTGCGAAATTTTTCGACAATAATATATGGAAGTTTGGTTATAAAAAGATAGAATATGAGTAATGGCTTCAACATGTTTGATGTTGGCACTGACGAAAAAGTCATTAAGGAACCAAAACATGACTTTTCTTTATTAAAGGTGGGAATGAAAATAGCTATTTCCATATGGCTGGCTTTTTTGGTCACCTATGTCATTTTAGCCTTTGTTATCAATGAAAGCAGATTTGCTCTTTACTTTGCGGGTGCAATAAGCGGGGCTTTCTGGGGAAGCATATGGAACATGCTTTTGTTTTATCGTCCATTCTCCTCAAAAACATCCTCGCTAAAAATGCGCTACTATGGCTTAGCGTTTCTAATTTTAATTATATCTACAGCGATAATTTTTGTATTGTTTCCAATAGAAAAGTTTTGAATCTGAAAATTTACCCTACATTTTTTTAATTTATAGAGATAAATTACTCTATTTCCTCTATTTCTTCAATTTTTCCTTCTTTTAGCATTTTAATTAATTTCTCTCCTGCCTTCTTTACTTCATTACTCATCTCTCCATATAGACTCTTTGGCTGAATTCCAATTAAAATTATGTCCTTTACACCCATTTCCTCTAAATGGGAAATGAACACAGAGAGAGGGACGGAGTGAGTGGAAAAGCTTGCTGAACCAATTTTTTTCTTTGGAATGATGCGCATCTCTCCTGGATTTAAACCCATATCTGCAGCATCTACCAATACAATTTTTTTTGCATTATGCTTTTTTATTTCACCCATACTATTTTCTGGAACAGTTGCACAGTCAATGGAGATCCACCCATTGCATGAAAAGTTACGGGCTACCCATATTCCAATGGCGTCGTCTCCATTCATTTCATTTCCTATGCCAAGCAGGAGATGCATAATATGTATAGAAATAATCATTTATAAAATTGTATTATGACCAACCATGACCAATCAAGAAAGGGAGAAAAGGCTAATATTGTACTATGTAATCCTTGCCATCCGGAGTTGCATCACTGAAGGATGCAAAAAGACGTCCAAAAGGTATAAAACCCATTGCCGATATTCTTTGAGCCGTGAATACATATGAATTGGTGAGCACATCTCCTGGTTTTGGATCTCCAATGCAACTTTTATGAATTTTCCATCTTATTATGCTATCCTCCAAGTCAAAATAACCATCGCACAAAGAATCATTCCATGCATTATTCACAGGTCTTCCTCCTTCATAATGAGCACAGAACCACTGCTTAAAAATCTTCAATGGAATTAAAATTCCATTACGCAAGCCCGCAACATAGTGTGTGCCATTGTAATACCAATGTATTGCATACACACATCCTATTCTATCTTTTAAGTTTGCAATTTTTAACTCTATGTAAAGATAATCAGACTCATTTGGGTCTTCATAAAACGATGCCCAGAGCACATCTATGTAGTCAAACAATGTGTCACCTTCAGCATCAGTTATTTCTGGCTCATCCCCTCCATTACATACAGCATTTGGTGCAGGAGGGCTATCGATTTTTACCTTATTTTCCCCAGAAGTTATTGTTCCATCTTTCACTGCTGTTATTGGCATTAAAAAAAGTGTTGCTACAAACAAACATATTACTGCCTTTTGCATTTTTTCGCCTCCAGTATGTTAATAATTAGATGCTTATAAAATTTTTCCCATTTCCTCAATTTT
>CAZHBO010000045.1:9588-11323 GCA_964530745.1 uncultured Thermoplasmatales archaeon | reverse complement strand
TTTCCTTCTTGATGCAATTTTCTTATCGCTCTCCATGGATCTCGTGGTGGAGTGTCATGGTTTTTTAACCATTGTTTTGTTACCCAGTCTACAACAGGACCATGAGGAATATCTTTGTTGGGATGTTTCATAAAATATTTCATAATAAGTCCACTTATGGTGTCCCCCATGTCCTATATCACCTCAAATAGTCTTTTCTCCTTTATTTTTGCTTCTGAAATCAATCTTTTTACTGCAAGCTCACAGTAGCTTTTATCAATTTCAATGCCTATTGCTCTTCTGTTGTTTAGGTAAGCAGCAATTAAAGTACTCCCACTACCCATAAAAGGATCCAATACAGTATCTCCAATAAAACTAAATAACTTTATACATCTTCGTGGCAATTCAACTGGAAATGGTGCAGGATGTCCAATTTTCTTCTTACTCTCTCCCGAGAAACTCCACAACCCATTTGTCCACTCCATGAAATCTTTCCTGCTTATATCAGATTTCATACTGCCACTTGTTTTTTTCCATCTTTTCTTGTATAATACAACAATCAATTCTACTGGAGCAATAACATAGGGTGCTGAAGCAGAAAGCCAAGACCCCCATGCCGTCCTTCTTGAAATATTTCCTTCATTCCATATTATTGTGGAGTGGTATTTGAAACCTATTTGTTTAGCAATTACTGTTAAATCTGCCCCTACACTCTGTTGTCCTCCTTTGTTTTTGTCCAATGGGATATTTAGGCATAGTCTACCATCTGCCTTAAGCCAGTTAAAACAGCGTGATAACCATTTTTTACTGAATTCTAAATATTCATCATAGGAGAGTTTATCATTATGTGAATTGTATTTTATGTCTACATTGTAAGGTGGAGAAGTTACAATTAAGTCTATGCTATCATTAGAAATTCCTTGTGTAACTAAAACATCATCGTTTATGATTTTTAGAAGGTCGTTTTTGAAGAATATTTTATCAGGCACAGGCATCTCCATATTCTTATACATACTCCTATATATGATTTTTACTATTTTGGATTTGCAAAATGGTTTTGCCGCCTAGGTGTACATGATTTCAGGGCTTACTTTATCTGGCCCCAAATATTTTTCTTTCCCTTATCTTTCCTAAAAATTATATTCGAACTGAGGTTGACGATTAATCCATCCGTCAATCCAATTCTTCCCACTAATTTTTTAATAAGGTAAGTAGCAAGGGAGGAATTTATCTCTTATATAACCCCATTAATTCTGTCTTTGCCAATATATGTCCTTCCATTTCTTTCATGAGTTTCTTTTTCTTTATTCCTGGCTCGATGTCCAACATGCTATCTAAGGCATATAATTTAAAGAAATATCTGTGCGGTTTTGCTCCAGGTGGGCATGGTCCGCCATAGCCTATTTTCCCCCAGCTATTTTTTCCCTGCATTCCTTTTTCCAAAATTTCCTTTTTTGGAATGTTTTCCTCCAATCCATTTTTTTCTGGAGGGATGTTATAAACAATCCAGTGTACCCATGTCATTAAAGGGGCATCTGGGTCATCGCATATAAGGGCAAGGCTTTTTGTTCCCTCTGGAACATCCTTCCATTTTAAAGGCGGTGAGATATCATCTCCATCACAAGTATATTTTTTTGGTATCATCTCGCCATTGCCAAAAGCAGGACTTTCAATTTGAAATGCCATATTTACACCTCTACAATTTCATACATCTCATTTTATTTAAAAATTATGTTTGAGCGATTCCCAACAAATT
>CAZHBO010000045.1:0-9488 GCA_964530745.1 uncultured Thermoplasmatales archaeon | reverse complement strand
ATGTGCCTTATGCACACAGCATATAATGAAAAATAATATATAGGAAGAATCAATTAAAATTGGAGGCATAAAATGAGGAAAATTGTGATATTAGCAATGGTTGGCATATTAATAGTTAGTGGGAGTGCAGGTACAGGAGTTCAGAAAGTTGCACTGAATGATACTCATGAACAGCTTATTAAGGAAATCAATGTTTCTTTTTCTCCTTTAAATTTTAAGGAAGCAACATCATATCTAATGAATCCAGAGAAACCAATTTTGCCACAGATAGTCAAGCACATTGAAATTCCTTTTGGCGCGAAAAATGTTAGAGTGAATTTAACTCCAGGAAAAGTGGAAGAAAAGGATATTAAAGAAAATATACCCATCGCACCACATCTTGTTCCATTGGGATATGATTATGAAGTGCAAGATAAGAATAAAGGATTCAATGAAGTTATTTATCCATCCAAGTGGTATGAATATAGAGTAGGATGCGGATTAAATTCTACTGGCAAAAGAGTTACCCATGTAGCAATACACATCTTCCCCGTAAGATATTCTCTTGCGGAGAATAAGATGTACATAATGAAATCCGCAGACATTAAAATTAATTATGAGAAACCAGAAACAAAAATTCCACAAACAAGTACATATGATTTAGTGATTATAGCTCCTTCTGAGTTTTCAGATAAATTACAAAGATTAGTGGAGCATAAAAATAGTTATGGAGTCAAAACTATATTAAAGACAACAGAAGAGATATATGAAAACTATGACGGCAGGGATAAACCAGAACAAATAAAATATTTCATTAAAGATGCAATAGAAACATGGGGCATTAAATATGTTCTCTTAGTAGGGGGTCTAAAATCATCTTTTTGGGCTAAACCAAGAGACAATCCAAATGAGGGCTCAACCGGGTGGTATGTTCCCGTTAGGTATACAAATTTGTATGATAATCCAAAATATCCATTGGCTGAATCAATCCATGATCCAGGAATGCTTAGCGATTTATATTATGCAGATGTTTATAAGGAAGGAGGATTGTTTGAAGACTGGGATCCAAACAATGATGGAATTTTTGCTGCATGGAATAAGCCGGGTGTGGAAAATGATACTTATTTGGATTTATATCCTGATGTTGCCGTCGGCAGGTTGGCATGTAGAAACATAGAAGAGGTGAGAACAGTAGTTGACAAAATTATTAATTATGAGCAAGGATGCGATTCTTCATGGTTTAACAGAATGACGGTGATATCTGGAGATGGTTTTCTAGACCAGGAGGATTTAAATATTCAATGGGATATCAAGAATCTTCCAAATGGAAAATATACAATTTATGCTCAAAGCGTGAATGATGAAGGGGAAGAGGGACCAGTAGATATCATAAATGTTACTTTGGATAGAAGCAAGGAAACTAGTTTAACATTCAACCATGACGATCATCTCAATCCAGCATTGCAGAATGGATATCCTGCTCCACCAATAGCAGAGATAGTGTCTGTTTCAGAAGGAGATGTACTTGGAAATACCGATTACCATTATTCTCCAGGAGAAAATGAGGCATACTTGAATACTTTCAATCCATGGGCGAATATTAGTTACGTTGATGGAGTTCTTACCATCAGGGGAAAATCATATGATCCAAAGCCATATGGAAATGTTACCAGCATACATGTATGGATTAAAGATGAGAATGGAAATATTGTTTTTTCCGAATGGAGAAACAACACAGAAATGTATTATGAGGGGGAGTGGACAACTGGCGAAAAACCATTGCTGGGAAGAGGAGGAGCATTATATTACATGCCTGATGAATTTGAGAGAAACATTTTATGGGCGTCTAATGGTAGATTTACGGGAGAAGATGATGTAATAAATGCCATCAACGAGGGATGTGGATTTTTGTTTATGTCGGGGCATGGGAGCCCAAATGTATGGGCAGACCATTATCCGGGTGTTCCAGGAAACCGCCAACATGGAAGCGTAACTGGTTTGAGGGTAACTACCTTAAGACCATGGTTCCCTTACTTTAATCTTCCTTTGTTCCCAATAGACACACTATCAAATGGCGAAAAACTTCCAGTTGCAGTAATAGGAGGATGTCATAATAGTCAATTTAATGTATCAGCCGTGCCCGCGTTTCTAAATGCCTTGCATTTGTTATTCAAATTTTTCCCGAATAATTATATGTGGACATATGGTCAACCTGTGCCAGAGTGCTTTAGCTGGAGATTGGTAAGAAATCCGAATGGTGGCTCCATTGCCAGCATAGGAAATACTGGCTTAGGATATGGAATGCCTGGTAAAGAATGCACTACTGGCGGTGGGGATGCATGGATAACAATTGAATTTTTCAGGCAATATGGGCAAGAGAAGCAGATTATTCTGGGAAATGCTCATGCACAAGCTATTACAAGTTACATTAACAATTTTGACATGACTGACTTGGAAGCAGGGCATGCGAAGACAGTTGAGCAATGGGTTCTGCTTGGAGATCCAAGTCTAAAAATAGGCGGTTATAGATGATTTCAATAGCACGAATTCTCAAACCCCTCCTTATCCTTTTAATTTTTTTGCTTGCATCTTTCTCAAAACTTTCCCCAAGCAATGAAATAAATGATGATTGGCTCTCTCATGCCCGCATCACAACTCCCTACGGCTACAACCTTTCATGGGAAGAAGGGGTTGAAAGGGTGGTGAAAAATGGAGCAAATGTTATTCTTGACTGGGCTGGCTTTAGTGATACATATCAGGGTCGCATTTTGAATTTCAATGAATCGCTGGAGGAATTCAGACAGCATGCGGAGTATATTCATTCACATTATCCAAGCATAAAATACATGGTTTATTTTGCTCCCCTCGAAATGGGTACGCCTGATTCCGATTTAAATAAAGATGGTAAAGATGATGACGGAAAGGGAAGCACATATACAGACCACCCAGAATGGCTCCAGGTCGGCATAGATGGAAGAAAGGCTGTTTTTTATGGCAGCATGTCGGGTATGCCTTTCTGGGTTGATGAAACAGATGAAGATACATGGCTTAGCCCCAGTAACAAAGAATATCGCAACATTATAATGAATGAGGCGAAAGAAATTGCAGCTGCAGGAGCAGATGCAATATGGTTTGATGTTCCCCATCTATGTTTTGATTTCGGCGATGCTTGGCAGAATCAATGGAGCAGCGTCGACAAAGCAAGCAGGACGGCATTTCACAATGACACTGGATTAAATTTGCCAGATCCGCCAATTCAGCCAGAATGGCACAATGAAACTTGGCTGAAATTTGTCGAATGGCGATATAAACAAATTTTGGGCTTTGTTAATGATTTCAATGAAGCAGTAAAAGAAGGAAATCCTGACTGCAAGCTTGTTATCGAGACTTCTTCAGATGGAAGCGTGCATACGACGCAGGTTGCAAGCGACATTACAAAAATGCCATATGTTTGTGATGCTGTAGGGCATGAATATGGTGGACCATTTTATGAGGTACAGTATTATACATGGCTTCATATGCTTTCCACGCTAAAACAATGGTATGATTTTGATCGGCGTGCTGGCAAAGATGCATCATGGCTTCTTTCTTATGTCCAGCATGGAAATGTTAATTTGGCTCGATTTCATGCTGCTTTGGTTTTAACAATGGGCTTTAATTATTATACTTCTGGCGATATAGGAATGGCAGGTATAGTTGATGAGCAATTTATGCATAATTTTTTTGAATGGCTTGATGGGCATGATGAATATTTTTATGGATGGGAGAGCGATGTCAACGTTGCGGTTGTGTTTTCACGCCATACCTTGGATTATTTAGATAGAGGAAGCTGGGAAGGATATGCATACCATGATGAATTTATGGGCATCCTAATGATGTTGATTGAATCAAATATTCCCTTTGAAGTAATAACGGAAGATGAACTTGACTCTCTAACAAATTTTGACATGGTGATTCTGCCAGATTTTGCCTGCATGAACGAAGGCCAAGCAGAGAAAATAAGGGATTATGTGACCGATGGTGGCACAATAATAGCCATAAATGAGACTTCCCTATATACAAAATATGGGGCAAGACGGAATGATTTTCTTTTAAAGGATGTTTTTGGAGTTGGAGCAACAGCAGAGGGTGAAAAAATTTATGAAAATGAATATGGTAAAGGAAAATCTATTTTTATGATAACACCCCTTGGAAGATATTTTATATGGGCTGCCCAGCCGTGGGCTAATCAAAGCAACAAAAATGAGGCAGAATACTGTAGAGGAGAACTCATGGAAATGTTTTTGAGAGCGAACATTTCCATTCCATATGAAATTGATGGCAATGTTATAGCAATACCATATGAAAAAGGAAATGAAAAAATACTTCGCATTTTGAATTTTAATGGAATAAGATATAGAAATGCTGTTCCAATTCCACAACAAATAACAATAAGGATAAAAGGTAAGCTTGAAAATGCAAAATTGCTTGATTTCATGAATGAGTGGAAAAATGTAAATGTTGAAAAAGATGGGAACTATAGTATAATCACGTTTCCGCTCGATATCCAAGCAACTTTGCTTTACGAAACAAATGAAAGTAAGTTGCGTGTTTCAATAACAAAGCCAGAAGAAGGAAAATTATATTTTATGGACAGGGAAATAATGACAATTGGTGGAAATAAAGCAATAATCATCGGAGGAATAACCATAGATGCAAATACGAACGGAAATAGAGTTGAATTCTATGTTGATGATGAATTAAAATATACCGACGAAATTGCTCCGTATTCATGGCTCTGGGATGAAAGAACAATAGGTGGGCACGAAATAGAAGTAGCTGCTTATGGCGATGGACAAATTGCAAAAGATAAAATAGAGGCAATGATTTTTAATATGGGATGAAATGAAGAAAATTCTCTCGCTAATGTTACTGTCCATTTTGGTGGCAACGTCATTTGCAGGAAGTGCGCACGAATTGGTGACCTCTAATTTTCTGTCGCATGTCAAAAATAATGAGTCATGGTTTAACTCTCCCCAAGTATATGATATGGTTGCTTTGCCTCTGGATGATATACAAGCATTTCATATTACAGTAAATGGCTTATGGAATGGATTTTTTGCTGCTAACCTTACATCACCTTTTGCTTTTGGTCGTTACATTGAATCCCTGCTTTCTGGACGTAGCTATGAAAGCGATGAGGAATTTGTAAAAGTACAGCATGACGAGGGCATGCTTGTTCCCGCAACCATTCTTACTACACAGGGGCATCGCTCATTCCAGGGAGATAAGCTTGAGGATTTTGCTTGCCGCAGTATAGATGGCAAACTTTGCTACTGGGATAAAGAAGCGGATTCATATTGGATGAATGCTTTAAACGACGAGTTCATTGACTGGTGCATCGAGCATGGAAAGAAAGCCATAGATGCAGGAGCAGATTTGATTGTGCTTGATGAAATTCAGGGCAGCAGCTTTATCCCAATGTATCAGTGGGCTTCTCAGTATATTGACTGGCTCAATGCTCCAGGATTCAGCAACTGCACAATTGATAAGTTTAGAAATTTTCTGACAAATAAATACAGTAATGAGCAGCTCCAGCAGATTTTTGGCATAGATAATATTTCTTCATATGACTTAAAAAGTAGGATAGCAGAGACCATGTATCTCACCTACAATGAAAGAATAAAAGCTGACAAGCTAAATGAAGAATACTTTAAATTTCTCGAAATTGGAAACTTCAACGCAAAGAAACGGCTCATTCAGGAGTTAAAAAAATATGCGGAGGAAAATGGAAAGCAAATTGTCATTGCTGCAAATTCTTATGCTCTGGGAACTCCTCGCGGCGGCGGTTACTGGAGCAAAGGTTTGCATTTTGCTGGCTTGCTCGACTTCTTCACATTTGAAAATAAATATTCTGCTCTTGCTGATGATGATTTGCCTATGATGCCGCGTGCTAAATGGCTGGCGTGGGAAAAACTTGCTTATGCTTCTACAGGCTCTCCAGCAGTGGCTTTGCTTGGTGCAAGTGAAGCAGTTTATATAGCAGGAGATACTACTAACTCATACAAAAATTATCTCTCCATTTTATGTGCCGAAGCATATGCCAATAGAGGAGCATTTGTAAATTGGTATGTAAAAATATGGGGAAAAGAGACAAACTGGATGGGTTGTGCCAACATTTATGATTTTGTTCTAAAGCACAGGGGTTTGTATGAGGGAGAAATAAACAGCTCGGTTGCAGTACTTTATCTCTATGGCGAGGGGATGAGGAACAAAAGCGACAGCTATCTTGGCTTAGCTCAAGCTTTGGCAGAGTCAAATGTGCCGTATAGAGTTATTTTTGATGGAGATGGATTTTACATAAATGAAAGCCTTTCCATTGAAAAACTCGCCCCCTATGATTTAATTTTCATTCCAAATGTGATAAATATCACAGAAAAACAAAAAAACACTATATTTCAGTATGTGGAGCAGGGCGGTATAGCGGCAATTTTTGATCCTCAAGCCCTAGGATTTGAACAGGATGAAGGGGAATTGCAATATGGCAATGGAACTTTCATATTCATGCAGGATGTAGCAAATGAATATTTCCATAATTATGATGATGATTTGAGAAGAGAAATTGAGAGCGTTGTAAGTAAGCATGTGCAATCACCTTTATATGTTAAAAATGCTGACAGGAAAATTATTGCATATCCCTATTACCAGCCAGAAAAGAAAAGAGTGGTTATTCATTTGGTGAACTATGATTACACAAAATGGAATGATGGAGTTGTGCCAAAGGAGAACATTAATATTAGGATTAAAAAGCCAAGTTTTGATGTTAAAGGTGCCTATATCATCTCTCCAGATTGCAAAGAAAATTTGACAGTTTTGATGTCATGCGAGGGAGATTACATAAACATGACCGTCCCCTCTCTTAAAATATATGATGTTGTTGTTTTAACTGAAAATATAAACGAAAATGCCTCTGTGAGGATTGTAAAGCCTCAATCTGCTCTTTATATTTTTGATAGAGCAATACTACCCACTGATGAGACAATAATCATAGGAAAAATAACGATAGAAACAACCGCATATGCTATAGATGGAATAGATAAAGTTGAGTTTTACATTGATGATGAGCTAAAATTTACTGACAACGAAGCACCATTTTCATGGCTCTGGAATGAAAGAGCTATTGGCAATCATGAGATAAAGGTTATAGCTTATGGTGATGGTAATAAAGCAGAAGACAACATAAGTGTTATAATATTCAATATTGGATGAAAGATGAAAAGAATAGCGACAGTCATAATTGTTCTCATGCTTGGTAACGGCATTGGTGTTTCTATATACAGTCATAATGAAAATACATATCCATTAAAATCTTCTGAATTTGTTAAATCCATCGTATATATTCTTCCATATGAAAAATGCAGTGATTACTGGACAAAAACATATGGGGACAGGATATACTATTATGTTTATGAAAATATCTCGGAAGACAGAGAAGCTATTGAGAAAGATTTCAGCATAATAGCTACCATTTACAATAATGTTATTCTCATTATTCCAGCAGAAGATACACAGTTATATTTCAAAAATATGGCAACTATGAATGAAATTGCACGAGAAAATGGATTGCAGATTATATATGCCATATTTCCTGGAGAAAAATATGGGGATGAGGATACATACCTTGAGAATGGAAGCAAGATGCACAATCTTGTCATTCAGGATATGCAATATCTCGCTTCCATGAACACCACCTATAAAATTGCTATATGGTATGGGTGGACATACAGATGCAATGCTGTAGATATTATCAATTTCTACCGCTCTCTGCCCAATGAAATAAAGGAAAAATATGCCGTATGGCTGGATGAGGAATATGCGGAAAGAGTAAGGGGTGTTTATCTTTACAATCTTCCATATGATGTTTTATTCATAACAGAGGCATATGATAAGGAAGAAATAGCTTCCTATTCCTGCCTTTATTATAACCAGATGCTTGTAACGGGATATGAAGGTGCATCCTCCTTAGAGGAATGGAGATATAATATAGAAAACATGCTCTCCGCCTGCAGATGCGGCAACATTGGAATATGGATGTTTTATGATATTGGCGATGGAGCAGGCGAAGAGTATGCAGCATTCATAAATGGAAGTCTTTCCGATTTTAATTTCACCGCAGAAATAAAATTTCAGAAGGGTTTCTCCTATGGAGCATGGTGGAACAGCACTTTTCTATCGGAAGAATCCGATGCCTCCCTTGAAAATTTAAAGGATACAGGTACAGAATGGGTTTCATTGGTGACAACGTGGTATCAGGATGACGAGCATTCCACGCAGATAATGCCGGATAAAGATTCAACGCCAAGTGATGAATCCATAATGCATGCCATTGAGACCATTCATTCTTTGGGCATGAAGGTGATGCTCAAGCCCCATGTTGATTTATACAATGATGAATGGCGTGGGGAGATACAATTTGATGATGATGAAGAATGGAATGAATGGTTCGATAGTTACAAGAATTTCATATGCCATTATGCTCGGCTAGCAGAGCAGCACGGCGTAGAGCAATTTTGTGTGGGTTGCGAGCTTGTTAAAACAACCGCAAGGGAAGAATGGTTTGATATTATTAAAGATGTGAGAAATAATTTTTCTGGTGCATTGACATATGCTGCTGATTGGTCAAATTATCAGAATGTCACTTTCTGGCAGGCATTAGATTTTATTGGCATAGATGCTTATTTCGAATTAACGGATAAAAATAATCCTACGTTGGAGGAAATTATGGAGGCATGGAAAAAATGGAAGCCAGACATAGAGCAGATGCACAATCTTACAGGAAAGCCCATTGTTTTTACGGAAATTGGCTATAGAAGCATCGACGGTTGCAACATGCAGCCATGGAACTGGCGGAGGCAAGGTAAGATAGATTTACAGGAGCAGGCGGATTGTTATGAGGCAGCATTTAGAATGTTTTACAATGAGCCATGGTTCTATGGCTTTTACTGGTGGATGTGGGAACCTGACCCAAGTATAGGAGGTGCAGATGATGATAATTATACACCCTACAAAAAGCCAGCAGAAAATGTCCTCAAAGCATATTACAAAAATGCCTCCATTTATGTAAGAATAGTAAAACCCAGGGATGGCTATATGTATTTATTTGACAGGGAGATAATGCCTGCTAGCGAAACTATCATTCTTGGGAAAATAACTGTAGAGGCAAATGCATCCGCAAATGCGGAAAAGGTGGAATTTTATATAGATGATGAACTGAAATATGTGGACGCTGCCATCCCATATTCATGGACATGGAATGAATTTGCTTTTGGAAAGCATGAAGTGAAGGTGGTTGCTTATGGGATGGATGGAAATATAGCTGAAGATGAAATAGATGTAATGATATTCAATATATGATGATAAAATGAAAAGATTAACAAGTTTATGTGTCCTGGTGATGCTACTTCTGGGTGCATTACCTGTTATTTCCAGTACTGAGCCGAATAAATTAGCATCAGATGAAGGTATACAAA
>CAZHBO010000044.1:0-11349 GCA_964530745.1 uncultured Thermoplasmatales archaeon | reverse complement strand
ATGGAACTTGATTATTGTGAGGTTTAAGAACATATATGGAGCAATGGGTGAGGATAATGTAAACGTTACATATGTTACAGAAAATAATCCACCAAATAAGCCTTCTAAACCAGAAGGTCCAACAAAAGGAAAAGTTAAGGAGACTTTGTATTTCAATACAGTTACAACAGATCCAGATGGTGATTCATTAGAATATTTAATTGACTGGGGAGATGGTACCAATACAGGATGGCTTGGTCCAATCACGTCTGGCACACCTTTCCAGACATTCCATGCATGGGATGAACCGGGAACATATGAAGTTAAGGCAAAGGCAAGAGATTTGCCCTACCTTGAGGAGAGTGATTGGAGTGAGCCGTTGATTGTTACAATATATGGAGAAGAAAATAATCCTCCAGATACGCCCACTCAGCCAGAAGGTCCAACTGAAGGAGAAGTGGGAGAGAGTTTGCATTTTGAATCTTATTTCAGTGATCCAGATGGTGATTCTCTGGAAATAATGTTTGATTGGGGAGATGGAACAAATACTGGCTGGGTAGGGCCAGTGGTTAGTGGAACAACCGTAGGAAACTATCATACTTACACCTCTCCAGGCACATATCAAGTAAGAACCAAAGCGAGAGATATTCCATATTATGCTGAAAGCGAATGGTCTGAGCCATTGATAGTTACCATCTCTGGAAATGATACAGAGCCACCTGTTACCATCGTGAGTATTGGCGAACCACAGTATGATAATGGTTTTTATGTTACTTCTGAAACAACCTTCACCTTAATAGCAGAAGACAATGATAGTGGTGTGAATGCAACCTATTACAGGATATGGAATAACGGAACTTGGAGTGAATGGATAAAATATACCGAGCCCTTCACTTTGCCCGGTGAATGCTTCCATTATCTGGAATATTATTCAGTCGATAATGCAGGAAACGAAGAGGAAGTGCATAATCAGACGCATAGCGTGGATAATGATGCACCCATAACACAACTAACTGTAGGCGAACCAAACTATATAGAGAATGTAACTGAATTAGGGGAACATTGGGTTGTTTCCCCAGATACTGTTTTTGATTTAGCGGGAGCTGATCCTTGCATTACCTTTGAGGAGATAACCTTTGTTAACACAGGAGGAAAGAGTGTAAAAATTTCCATTATACCACGTTACAAAGATGGCAAAGTTGGAACTGATCGCGGTATATGGATACCAAAAGGCGGAAAAGGGAGAAAAGAATATTGTTCTGAAGCTGTTGAGTTAAGTATCAAACTCGTTATGATAGACAATAATAAAATAAATAATAAGAAGGATAAACTTTATCCGTTTCGCATGGCATTAGGAGCCACTCTGTCAGGGAAATGGGAGATTTCCAAAAGGAAGGTATTGGGAGATATTGTAACTGAATTTAAGGTTAAAAATAAGAAAGATAGTTTTTCACTAGGAATCCATCCTGCGATTAAAATTACACAATTCAAGGTTAGACTTCATAAAGGTTGTGGTCCTAAGGAAAATAAAAATGTCCAAAATTGTTCTTCTGGTTTAAAATTTACAAAATACAGACTGCGACATAATGGGAGGTGGAGTGACTGGCAAGAAGGAGGGTCTTTCAGACTGTCAGAAGAAGGGGTTTATTATCTAGAATATTATAGTGAGGATAACCTAGGAAATTGCGAAAAGATAAATAATGAAACTATTCTTGTAATGAGAGATCTCCACTCTCCTGGGAAACCAACTCGACCAGATGGATCAACAAATGGGAAGATAGGAGTAAATTATACCTACACGACTTCTACAGTAGATGGAGATGGAGATCAGATATATTATATGTTTGATTGGGGGGATGGAAATACAACGGATTGGATTGGACCATATGAATCTGGAGAGATTTGCGAGGTCTCTCATAGTTGGAGTAAGGAAGGGAACTATAATATAACAATTATTGCAAGAGATGAGTATTTCTGTTATAGTGAGTGGAGTGATCCATTGCCAATTGTTATGCCATATTCATTTGATGTAAAAATTGAAAACCCAGAGCATGAATACCTCTACATATTTGCTAAGAAAATAATTCCCTTGAGGGGCACGCTTATCATTGGGCCAGTGGAGATAGAAGCAAATGCCAATGGAGAAGCAAATAAGGTCGAATTTTATATTGACGAAGAACTAAAGTATACAGACGACGAGGCACCATACTCATGGCTCTGGGATGAATTTGCAATGGGAAGACATGAAATAAAAGTTGTTGCATATGACTTCGCTGGAAATACCGCCATGGATGAGCAAAAAGTATGGATATTCAATATATAAACAACTCTTTTTCCCTTTTCTTTTTATAATGTAACTTCGATGGAAAACACCAAAAATGATATATATTGGTGAAATTATTAAAAATGGTGAAAAATGATGGAAGTGGAGATAAAGAAAATTGATAAACAGGGAAGAATAATCATACCCATAGATTGGAGAAAGAGAGAGATGGGAAAAGAGAGGAAAGTTTTTATTTTTAAGGAAAGGGGTTGCTTAAAAATAATTCCTCTAAGAAAGCTTGATTTAACAGAATTTTTTGATAAGGTGGATTTTGGTATGAATATCGACGATTGGGAGAAATTTGAAAAGAAAATTTACAGGATAAAATGAGATTCTTAGATGCGAATATATTCATATATGCATTTTATAAACCGAGGGGAAAACTTACAGCAAAGCAGGCGATAATGAAAGAAAAAGCAAAAGAGGTTATAAAGAAATTGATGCATGGGGAAGAAGAATTTTTGACTACAGTTATTCATATTTCGGAGGTAGCAAATATTTTGAAGAAAGCTATGCCATTAAATGACTTAAATTTTATTCTCTCTACCTTGTATTCTCTAGAAAATTTAAAGATTGTGGGAATATCTGAAAAAGAGTATATGCTTGCTATCGAGTTTGTAAAAGAATACAAGATGGATCCCAATGATTGCTTAGCTATCTATATAATGAGGAGAGAAGGAATAAACGAAATTTACTCTTTTGACAAAGGATTTGAAAGCATTGATGAGTTAGTTAGATTACCATGAATTTTTGCCCATGGATATGAATAACTGCAGGAAATATCATTCTTCGACAGTAACAATCCTAACGCACGAAAATCCTTACTTTTTCTCCTTCCTTTATTCCTATTTTTTCATCCAATTTTGCAAACACATTTACAGGAGAAATTGCTTTTGGCTTATCCTTGGTTATTGGTGTTAATCCAAGAAAAATGCATATTGCCTTTCCTTCCGGCCAGTAAGCAATATCTCCTATCTCTACTTCCTCCTGAGAATTTTCCTCCTCAATTTCAACATCAATGTAAAAATAAATTTCATCCCCCCATTTTAAGGCATTTCCTTCCAAAGGCAGAGATGTTAGAATTTTCTTTGCTGTTACAGGATTCTTGTTTATTATCCTTGCCTTTGCTTTTTACTCATGCATTCTATCCATATTTCTCCCATAATTCCTTCCTCCTTGCTTCCAATTGCATATTTTTCTTTCCATTAAATTCAGCAAATGTTTTTATTTTTTTTCCATATTTTTTATAAAGCTTGCCAAGCTTCTCTTTATATTTCAAATCCCTGAGCAAATGATGATCTAAAATGAGCTCGCAACCTGTTTTTTTAACAATCTCGATTAAATTATCCTCCGCCTTATTCAAATTTTCATAAGAGAATCTCCATCCGAGGAAATAGGAAGGGGGACCATCCATGATAACCAAGTCAGGCTTCTGCCGAATAATATAATCCCTTGCTTTCTCATCTACAGGACCCTGAACATCTGATGCAAACAATAGTTTTTCATCTTCCTTTACAGTAACCATAATAACATAACCAAGACGTATTCCAGGAGGACCATGAGGAAAAGGAGGAGAAAAAGTTAATTTTGTTTTATTAATTTTATATGAAGTATCATCGCAATAAATAATTTCACATTCATTTTTTATCCTCTCTGCAAATAGGGTCCCTCTCTCCTTTTGGCTTCTGTTAATATTTTTATCAATTCTTTTAGCAAAAACTTTCTTTCCTTTATAAAACTCTTCAGATGGGTCATAGTGGTCATAATGATAGTGAGTGATGGCAAAAAAATCGCATTCCGTCGCCAGTTCTGCTATTAACTCCTTCGTTTCCTGTAGCTTTTCCCATTCAGCAGGATGAGGGGGCAGACCATAACGAGAGGGACCTAATGCGGCGGATGCATCAATAAAAATTTTTGCATCTGCTGTTTCAACAATTGTTGCCATCGAGCGAACGCCTAAAGAATCTGAAGCAATCAGCTTAACCCTCATTTTCCCAAATACAAATTACCAGGATAACAATCATTTACTTCTGGAAAGCCGTGAAATGGGGGAATATAGCAATGAAGAGCCGCCCACCATGCTGCCTCTTCTGCACATATTTTCCCATCCTTGTTCCCGTAAGGAAATGAATCTGCATTCCTTCCCATTCTATCATGGATGCCTCTCAGTCCTCCTACCATTAAAAGCGTTGCCACACCACCATTTTCAGTTGCTTTAGAACGTGTAAATGTTGTTGCTGAAGTAAACAGAACTCTCCCTTTTTCCTCAATCCTATCCCGAGAGCCCAAGCCTCCAAAAATTGCTTCCATGTCTTCTGGTCCTCCAAATTCACCAGAATAGCATGCATCTACAACAGATAGTATGTTGTAGGAATGGCTGTTTGCAAAAAATGATGCAACGTCTCCATCATACAAGCAATCTTTCCATAGAACGAGTTTTCCATCAATGAGTTCTCTATCGTTATCTCCATTTATCTCCAAACCACCATGACCTGAAAACCAGAAAACCAATTTCGAATCATTGTTTGTATGCTGGGAGAGCCATTTCATAGCATTTTTAACATTCTCCCTGGTCGCACATGTGTTGGATAGATATACAATATTCTTCCTGGGAAATTCATAATAATGGGAAAGCAAGTCTAAAACCATTGCTCCATCTTTCCATGATGCAACACCATTTTCTGGAGGGTCAACAGTGATAATCAAAGCCCATCTGTTGTCATCTGTTGGCGAATAAGCAAAATTGAATTCCCTCTCTATTTCTCCATATTTTGTCCCATTTGATTCAACATAAAAATGAAAGGTATAATTTCCAAAATGGTCAAATTTGAAAGGCCATACAAAGGTGTATACATTTCCTTCAGAAAAAAATTTTTCGTCTGCTATTGCTTGAGGCAAGCCAAGCATGGAAGCATTTTGAGGGGGAACAGGCAAATATTCTTTATCAACATCAAAAGCAGCAAGTTCTTTCCCATCAACAATGCAATGTGCCTTCCCTCTAAAATTTTCGATATTTTCCATATAAATTTGATAATAAACGAAGATTTGATCACCTATGCCCATGTTTTCGCTTTTTGAGTAAGAAATGTCAACGGAGGGCAAACCTCCTGCGGTTAAATCAGAGAGATTAACAGTGGGCTGATATGATTCCACCCAAAAATTTCTGGCAATGACAATACCCTCTTTCTCCTTTTCCATACATCCCGAAAAAGAAATGGATGCAATAAGTATTACAACCATCAATGCCAGAAATTTTTTCATTTCACCATGAAAGAAAAGAGCTGCTAATAAAGGTTACGGAAGGTGGCATTAACTAGCAATGTTTTTTATCTGTTTTTATTGAAAAAATTATTAATCATCTCTGCAAATTTCTTAAATGGTATATCTCTGCTAAAAACTTCTTTTGCCCCTGCTTTCCTTAACTTTTCTCTAGCTTCTGTATCTTCCCATGCAGTATATCCCCATATTATTGCTTTAGAATCCATTTTCAATATTTTCTTTGTTGCTTCTATTCCTTCAAATCTTTCTTTTCTCTCTATTTCATCTTCGCCAGATAAATTTAAGTCCATTATGACCAATGGTTCCTCTCCTTTGTTGAGCAATTCTTCGTAAATTTTTACTGCTTCTTCCGCTGAATAAGCACTTAAGATTTCAATATCTTTCATTTTCTCGAGATAAAATTTCAGCAATAGATGTATATCTTCTTCATCATCAACAATCAATACTTTATTCGTGAATTTCACCCTTTTCAACTACATTCTTGACAACTTTTTCAACTCTCTCTATAGCATGATGTGCAGCCTTTAATTTTTCTCTCTGCTCTTGAGGTAATTCTTCTATAGCTAAATCAAGATAACCTTTTGCTATGGCAATAGGATTAAAGAAGTAGTGGGCTGCTTCCAATTTAAATTTTCTTTCTTGTTCTAGAGCACGCATCATCTCCTCCTCCGCTTTTATTTTGTCCGTTATATCCATTGCTATTTCCAACCTTACTTTCCTTCCATCAGGCCATATAATGCCCCTATCGATACAGCGATACCATCTTTTATTTATTTTATTTTGATGTTCCCAAATATACGTTTTTCCAAAATTTTTTCCAAAAATTTTATCATTTGTACAGAAATCGCAAGGCTTATCTAAATTTTGAAATACTTTATGACACTTTTTGCCCACAATGTTTTTACCAAATACTTTCTCTAACACCTCATTTACATATAAAATCTCATGGGTGTTTGGGTCTACTACGTATATCGGCTCATCAATTCCTTCAAAAATGGATAAAAATTGTTCTCTTTCTTTCTCTAACTCTTCTTCCATTTTCTTTCTTTTTGTGATATCAACTAAATAACCATAGTAATGAGTAATTTTGCCCTTTATATCTTTTTTAACTATAGTAAAATCGTGCACCCATCTATATTTTCCATTTGCTGAGATAATACGATACTCCTGGTCAAAATGGGTGAGTCCTCTCCTTCTATAAGAGCGTGCTTCTTCAATCACTCTTTCTAAATCATCTGGATGAATGATGTCGTCATATATAATTTTTCCACTTGTAAACTCCGTTGGCTCATATCCAAAAACATCTCTCACATTAGGCGAAACATATTCCACTGGAATGTCTTCTTCTCCTGCCTTCCATTTAAAAACGACGACAGGACCACCAATGAATAAATTTCTTTCTTCAACAAGTTCTTTCTCCGCTCTTTTTCTTTCAGCTTTATTCCTTAATGCAAAAATCCCATAAGCCAAGTCATCTGCTAACTGAGAAAGAAGATTGACTTCTTCTGTATCAAAGGCATCTTTTTCTGCTGAATAAATATTCAATGCACCAATTGTTTTACCATTTGCAATCAAAGGAAGAGATATTGAGGATTTAAAACCATGCTCCATGGCTTCTTTTTTCCAAGGAGTATAATAAATTTCATGCTCTATATCTCTCGCAACACTTGGTTTTTCTGTTTTAATGGCAATACCCGTTGGACCTCTGCCCGTTTTGCTGTCATTCCAAGTAATTTTTACTTTTTTAACATAATCCACATGCTCTCCAGCTGCAGCAACAGCATAAACTTTTTTTCCCTTTTTAGTATATCCAACCCATGCTAGAAGATAACCACCATCTTCAACAACAATCTTGCAAATCTCATCAAGCAGTTCTTTTTCATTTTTGGCATAAACCAATGCCTCATTACACCTGTAAAGCACTTTGAACATACGGTTGCTTTTTTTTACTCGCTCTTCTGCCTCCTTTTTATCTGTAATATCTCTCACAATCGTTTGGAAAGCATAGGGTTTACCATCCCTTTTTAAAACAGAGGGAAAAACTTCAAGCCATTTTGTTTTATCTCTAATTTGAGTTTTTAATTCTATCATTCCAATTTTTTCACCTTTAATTGCTTTATGAGATTGTTCTATTAAATTGGGCAAATCTTCTTCACTTAAAATTCCCATCTCCATGAAATTTTTACCTATTATATCTTTTTTAGATAACCCGCTGAAATTTAATGCAGCTTTATTACAATCCAGTATTTCTCCATCTAACCCAACTATGACAATTGCTTCCGGAGATTTCTCAAAGAGCATACGATACTTCTCCCTCTCTTTCTTTAGCGCTTCTATCATTTTTCGGTACTCTGTTAAGTCCTGCACTACTTTAACAAAACATCTTAACTTTTCGTCCTTCAATGCAGTGATAACAACATTTGCCCAGAACTGTGAGCCATCTTTACGAATACGCCATCCCTCACCTTCAAACTTGCCTTTTCTGGCTGCTATTTTAAGCTCCTTTTCTGGCTCACCTTTTTTTATGTCTTCTTCTGTATAAAAACAGGAAAAATGCTTTCCAATAATCTCCTCCGCTTTGTATCCTTTGATATGCTCTGCTCCTTTATTCCAGCTTATAATATGTCCTTTGTCATCAAGTATGAAGATTGCATAATCTGCTATGCTATCCATCATTAGGCGATATTTTTCCTCACTTTCCTTTAATGCTTTTTCAACTGTCTTCTTTTCACCTTCCATATTTCACCCTTCTAAAAAGTTGGATATTGCCTTTGTGGCGCTCGTATTGGTTAAAATTTCGTTAAAATTAGAAAAAAGCACTTTAAACATTGATTCCTTCCATACCGGCTCATACCTTGAGATGTCTTTCCTCAAAACATCTCTTACCTTGTATATCATCTACTAACCTTTAAGTAATAATTGCATACCTATATAAATAATAATCGAAAATTGTAAATATAATATGTATTGAAATTTCCAAAAAATGGGAGCATTTACACAAACTCGTTTAAATGAAGCAGCGCTACCATCATCTCACCTTTTCCATCTCTTCCTTCAAAATTTTATGAATGAGTGAGCCATCTGCTTTTCCTCTCAATTCATTCATTAAAATTCCCATTAAAGCAGGGATTGCTTTCTCTCCTTTTTCTTCAACAATCTTTTTCTTTTTGTATACAACACTTTTGATAACATCTCTTATTTCATCCTCCCCCATATAACCAATTCCACATACTTTGATAGCATCTTTTATTTCCACATCAGGATTTTTTGAAAGGTAATGGAGAAGGGAAGGCAACCCTTCCTTTGCGAACATCCCTTTCTCCAAGCAATCTAAAACTTTTTCTATAAGGGGAAGTCCTAGGTTAACCTCAACCCCTTCTTTCTCCATTTCTGGAATAATATTAAGCAGAATCCTTGATATAACCTTCGCTTGCCTGGGGTGCTTCCTTACTAAAAAATCAAAAAATTCATCTTTATTGCCATAAACAATTTGCTTTGCTTCCTCCTTACTCAGCCCGTAAGAAAAGAATCTCTTGATTTTCTCATCTGGCAACTCTGGAAGAGATGAAAGAATCTTCTTTTTCCTTTCCTCGGTAACAAAAATAGGAGGAACATCTGTCTCTGGATACATGCGGGCTGCTCCTGGCAATGGGCGCATATATTCTGTCAGTCCATCTGGCATTGCCCTTCTCACTTCCTTCGGAACGCCATCAAATGCTTTCATAATTCTTTCTTTAACTGCTTCCAGAGATTTTAAAACGATCTCTTTTTCTCCAGCTGAAATCACAAATGCATCTTCATTGCCACACCCTAACCTTTCTTTTATTTGCTGGACTTCTTCCATGCTTATTCCATAATTCGGCAATTCATCGGAATGAATGATTCCCCCTCCAACCAATTTTGCATGTACTGCAAGCTCCCTTCCAAGCCTATTTTCTTTGTATAAAACGCCTCCAATGAGTCCAGAAAAGCCAGGAAGGCGCAACCCCATAACAATGCCTTTATCCAACGCCTTTTTTATTAAATTTGACTTTGATTGGTGAAAAATAGAAGAAATATCAACTATTTTTTCCTTTTCAACATCTCCTTTCTTTATTCTTTTATTTATCAAATTTTTTACTTCAATTAATTCAATCTGCCTTTTCACTTCATTTTCCAAAATTTTTTTGATTTCATGCAATTCCTGAACACCCTTTATCTCTACCCTATTTCCTCCTTTTATTGAAACATTCACATCTTGACGTATTGTTCCTATGCCTCTTTTCACTTTTTTAGTTGCTCTTAAAAGGCGACCAATTTTTTCTGCTATTTCCTCTGCTTTCTCCGGTGATTCTATGGAGGGAGAAGTGGTTATCTCTATTAAAGGAATTCCCAATCTGTCGAGCCCATATTTTACTACATTGCCTTCTTCCTCTATCTTACGGGCAGCATCTTCCTCCAGACATATTGTTTCTATACCTATGCCATCTATTTTTCCCCCCATTGCAACTACGGCAGTCCTCTGAAAGCCTGTTGTATTTGAACCATCTATGACTATCTTTCGCATAAAATGGATTTCATCGACAATTTTTGATTTTAATAGCGTGGCAATAGTAAGGCAAATATCAATCGCTTCTTCATTTGCACTATGGGGCGGCTCTTCATCAGCCTCCACCAGACAAGTGGAATTAAAGGATGCTAAGTAGAAAAATTCTCTCTGCCTTTTTGCTTCTGCTATCGCTGCTTCATCAATTTCTCCCAGCTCGGAGCTTGTAGGACGAAGATACCTCTTAAAGGAATAATCAATGGAATCAGTAATTTCAGAAGGGCATTTACAAAATAATTTGTGCGTATCTAACTGCTGGTGAATTTCCAAGCCAGCACGAAAGCCAAGTTTTTTGTAGTCCATTAAAATAATAAATCTTCTCCTAATAAAAACATTGTCCTTCCAATGAAGAAATGGGTATCAGGCATAAAAGGACGGTAAATGGCAATATACACTCCAAAAAATCCAATCATGAACCCTCTCTGCCTCCCTATCATGTCCCAGAAATCTATTCTGGGGGGAAAGACATGTCCTTTCCTTACTAAAGTATAACTCAGCATATTGTAATGCCACCATATCGGGCGCAACAGCAAGCCGAGGATACTTTCATATTTAATACCCATCATTCCTGCTGGCATGGGACGATAAAATGGAATATAAACACGTCCATGACCATAGCTGAAAATGTGCGGCAAAACGCTTGGCTTTGTCCATGGAGTAATATAAAAATCGATTATGTCTTCTATCCAATCCAGCAAAAATGCAAAAATTTTCCAGTCATGCAGGCAGAAAGCGGCAGAAATCATTTTATTCATTGCTTCTTTTATTTGCTCTTCATCCTGCAGTAAGGGAAGCATTCTCAATTCACCATTTATTTCATTCAATGCCTCCTCTATTTTCTCCCCATCCTTTGATGATATAACCTCTTCTCCTTCTGTAATTCCATTTCCATTAAATATGGAATAGCGAATGATAGTATGCTCGTCCTCTCCATTTACAATGGGAGAAAAAATGGCTGGCATAGTGATTAAACAAATGGAACATAAAACAAGAAATAATTTCAGCGCCTTCATTTTAATCAAAGAAATAATGCCTCTTCCTTATTTATGAATTTCGCAGAAAAAATGGATATGGGGTGAGAATCGATATCGGAGGCAAAAGGAATGCTAGTCTTTGCCTTTTCCCCATATCCTTTTATTAATCCAAAAATTTCTTATAAAATTTTTTTTAGTTTGATTTTAGA
>CAZHBO010000043.1:0-11598 GCA_964530745.1 uncultured Thermoplasmatales archaeon | reverse complement strand
ATCACTTCCCTAATGCTTAAGGTTTACAACACTCTCACCAGAAAAAAGGAAGAATTTATTCCAGTTGAAAATGGAAAAGTAAAGATGTATGTTTGCGGCATGACTGTATATAGCGATGCTCACATCGGTCATGCTAGAACTTATGTTGCATTTGATATTATAAGGAGATATTTTGAATATAAAGGATATGAAGTCACATACGTGCAGAATATTACTGACGTGGATGACAAAATTATCAATGCAGCGAATAAGGAAGGCATAGATGCTTTGGAATATTCTAAGCGATATGCTGAAAGATGCTTTCATGATTTGGAATTACTAGGAATAAAACCTGCCGATATTTATCCAAAAGCATCTGAGACCATAGATGACATGATAGAGATGATAAAAAAGATTATCAAAAATGGGTATGGCTATGAGGCAGATGGGGATGTTTATTTTTCTGTCGAGAAGTTTAAAGATTATGGAAAATTATCCAAGCAGAAAATAGAGGAGATGAAAGTCGGAGCACGTATTGAGCCTGGAGAGAAAAAGAGAAATCCCCTCGATTTTGCTCTCTGGAAAAAAGCGAAGCCTGGTGAGCCTTCTTGGGACTCTCCTTGGGGAAAAGGAAGACCTGGGTGGCATATTGAATGCTCGACAATGAGCAGTAAATATCTTGGTTTACCTTTTGATATCCATGGGGGAGGTATGGATTTAATTTTCCCCCATCATGAAAATGAGATTGCGCAGGCAGAGGCAGCATATGGAAAGGGATTTGCAAAATACTGGCTTCATTCCGGAATGCTCAAAGTTAGGGGAGAAAAGATGAGTAAATCCTTAGGAAATATAATAAACGTGAGAGATGCATTGAAACAATGGGATGCTGAAGTGCTACGCTTCTTCTTCGCCTCTTATCATTACAGAAGCCCAGCAGATTTTAGTGAGAAAGCAATTGAAATGGCAGAAAGAGGTGTGGAAAGAATCAATCGTGTTATGGAAAGATTAAAGGAGATAGCAGGAAATGCCTCTGGAGAAGTGAGCAAATTAAATGAAAAAGAGAAGGAATATTACAATGCCATTTTGGATTTCAGAAAAAAATTTGAGGAAGCAATGGATGATGATTTTAATACACCAGAAGCAATAGCATCAATCTTTGATTTTGTCAAGGCTACAAATAAATACTTCATGGAATGTGAGGAGGAAAATAAAAATTTATGTGCTTATGCTTTAGATATTCTTGCTAAAACAGGAAATGTTTTAACTTTATTTCAGAAAAAGGAAGAAAAATATGATGTTAAGCCATTAATTTCCATTGCAAAAAAATATGGGGGGAAAGGAGAGGGAAGTTTTGAGGAAATAATGAAAGAAATTCTTGAAATTAGAGAAAATGCAAGGAAAGATAAAAATTGGAAGATGGCAGATGCCATTCGTGATGAGCTATCCAACCTAGGATTTGAAATACAGGATACTGCGGATGGTCCAAAATGGCGTAAGAAATGATCATTTTTTCTTTAAAATTTTCTTTGACTCATCTGCAAACCATATAACATGCTGTGGAAATGGAATCTCTATTCCTTCTTTCTCCAGAGCAACTTTAATTTTCCACAACATTTCTGTCTTTACAGAAAACCAATGGTTTGATGGAGCCCAAATGCGGATACTTAAATTTACACTACTCTCTCCCAATTCTTCAACGAAAATCGCTGGGGCAGGTTCTTTTAATATCAAGGGATGCTCTTCCAGCAAACTTTTAATAATTTTAACAGCCTTTTCAGCATCATCACTGTATCTTATGCCAATTTTGTATTCAAATCTCCTTGCAACATGGGCAACATAATTTTGAATGTTTGAAGAGAATACTCTATCATTTGGTATCCTCACATAGATGCCATCGTAAGTCCTTATGGTCGTTGATAGTATCCTTATGTCTTTTACCACCCCACTCACATTATCTATGCTTACTCCATCTCCAATTTTTATTGGCTTCTCCACCATTAGAAATAATCCGCTTATTAAATTAGATACCACTGTTTGGCTTGCAAATCCTATGACTATGCCCAGTATGCCGCCCGCCACCAGCAGCCCGCTCAAAGAAAAGCCAATGTAAGGCAGGGCTACCATAAGTCCGATAAAAACGATGCTGTAGTAGGCAATTTTTTCTATGGCAATCAGTGTTGCCTTAGGCATTTTTTCTTTGAGAATTCTCCTTAAATTAAGTCTAACTATCTTACCTATGAATACCGCGAGTAAAAGAATGAAAATAAAGGTAAATATGTTGACTACTGTTATACCCCCGACCTTCAATTCCAGCACATCTTTCAATGAATCCCAGATGTTCATTTAAATCCCAACTCCATAATAAATTTCTTCTCAAATTTTTTAATTCCTTTAGCAAGATATATATCAATTGCCCCTTTCATATTCTTTGGTTTTCTTTTATTGAAAGTGGTTTCTCCAAAGGTTTTCTTTAAAATAGTTAGCGTGGCATGCATGTACGCATACTCGTTGTAAAAAAGTTTCATGTCAAATGCTCTGAAGACCACTTTGTTTATTTCCATCCATTCATAATAATTGTTTGCTATCTCAATCTTCATTATGCCTTCATATAGTCTATCCACTTCTGGCATCTCACTGTACACATCGCTTTTCCACCATTTGCATATTATTCCATTTTCAGGAGGACCGTAAAGGGTATATTTCGGTTTTGTTTTGGTAAAAATGTCTATGCGTTCAACATCCTTTTTATCTACAAGAAAAACACCTATCTCAACAGGGAATTTAACATAGAAAGTATCCTTAAATCCTGATTCAATTATAAATGGCTTATCCAATTCTATGAGCAAATGTTCCGCCACACCTTCCTTTGGGAGATTAACAGGCTCTACAGGGCATATAACAACCTTTCCTTCCTCTGCATGAATGAATTTTTTTACTTCCTCTTCCCCTACTTTCCTATAATAGCTTTTTCTTTTTCCTTTTCCTTCTATAGTAATCTCAACATCCTGCTCTTTTAACTGAGTACTTAAATCATATTCTCCAAACACTCTTAGAAATATCATTTGGGGTATAAATACTATTACGATTAATTCATATCTTATGCATTTCTGAAATTATATATAATCTAATTTCCATATACAAAATATGAAAATTGCAACCGCTCATCTCCTCTTTCTTATCCTCATCATGCCATTTATTACACCTGCAAATAATAATGCATCTCCAGATGTTTTCATAAATATTGATTGTAATAAAACAAACGGTATCATAGTACCCTATGCTGAAATCAATTCTGGACCAATACCAATTCATTATATTAAAGATGGCGTAGACCTCACAAAACAATATCAAGAAATTGGCATAAATTTTGTGAGAACGCATGACTTTTGTGGTCCTACTGACATAAGCAGCATTTTTCCAAACTGGAGTGCTGACCCAGACCAGGAATCGAGTTATAATTTCAGCGCCAGCGATGCATGCATTACTTCCATAATAAATGCTGGCTGTCGTGTTTTTTACCGCCTGGGCGAGAGTGCAAGCGATAATGAAAATCTTCGCCAGCCACCAAAAAATTTCAGTAAATGGGCGGAGGTATGCAAGCACATTGTCATGCATTATAATGATGGTTGGAATGATGGATATCATTACAACATTACTTACTGGGAAATATGGAATGAGCCGGATTTGAATGGATTCTGGAATGGAACAGCTGGAGAATACTATCAGCTTTACAATATTACAGCAAAAACCCTAAAATCTTACAATTCATCCCTCAAAATAGGTGGACCTTGTGTTTCCTCTCTTGATAACAAAAATTATACCATTAATTTTCTTAAATATGTTGCAGAGCAAAACATCCCTCTTGACTTTTTCTCTTGGCACATGTATGCCAATAGCCCTCAAGAACTATACAATGCATCAAATTTTGTTCGTAAAATGCTCGATGACCATGACTTCACCAATTGTGAAAATATTAATACGGAGTGGAATATTAATATCTTAACACCGCAGCGTGATAAAGACAATGCAAAAAATGCAGCTTTTACTGCTTCCAGCCTCATTGCTTTTCAGGGTGCAAGCTTAGATCACGCTTTTCGATATCGTGGAACTCAAGATAACAATTGGCTCATGCGCCTTTTAGGCTTTGACCTAAGCCTCTTTACTTTCGATGGAAAATACAAAACACCTGCCCTATCTTATCTTGCAATGCATTATATTGCTGAAGATACACCCATCCGTCTCGCCGCCTCGGCAAATTCAGGGATTACATATCTTGCAGGAATATCCAAGGATAAAAGCAATGTGAGTATTTTAATAAGCAACTATGAATCCAATGACGCTCCTTGCATCATCAATGTTACCAACCTTCCATGGAATGGTTCGTATAATGCTGTCCATTATGTTATCGATGCCTCTCACCATCTGGAAATCGTTGAAAATGCCACATGCAATGCATCCGTCTACACCACAACAAAAATTGTTAAACGAAACACTGTCCACTTCATACGTTTAACAAATTCCAATTCATTCCCAGAGGAAGGACCACCAGTTGCAAAAATTCCCTTTATTTTACGCCTTCATATACTCGATGGCATAACACGCCTACTAGGCATTCTTTTACTTATGCTGATATTCGGCTAAATTTATTCAATAAAATCCATCATCTATTTTCATTTTGCTTTCTTCTTTTTCACTTTCAATCTCTTCCAAAAAATCATCATACCAGTGTATTTTTACGGGAATTGCAAATGGCGCTCCAGGATAAGTAATCAATGCTTCCCCCACTTCTAAAGTTTGTATTTCTTTTTCCAATTTTGATAAATCTTGTTTGGCAGAGGATTTTAGAATATTCCTGTCTCCTTCATCTGCAAGTCCAAGAATGCAGAATGTATTGAATTGTGAGAGGATTTCTTCCTTTATCAATTTTGGCTGCTGAGTTATTGCACATAACCCGACTTTAAATTTCCTGCCTTCCCTAGCTATCTGAGAGAAAATGTTTTCCTTTTGCTGCAGAACACGCTGAGCCTCCTCTATTACAATGAGGATGGGAGAAATTTTTTGAAAATTTTCTTTCTGGTATAAAAACTTTGCATAGGACAATATTTTTCTTGCGAGAACAATGCTTATCAATAATTCTTCATATTCAGAAAGCCCAGAAGTATCTACTAGAACAACCTTTTCATCGCACAAATGCTGTATAATTGAATCAACAATCGAAATATTGTTATCTCTACGGACTATATTTGAAAAAATTATACGTTCCAGCCTTCTTTTCAGAACATTGAAAGTTACATCCTGAATTTTTTTATCAAATGATGCAACCAGGCTATCTACATCTTGCTCGCATAATTCAACCAGCCATCTTTTTCCAAATTTTGAGGATAAGGCATAGAGGGCATCTTCCTGAGCTTCTGTGAAGGAGAAAATATTTTTTATATCGCCAACTGTTATTTCGTGTGCGGAGAGAGCGAGGATGTTATATGCCCCACTTATGGAATGAGGGGAGTAGACAACTAAGGAATCATCTGCCATGGGATGATGCATTAATCCTTTTCCCATTTTTCCTTTATAATATTCACCATGAGGATCAATAATGAGCAATCCACAACCTCCTTTTTGCAAAATGGAAGATGCAAATACCCTCATGAGATTGCTTTTTCCCATTCCTGTTGTTGCAAATACCCCGATATGGTAGGAAAGTAAATCTTTTTTAATGCCTACTGGAACATCAACAACATTCTCTCCACTCCTCAGCTTCCCAATTTCAATTTCCCCCAAATATTTTTTCAAAAAGGAATAATCTTCCTTGCCTGCTCTCCTTACTTTAGCAAAATGGGATGGTATTGCCTTTGGCTTGTGAAATTTTTTATCGAACAGGTAACCTAGGGGAGTGCAAATTCCAAGTTTAAACAGCCTTCTTTCCTTCTCTCTCATTGTGAATGCTTCTTCCATCTCGTCCATCAAAATCATGTCGCCTGCTGCCCGCAAGCCCCATGCCTCTGCTCCTTCCATTCCATATCTTAGGTCTGTGACGCGAAGAAAAAATTTTTTCCCCTCGTCCTCTGCAATCAATATTTCCCCTATTTTTACATCCTCTTTGTATTTATATCTAAAAATTATTTCTGTTGCATTTCTTCCTATAACTCTTCCAAGCATTTCATCACCTCAAATATTCATGGTAGTCAAAGAATAATGTTTCCCAATCATCCATGCTAAAGCCACTTTCAATCATCATTTTTTTCAATCTTGTTTTTATTGCAAGGCGATCATGAGATTTTATGACAACATTATTATGAACATCTGCCAGAGGATAGGGATAGCCAAGGAAGCATACATCATTGCATAATGTTGCTATCTCCCCAAGGACTTGTTCATTTTCTTCATTCATGTCAACCCTAAATACGAAGCGGGAGAGAGGATGAAATTTTACGATATAACGCCCTTCAGAAAAAGGATAATACCATCTTTTGTTAGCAAAAAGTTTCTCGCCCTTTCTCTTTACCCAATTTACTATTGAAACATTTTTTACTGCCAATCCACATTTTTTTGAAATTCCTACAACATGAATGCCCCTTTCATGAGCCATTTCAAAATTCTCTTTCATTATTTTTGACACAAATTCATTTCCTTCCAGGGAGCCATCTATAAGAAGAATGTCATCTTTTTCCAATTTTTTCATCGCTTCCCTTGCCATCAAATGCTCCTCCATTTCTCTGAGCATCTCATTTATTTCATGAGGATTTTCTGGAATTTTTGTCCCTTGCATCCTACTTTCCTTACTCAGAAAATCTACTTTAATTTCCCCTATTTTTCTCTCCAAAATTTTTTCATCATCAGCAATGACATAACCTACTCTCCTCCCACCAATAATAAAAAATTCTCCATCCAGTATATCACATGAACTTCCATCGATTGCTGCAACCCTTTTACATTTTCTTTCTTCAAAACAGTTGAATAATTTTTCATCCAATCCAATTTTTTTGGATATGCTTTCAAAATTTTTTTTGCCTAGTACTTCTTTAAGAAAAATAAATGTTTTTTCCAGGCTGTCCATCAAAGGTATATTTCCTCCCTCTTTTTAAATTATAGCTATGACATAATTTTATACTCTGCAATCACCCTCCCATCCTCTGCAACCAGCCTGCGCATCTCTCCCTTTCTATATACTTTCAGACTTTCCCCAATGTTTTCTATGTGATCCCATCCCTGCATGGAGAAAAATTATGAATGGAATATATAAATATTGCTAAAAATTTTGATGAGTTACCTCATTTTAAATTCCACAAATATTTATATATTCACATCCAATAACTTTCAACATGGAAAAGGAGAAGAAAAGGGTTGCTGCAGTCCTTACCTTTATTGCTTTTATCTACTTTTTATGGATAATTGTCGTGGCTTTAAAAGAAAATGGATACATTTTTTCAACAACCAATTTTTTCCTTTCATTGAGGGAATGGGCAATCATTGGCATTCTTTTGTATCTCATCTTTGTTATCATTGAGGTTTATTATTATCTCTCTGCCCCAAAAGAAGAGAAAAAAATCGAGGGAATTAAACTGGTTTCTACAGTCACAAAGAAAGTAATGTGCAATAATTGCAAGACAGTATTCACCATTGCTGACACTGGCAAAAGACCCCTGCGATATTCATGCCCCAATTGTGGTGAAGAAGGTGTGTTAAGGGGTACAACTGCAGAGGGCATAAGAAAAATGGTTGCATGCGAGAACTGCAAGAACATATTTGAGATATATGATACTGGAGAAAGACCTTTTTCGTATAGATGCCCTAAATGCCATTATGAGTCCTCTCTTTCTTAAAAAGTGATTTTATGTTTAAAGCAAGAGTTGAGATAAAATTAAAGAAAGGCATTGCAGATCCAGAAGGAAAGAATATTTTAAAAGCACTCCATTTGTTGGGTTTTGAGGAAGTTAAAGATGTGAAGATGGCAAAGGTGACAGAAATTTTTATGGATGGTGATGAAAAGGAAGTGGAAGAGAGGGTAAAAGAAATGTGCAACCGCCTTCTCACAAATCCAGTCATTCATGATTATACCATCAGCATTGAGAGGATATAGATGATGGAGGAGTTTGTCCAGCGGAAAGGCTATGTCTCTACCATTGACATTTTGAAGGCAAACGATGAAGAGCTTGCTATAATAAGCAGGGAAATGGGGCTTGCATTGAGCAAGGAAGAAATGAAAAAAATAAAGGAATATTTTAAGCATAAGGGTCGACTTCCAACCGACTTAGAGCTGCAAGCACTAGGACAAGCATGGAGTGAGCATTGCTGTTACAAATCATCAAAGCCAATACTCAAGGAAAATATTTATGGAATTGAGGAGGAAAAAATAATTGCAAGAGAGGATGCAGGAGTAATGGAATTTGATGATGAGCATTATTATGTGGCAGCATTGGAATCCCATAACCATCCATCTGCAATTGAGCCATATGGTGGGGCAGCAACAGGTATTGGCGGCATCGTGAGAGATGTTTTATGCATGGGGGCACAGCCAATAGCTTTAATTGATCCTCTCTATTTCGGAAGGCTTGATTTTGATTATAAAAAGCTGCCTAAAGGAGTTAAGCATCCCCGATATTTATTTAAGAGAGTTGTTGAAGGAATTCGCGATTATGGAAATAGAATAGGCATTCCCACAGTAGCGGGTCAGGTTTACTTTCATGATGGATATGTTGGCAACTGCATAGTGAATGTTGGGTGCATTGGAATCGTGAAGAAAAAAAATTTGATCCATAGTAGGGTAAAGAAGCCTGGAGATGTTTATATATATGCAGGAGGTAAAACAGGAAGAGATGGCATTCATGGTGTTACATTTGCCTCTGAAGAACTAAGAGAGGAATCAGAGGAGGAATCTTTATCTGCAGTTCAGCTGGGAGACCCAATAACGAAAGAACCATTAATTCATGCTTGCCTGGAATGCGTTGAGAAAGGACTGGTAGAGGGAATGAAAGACATGGGAGGAGGAGGGCTATCATGTGTTTGTGGTGAGCTTGCATATGATGCTGGTTATGGAGCAGAGATTTATCTCGACAAAGTTCCTCTCAGGGAAGAAAATATGTCTCCATGGGAGATATGGGTTTCTGAATCACAGGAAAGGATGATGCTTGCAGTAAAGAAAAAAAATGTTGATGCTGTTTTATCCATTTTTAGGCAGTGGGATGTTGAAGCTGTGCCTGTTGGGAAAGTCATAGAAGAGCCTGTGATAAGAATTTTATTTAAAGGGCAAATTGTTGGAGAAATGGACTTGCGATTTCAAGTAGGTGCGGTCATACATAAAAGGGAGAAAGTTAAGCCAGCATGCATGGAAAAAGAAGAAGATTTTCCTCCCTTGCCTGTAGAAGAATCATTTTTACGCATTTTGTCTTCCTTGAACGTTTCCTCTCGTGAATGGGTCATACGTCAATACGATTTTGAAGTAAGAGGCTCTACTGTAGGAAAACCCCTTTGTGGGGCAATAGAAAGGCAAACCCATGCTGATGCAGCTGTAATAAAACCTTTGGAGAATTCTTTCAAGGGCATTGCTTTAACAGCAGACTGTAACCCTTTCTTTACTTCAATAAATCCATACTGGGGGGCTTGCTCAGCGGTCGATGAGATATGCAGGAATTTGGTTGCAGTTGGAGCATATCCTGATTCCATTGCCGATTGCCTAAATTTTGGAAATCCTGAAAAACCAGAGAGAATGGGGGAACTGGATGAGGCTACTCGTGGATTAGCTTATATGGCAAGGGAATTGCATCTTCCCTTTATCTCGGGCAACGTAAGCCTTTACAATGAAAATCCCACAGGACCTATTCCCCCCACACCAACACTTCTTGGCATCGGAATTGTTGAAGACGTGAGGAAATGCATTTCATCATATTTCAAAAAGGAGGGGAATCCTATCTTCCTTATAGGAAAAACAAAAAAAGAAATGGGAGGCAGTGAGTATTATCAATTAATGGAAAAGAAGGGAGGCATTGTTCCCCGGGTGGATATTCCCCTACTAAAAAAATGCATGGATGTTATTCATAATAGCATTCAAAAAGGTTTTATTTCATCATGCCATGATATTTCCAATGGAGGGCTTGCAGTTTGCTTGGCAGAGATGGTAATTGGGGGAAAAGGGGCAGAGGTATGTCTTTATGGAATGGGAGACATGAGGATAGATTTTAAGTTATTCTCTGAGTCAAATACAAGATGGATTGTTGAAGTGGAGAAAGAAAAAGAGGATGAATTTAAGAAATTTTGTGAGGGCATTCCAATCCTAAAAATTGGAGAAGTTAAAGGAGATAGGTTAACAATTTATGATGGAGATGAAATGAAGAAATACATTGATGTTTCAAGAGATAAACTTTTTGACACATGGAATAAAACACTCTGGAATTATATGGGCTAAATCATCATGTTTAAATAAAATTATTATCATTGGGTGAATATGGAAAATGAAAAAGTGGTTGTCATTCATTACGGAGAAATCGGCTTAAAAGGGAAAAATAGAGAATTTTTTGAAAGGAGGCTTATAACGACCATAAATGCTGCTTTGAAGGAATTGACAAAAAATAAGGCAATGAGGAAATATGGAAGAATTATTTTACCTTTAGAAGGCGAAGAGGAAAAGATAAAAGAAAGACTGACGCATATATGCGGAATCAAATATTTTTCATTTGCAAAAATTGTACCTTTGGAGATGGAGAAGATAAAGGAAGTGGCATTAGACATGGTTAAAAAAAAGGAAGGATGTTTCAGGGTTGAGACATCTCGCTCCAATAAATCATTTTTTTTGAATTCTATGGACATAAATCAAATTGTTGGGGAATATATTGTTCAGAAAACAAAAAGAAAAGTAAGTCTTAAAAATCCAGATGTGACCATTTTCATAGAAATTTGCGAGAAAGAGGCTTACATATATTCAGAAAAAATACAAGGTATTGGAGGGCTGCCAATCATTCCTTCCGAAAAAGTAGTATGTTTACTCTCTGGAGGAATTGATAGTGCTGCCGCATCCTTTTTAATGATGAAGAGGGGGTGCAAAGTAATATTTATTCATTTTTTTAATAAAACGATTCATTCATCCTTTGTGATAAAAAAAATAGAGAGATTGGTTGAAATGCTATCATCTTATCAATTAAAAAGTAAGTTATACATCATTCCCTTTGAGGACATACAAAAAGAGATTATCAAAAAAGTTCCAGCGAAGCAGAGGATGATAATATATCGCCGTTACATGATGAGAATTGCAAATAAAATTGCAATCAAGGAAAAAGCAAATGCAGTTGTTACAGGTGATAGTGTTGCACAGGTTGCCTCCCAGACACTGGATAATCTTAAAGTTATCTATGATGTTTCATCATTACCAGTACTCCCTCCTTTAATTGGGTTTGATAAGGAGGATATAATTAAAATAGCAAAAAAAATTGGAACATACGAAATTTCCATTATGCCATATGAAGACTGCTGCTCCTTCATGATTGCCAAACATCCTGAGACAAAGGCAAAGAAAAGGGAAATAGAAAGGCTGGAGAACATATTAGATATTGAGGAACTTATAAATGAATCCGTTAAAAATGCGAAGGTATTGTCCATTTACCCAAAATGGTAGATTTTAACGATAGTTAA
>CAZHBO010000042.1:0-11783 GCA_964530745.1 uncultured Thermoplasmatales archaeon | reverse complement strand
ATTCCATCGAATTGTAAGCCAATGCCTGCTTTGGTTACGTTTCCGTCTCCGAAGTTCCATAGCCAATCAACTATGTCGTTGTCTGGATCAACGCTTGTGTCGGTGAAAATTATATTTTCATTTTCATATGGGTTTGTTGGATCATAGCTGAAATTTGCAGTTGGGGCATAGTTGGGCGAGACTAATGGATGCATGTCCCCTCCATTGATGTCTCCATTATTGTTGTATGGAAGGAGTGTGTCTCCTAAACCATCTCCATCTGTGTCATGGCCGAGATAATTGCTCCAGTAGTTTCCGCCTAGGTAACTTCCTCCCATGATGTTTGTGCCTGCTGTCTTTGTCACATTCCATTTATTGTTTCCATCATCATAGGCATTGTTTGCATTGTTGAAGTAATTATTGTAAATGATGTTGTTGTTGGAGGAGCTGAGATAAATACCATATCCATTGTTGTTATGAATGCGGTTTGTTTTAATTGTTGTGCTGCTGGCGGATGATAAATAAATTCCATCTTGGCTATTATGGTGGGCTGCATTTTTAATAATTTTGTTGCCTGCTGAGGTTTCCACTAAAATTCCATCATATGTATTGTTATGAACTATATTGCCATAAATTTCATTTGAATTGCTATTCGTTGAGATTAAAATTCCACAATCTGCATTTTTGTATGCTTCATTGCTGGAGATATTATTAAAACTGCTTCCTGGCTCTAAAATGATTCCATCCTCTCCATTCTTATATGCTTTATTTTTTGCAATATAATTATGATTTGAGTTCATCAATAAAATTCCTTCTCCATTGTTTCCAATTCCATTCCAGCATGCCGTTGTATTCGTAATAGTATTATAATCTGAGTTCTCCAGCAAAATACCATCATATGTATTATTATGCACCTTACAGTTGGCAATGCTATTATTTCCAGATAGATTTAAAAGGATGCCTGCATCACCATTATTCCAAACAGTAACATTAGAAATGGAGCAATGATTCGAGTTTAATAAATAAATTCCTTCTTGGCTGCCATTTTGTATAGTGAAACCTGAGATATTTGCCCAGTTAACAACGACGGATACAGCATCTCCTGCATTGCCTCCATCGATAATTGTCGTACTCTCATTTTCTCCCACCAAATTTACGCTTTTATTCACAACAACATTTTCATTGTAAGTGCCGGAGCTAACCTCCAATGTATCTCCAACGTTGGCATCATTTATTGCTGCCTGTATTGTATTATAATATATGTCTTTATTAACATTATAAACTGGTCCTGTTACGCTTCTAGTTGTCAATGCAGGTGTTTCTGGATCCCCAAGCAAATTAATTTCATAATAACACCATCTGTAAACACCGTATGAGGCTGCTAAACTAGCAAAATGCTCCTTTGCAAGTTGCACCATTTTTCCTAAATTTTCATCGCTTTGATTGAATAATTCATAGAATTGTCGTTCCACAAATTCTCCAGAATACTTATGTGCATCTGAGCTGCTATACCATCCATAGCGGGAGTTTAGGATGGAAGCCACTGTCCCTCCATTGGGATTGAGAACATATTTCTCTGCCAAACAGTCATTATAATCAAAAGCACCAGAATCACATGCAGTGGACATGTGAATTGGATAAAAAGTGTTGGTCAATGATGAAGCATCTGAATTATACCAATAAATTTTCCCTCCATTTTCATAATTTATAAGATAAAAATTAACATTACCATGTCCCTCATGCTGAATGATGAGGGGTCCATTATTAAAAGCGGTTATCCACTTTGATTTAGTTACTACTTCGATTTCCTCATAGAGTTTATTGATCGTATAACTTGGGGGAATCCAATTGGCACACGCTTCAGGAGTAGCTCTAGAATCTGGATTGTTTCCAGTGTCCAAACGAGATTGATGGAGCTGGATGAGATTTGGCTTAGCAGTTGTCTCAAATGATATCACTTTGTTCACAAAATTTGTTGCCTCGCTGCCTGTGCTCACTGGAGCCCTGCCAACATATACTTCTGCATACCAATCAGGATTATCTTCTGTTTCACCCCAGTCAGTATCGCCATCATCATTCCATGTCCCATCTAAGCAAGCATAGTATATATCAGCGGGAATGTCGTGATCTATTGTGGGATCGGGATAGGTATCTACATAACCATAAAACCCTCTATGAGGTATGACATCGTCATCTCCCCCAAGCAATACATACGTTGTCCCCCAATTTTGATATGCATATATTATGAAATTCCTTATCTTTTCTTGCAAATCTGCTCCGCTAAATGTATTAACATAACTAAGGTTAACTATTGTTGCGGAAATAAAATGCGATTTGTGCTCAACCAATGGCTGAAACGCACTTTCTAAACTATCGCTTGTAATAATAACATATTGATAGGATGCTGTTGGTGTAGCGGTAGTGGAAAAAGATGTGTAAGCATTAGCCATTGAAGGATTTTCAACTATTTTCTTTACTTCTTCCCTATCCTCTGGTAAGCCACGATACAATTCATTTGTTCCCCCTCCCTCCGTTTCCACCTTTATAGTAAGATTGTCATAATAAAGTATTTCTCCAGTTTTTGGAATATATTGTACAGGATGGAGAATAATGCTCAAGATAGTATAGCCCCTGAAGTTACCAATGGATGCTACTTCATATTTCTTTCCTGGGAAAATTTCAGATGAATTATAAATTTTGGAATCAATCAAAAGTTTATGAGGAATACGTTCATCCATCCTTACTATCTCTCCTGATGGCTTAATCAAATTTTTTACCTGCATTTCCTTCGGCATTCCATCAACATGCACATCCTTTACTTTACTATTTGGAGGAAGGAGTATATTTATAGGCTTTACTGGCAAGTAAGGTTCTCCTGGTTTTCCATAACAATGAAGATTCTGCAACGAAATAGATGAGAAAGTTTTATTGAAAAGCATTACTTCATTCACATATGGTTTTTCAAACGAGTAAGACAGAGTAATCTCAAAAACATCATTTTCCTTTCCTTTCACCATTTGAAATGGAAAGGAGCTTAAGATAATTGCAATCGCAATCATCAACACCCATATTCTTCTTTCATTCATTTTATCACCTTTTTGCTTTCATTTTGCTATCAAAATAAATGGGATATTAGTATATAAACATTTTGTTTTGCTTCCCCGAGAGATGCCTTTTTCCGGCAAATTTTCCACCCATTTTTGTTTTGTAAATAAAATGATGCTATATACCTTTTTCCATCATTTTTGAATATACTTAGCAAATTCATTAAAATCTTCAAGCTGGTGTTACAGTATATTATAGATGATGCTCACATCAATATAAGAATACATATGGACAAGAATATTCACTATTCCAATATTCTAGTATTTAAAAATAAATCTTTTTCATCTTCTTTGGTTCAATGCCTTTTAATTCTATTGAACTACGATGGTAGAATCTTATTTAAGCCATTGCTCTAAAGAAACTATTTTCTCCATACTTTTTAGCTCTTTGTGGAAAGGATTCTCCCTTTTCATACGCCATGAATCTGTTATCCATTATATATTGAAAATGGCTACAGTTATTGAGCTCTCTCCTACATTATCAAATGCATCAGTGGAGGAGATGCCCAAAACATGCTTTCCTATAATGGGTTCATTCCATTCCCATTCATATGGCTCATTTTTGTCTTCATAGCGATATACTCCGTCAACAAAAAATTCAACTTTTTTTATGGATGAATAGTCTGTTACCTCTGCCACCACTGTAATTTTCCCAAAAATTACAGGGCTAGCGGTAGGAATTATTTCTCTGTCGCCAATATAAAGATGGTTGGATGGACGTATTATTTCTATTCTAGGAGGCATGGTATCGATGCCTACAGGATTCATTAATGGATACCTATCTTTATTCTCCCCTCCTGGAATGTCATATGGTGTATCTCCAATTCCATCTCCATTTGTATCGCTGCCATCATAATCATCCCAGTAATTGCCCTCCTTTCCATTATCCCATGAATTGCTTCCTTCGTCCCACGCTTGTATTTCATTTCCAATAAAATTGTTATGGAAGAAAAGGTTGTTGAAAGCATTTGTCCATATTCCACATTCATTTGCAGATAAATTACATTCTTTTACAGTTACATTTGAACTATTGACTATTTTTATGCCCACTTCGTTTTGATAAATTTTAATCCCATTTATTCTCAATCCATTGCAATTCAAGATTTCAATACCATTTTCATTTTGGTAGAGAGATACATCATTAATGTTGCCATTCCATCTAATAAATCTGGCTCCATTTTTGTTGTTGTGTATGCTCACATCATTAAAGTTAATGCTGGAATAATCTAAGACAGCCATTCCATAATTTTGATTATCATAAATTTCGCATGGGTTAAGGGACAAAGAAGAATTAACAATTTTTATACCATTGGAATTGTTATATATCTCGCAATCTTGCAAGGAGACATGATGTGAGGAAATGACAAGAATGCCTGTATCATCATTTTGGTTAATTTCAGTTTGTTGCAGGGTAATATAATTTGAGTTATACAAAACAATGCCATCAAAACATTGAGAAATTATGCTATCTTGTATTGTTGCATCATCGGAATTAATCCATAAGCCAGAGTGATCATATGAAGGTGGATTTTCCTCATATCCACATCCTGCTATTATGCTATTTTTTATCTCAACCTCTCCTCCTTTCTCGACCATGAACAAAAAAGGATTCTTTGTAGGATTCTCCGTTTTTATCCATCCCACAGCATTCCAATGTATCTCACCCTCACCACTATCAAAAAATCCTATTTCTGGAATGGAAATATCATCAATGAGCCATGCTGATACGTCTGATGGAGCTGCTCTAAAACGCAATTTTATTTCCTTGCCTATTGAGTCATTGAGGTTTACAACAACATGATTCCATTTTCCAGGGTTTCCGGCAGAGAAAGGAAGAGCCTTCCATGCTCCATCCTCCAATACCTCTAAAACGCCTGGAGTTGACTTTGATGGATATTTGCTCCAAAAGGAAAGATGGGCGCTTCCTGCATTTAATTCAATGGTAGGAGATGTAAGGGTTGCGTTTGGCAATCTGCTCTGCCAACAATGGTTTGAGGAGGATGTAATGAGAGATGTATCCAGATATAATGCCCCACCATTCTCAACTTTGATTTTATGTTCTCCTGGATGGGAGCTGACCATCTTTATTATTGTTTGATATAAGGTCAATGAAGCCCCATTTTTTATGGTGATGTTTCCGTCTATGGTGAAGGTTTCATCGAAATAGTACTCTCCATGCTCAATAATCCAGTCAGCATGCATTGGCGGCTTATCACTCAATTCTCCTTTTGTTTCATGCACAATAACCAATGAAAAAAGCATTATTGAAATGGTAAACAATACCTTAATTTTCTTCATTCCACTCTCACCTCAATTTTATAACAACAGTTACTTATAAAATTTTTGCAGAATGAATAATATATGCATGATGGATGACATTTTATGATTATTTTAGACAATCACATGCATCTCCGCAGGGACGGAAGATACATAGATGCTGTAAAAGAATTTAAAAAAGCTGGAGGAACACACCTTATTTTAGCCCATCTGCCGATGGTAAAGAAAGTCATTGAAGAAAGAAGTTATTTTAATGCATATCAAGAAACGATAAAGATGGCTGAAGAAGTGAGCAATGCCACAGGCATAAAAATTTTTGTTACACTCGGTCCATACCCTGCCGATTATCTGCCCCTCAGAAAAAAATTTGGGAGAGAGGGAGCAATTAATATAATGAAAAAGGGAATGGAGGAAGCTCAAGCTTTGTGTCAGGAAAACAAAGCCATTGCTATTGGCGAAATAGGAAGACCACATTTTGAAGTTGATGAAGAAGCGTGGGATGACAGCAATGAAATAATGGAATATGGCATGAAATTAGCTAAAGAAGCAGGGATTGCTATTGTTCTGCACACAGAAAGCATGGGGAGAGAAGGATTTGAAGAAATAGCGAAGATGGCAGATAAAGTTGGCTTGGAAAGGAGAAAGGTTGTAAAACATTTTTCCCCTCCTTTTGTAAGAAAAGATGAAAACCATGGCATTTTTCCTTCTGTGCTGGCAACAAAAAAAGCGATTGAGGAGGCATTGAAAAAGGGAACAAGATTTTTAATGGAAACAGATTATATTGACGATCCCCTTCGCCCTGGAGCAGTTCTTGGTTTAAAAACTGTTCCTAAGCGGACGAAACAATTGCTTGATGAAGAAGAAGCATACAAAATTCATAAAGAGAATCCAGAAAGCATCTACGGCATTTACCTCTAAATTGTGCCAGCCATGATTTCTAGTGTCTTTGGGGCAACTATTTCTTTCTTGCAATGCTTGCATACCCAGTATACTTTATCGCCGTAAACATGGCAGACCATTTCCCTCCCGCAATAAGGACAGTGTCTCATTTTATCACCAATTTGCTTTCATTTTGCTATCAATATAGCATTTTGAATATATAAATCTTTCGCAATACGTTTTAAAAACTTTTTTACTTACAGAGAGATGAGACCTTCCTATGACGAATATTTCATGGAAATGGCAAGAGTTGTTTCAAAACGCTCAACTTGCCTGCGCAGGAAGGTTGGAGCGATTATTGTAAAAGATAAGCACATCCTTTCCACTGGTTACAATGGAGCACCGAAGGGGCTGAAGCATTGCAGTGAGGTTGGATGCATTAGGGAAAAAATGAATGTTAAAAGAGGAGAAAGGCATGAATTGTGCAGAGGGCTGCATGCTGAGCAAAATGCCATTATTCAAGCAGCAGTATTTGGTGTTTCAATAAAAGGAGGGATCCTTTACACAACCCATGCTCCCTGCAGCGTTTGTGCAAAAATGCTCATAAATGCGGGAATAAAAGAAATTATATATGAGAATGAGTATCCAGATGAACTGGCAATGAGTATGCTAAAAGAAAGTAAAATAAAATTAAGGAAATTGGGATGAAATGAAAGAGAAAATTTTGCTGCTGGTTAGAGATATAATTGTTGCTATTGCCATTGTTGGCATCATACTTGCTGCCCTATGGGCATATACAGGGCAATTTCCAGAGACGCCTATGGTTGTTGTCACATCTGGCTCGATGATGCATGATAACGCTCCATACGGAAAAATAGGAACAATAGATCCAGGAGACCTTGTGCTGGTGAAGCATGTTAGTAAAAAAGAAGATGTGATAACAAGGGGGAAAGAAGGAGAACCATTAACGCATCATAGAACTTATGGCGATTATGGGGATGTGATTATTTATTATCCAATGGGCAATAAACAGAGGACACCTATTATCCACAGAGCCATTTGCTGGGTCGAGAGAAATTCTGATGGAACATATGATGTTGAGGAATACAACATTCACCATGCTTCTACCATAACCATTCCCGAATTGCATCTCTCAAATTATAGACCAAGAAATAGTGGATTTATTACAAAGGGAGATAATAATGAGCTGCCAGACCAATATCCCAATGGGGGCATATGCGAGCAGCCTGTAAAGTTGGAATGGATTATTGGGAAGGCGAGGGGAGAGCTACCATGGTTTGGACTGATAAAACTCATGATTTATGGAAATCAAGGCGTAAATGCAGAAAATGGATGGGTGAAAGTTGGAAATGCAGTAGCTCCCAAAGACCTATGGGTTTGCCTGGGGCTTTCATTATTGGCTATTGCCGCAATTCCAATATCTCTGGATGCTTACGATTATTATAAAAACAAAAAATCGCAAAAATTTTCAGATGAGTTTTGATTGAACGCTTGCCTTCACATCATCAAAATATGGAACTGCCTCATCTTTCTCCAATATTTCCTTTATTTTTTCCATGGGCGTAGATACTTGTATCTCCCTAGTCCTTCCATATCTTCCTTTTGATATAACACGAGCCGTTATGATTCCAAGCATATCCAGCTCAGATATCAAATCAGCCACACGGCGCTGCGTGAGAATATCAATTCCTGTCTTGGCACATAACTTTCTGTAAATGTTATATAAGTCGCCAGTTATTAGGCTATCATATATCTGATTGCCAACAACAGCAGCCATCAAAACAAGCTTTGATTGCACAGGAAGTGTTCTTATGACCTCCGTTACCCTGTCCAATTCAATTTTATTTATAGCCATCCTAACGTGCTTCTCCATTATTTTTTCCTCATCCATTCTTTCAGCAATTTCTGCAGAAACACGCAATAAATCGAGGGCACGTCTTGCATCTCCATGCTCTTGGGCAGCTATTGCAGAGCATAATGGTATGACCGATTCATCAAATGCCCCTTCCCTAAAAGCAATTTTTGCTCTCTCGCCTAAAATATCTTCCAGCTGGTGAGCGGCATATGGTGGAAAAATCATGTTTTCCTCCCCCAAAGAAGATTTTACACGTGGATCCAAAAATTCGGTGAATTTTAAATCATTTGATATTCCAATAATGGATGTCTTTGCCTTTTTCAAATCATTATTCATTCTTGAGAGATTATACAACGCCTCATCTCCCTTTAATCTATCTACCTCATCCAAAACAATGATGACGACTCCTCCAGTCTTTTCAATATGATTTCTCAATTTTGCATAGACCTCATCGGTAGGCCATCCAGTAAAAGGAATTCTTTCCTTCCAATCATCAATGAAATGATTGGCTATGTTTTGCAGAACTCTGTAATGAGTGTCCACGACTTCGCAATTTATGTAGATGAAAAAAGTAGGGCGGTTTAGTTCTTTTCCTTTGAGAAGAAGTTGCTTACCTACATATCTTGCCACCGCTGTTTTGCCTGTGCCTGTTTTGCCATAAATGAAGACATTCGAAGGAGTTTCCCCTTTTAAGGCTGGTGCTAAAATGGACGCAAGTTCTTCTATTTGAGTATCGCGGTGGGGTAAAATATCAGGCACGTATGATGGACGTAAAACTTCTTTATTTTTAAATATATTGCCAGATGCGAGTAATCCCTTAAATAAATCCCGTGTCATGTTCCCCCAAAAATGAATGTAGATGGCTTAAATAAATGTTGTGGGATATATGTTAACACGTTATTAAGAAGGCAAAAGATATGTGAGGAAATTTTATATATCATGCCCATTATGCAACCCAATGTGCCTCGCCATACCAGGAAAAATTTTATCCATTGAGGGCAACATTGCAAAGATCGATTATGGAGATGGGACGATAAAAAATGCAGATATTTCTTTGGTGGAGGCTTCTGTTGGAGAATATGTGATTGTACATGCTGGATTTGCCATACAGGTTTTGGATAAAAAGGAGGCGGAGGAAACAATAGAATTATTTAAACAAATTTTAGAGGCAGATAATGCATGAATTTTCTACAATGAGCCAAATTGTGAGTGCTATTTTGGAAGAGGGGAGAAAGCATAATGCATCTTACATTACGAAAGTCATTTTAGAAATAGGGGAGCTCACCTTTCTTGGAGAGGAGCAACTTCGATTTGCCTTTGATTTGCTAAAAAAGGGGACAATGCTGGAAAAAGCAGAATTGGAAATTCAAAAAAAGGGTATAAAGGTTAGATGCTCATGTGGATATGAAGGGGGCATAGAATATGAAGAAAAGGAGGAATTTCATTTCCTCATCCCATTATTGAGATGCCCTCGCTGTAACAAAGAAGTGGAGATTATAGAAGGGAGGGAGTGCATTGTAAAAAGTGTTCAGATGGAGATAGAAGATGTTCCGACTGCGAGATAAAGAAATTGCGAATATCATTCTAAAAAAATTAAAACAGATGGATGTTAATTTGCAAATAATGCATGTATGCGGCACACACCAGGATACAATTGTTCGTTTTGGACTGGATGATATGCTCCGCAAACATGGAATCAAAATAATTCAGGGTCCAGGTTGCCCAGTTTGCGTGACAACGCCAGAGGAAATAGAGGAAGGAATGTTGCTAGCTGAGAAAGGAATCACCATTGCAACATTTGGGGACATGGTGAGAGTCCCAGGGATAAAAGGCTCCCTAGAAGAAATGCATGTTAAAGGAAAAGATGTTCGCATTGTCTATGGCATTCATGAAGCATTGGAAATTGCAAAAAAAGGAAAGGAAGTTGTTTTCATGGCAGTTGGCTTTGAAACAACTGCGCCCTCTACAGCCTCCATTTTGCTGCGCAATCCTCCAGAAAATTTTTCAATAATAAGTTGCCACCGTTTTATTCCCCCTGCCATTGATGCCATACTGGGAATGGGGGAAATAGCACTAGATGGACTGCTTGAGCCAGGGCATGTCTCCACTATAATAGGAGCAAAGGCATATGAAGAAATATCAAAAAAATATGAAATTCCTCAGGTAATAGCAGGTTTTGAGCCAATAGATGTTTTAATGGGAATATGGATGATTGCCAAGCAAGTAAAGGAAGGAAGGCATGAAATCGAGAATGAGTATACGAGGTGTGTAAAATATGAGGGGAATAAAAAAGCACTGGATGCATTGGATAAAGTCTTTGATGAAGGAGATGCACATTGGCGAGGATTCCCTGTCATAAAAAAATCAAAAATGGTTCTTAAGGGTGAGTTTGAGGAATATGATGCGGAAAAAAAATATGAAGATTTTCTAGAGGAGCTGGAAGGCATTGAAATAAAGGAGCCGCCAGGATGCAGATGCGGTGATGTGCTGCGCGGCGTAATAGATGCAAGGGAATGCCCACTCTTTGGAAAAAAATGCACTCCTGAGCATCCTATTGGCCCCTGTATGGTATCCTTCGAGGGGGCATGCAATATAGAATATAGATACAAAAAATGATAGAAATAAAGTGCGGAACTATGGAGGAAAAAATCATTAAAATTTTGCAGAAAAAGTATCCAATAACTATAGAGCAGATGAAAGGAGAGTTGAAAGTATCTAGGGCAATAATTGAAAGGGAATTAAAAAAACTTCAAGCTAAGGGAATCTTAATTTTGGAGCCTCTGCCTGACAGGACATTCATACGCCTGCTTAGAAATGATTTTCGTTTCATAGGAAGAAGGCATCAATATAAATTCATTAAGAGGAAAAGGGGAAAGGTGGAAATAAAAGAGGAGGACAAAGATGACATCATGTTCGGATAAAAAAATGCCTGAGAAATTGCTTCCATTGCTGGAGGAAAAATATGCAAAATACTGGTGGAGGGATGATGATGAGGTTGATTACAAAGAAGCAATGAAAGATCCATTCAAAAATATTATATTTACTCTCCTCTCTCAGAACACTTCCTCGCAAAACACAAGAAGGGCATATGCTGGCTTAAAATCCAATTTTGAGATAACTCCTCAAAGCCTTTTTGATGCAGATGAGAAGGAAATAAGCAAAGCAATAAAGCCAGGAGGATTGCATAGGATAAAAGCAAATAGAATAAAAAAAATTTCAGAATATGTTTTAAAGAATTACAATGGCAACCTCTCATGGGTTTTTGAAATGCCCAAGGATAAAGTAAGGGAGGAAATAATGAAAATGCCAGGCATTGGAGATAAAACTGCTGACGTGCTTTTATCCTCCATACACGGACAAAGGGAAGCTTTTGTAATAGATACACACATGGAAAGAATAGCAAAAAGGCTTGGTTTAGTGGATAAAAAAGCAAGTTATAAAGAAATACAGGAAAAATTGAATGAATTTTTTCCATGGAAAAAAATTTTAAAAAGTAAGGAGGAAAGGATAGTTGGATTATTCTGGCTGCTTGCAAAGCATACCTGCAGGGCGAGAAATCCAAAATGCAATGAATGCATACTCAATGAAATTTGTGATAAAGTTATTTGAATCTCTCCCCCGTAATTTTTTCATAAAGAGAAATGTATAATAATGATACTTCTCTTGCA
>CAZHBO010000041.1:0-12013 GCA_964530745.1 uncultured Thermoplasmatales archaeon | reverse complement strand
TTACAAAATTATATGGAAGAGGAACACCAATAATTAGATATACTGGAATGAATGATTTTATCATCCCCCTTAATGACACTTGTGACTGTGGAATCCATACATCATTGCTTGGAAGGGTTGGAGGGAGAAAGGCTGATTCCATTATTTTGAAGGATGGAAAGATTATTCCTCCATCAGCAATTACAGGAATACCCGGAAAAATCATGCATGAATTTGGAACAGATAAAATACAGCAGTTTCAGATTATACAACGTGATTTTGATTTAATAGAAATACTTATTGTTGTGGATGAAGGATTACGACATGTGGGTCCTTCTGTGGATAAAATATTTCAAGAATTGAAGAAAAGATATCAGGAAAAATTTGGAAACGGCGTGGAGGTTTTGGTGAAGGAGGTTAGGGAAATTAAAAAAAGCGGACAAGTTGATACACCTCCACCTGTTGTTACTTCTGAAGTCAAATATTCCTTCTAGCAGAGAGAAGGGGAATGAGGATGGAGGAAAAATTGAGGAAAAATCCTCACCCCCCAGTGGGAGGAGGCAAAACATGAAGGCATCTTTCTTGTTTTTTTAATGCCAATTATAATTTATAAAGAATATGCGACAAATATCGAATAATATAAAACAAGCATCGAATGAAACTATGCTCTGGAGATTCCAATTTTTATTTTCTCTCCATCAATATTCCATCCCTTTACAAAATCACCTTCTCCTTTTCCAAAAGTAATAACGGAGGAACGAGTTTCTTTTTTTATGTAATCTTTCCATCCCTTTACTCTTTCTTCATTACATGCTATTGTTGTAACAATTTTTTCTTCCATGTCGAGGTTCATTTCTTTGCGCATCTCCTGTATTCTCCTCACTAATTCTCTAGAAAAGCCCTCTGCAACCAAATCAGGTGTTTGCACAGTTGAAAGGAAAATAAAATCTTCGTTTATTTTAATAAATGCAAGACCCTCCTTCGCCTTCTCCTCTATTGTATAATCCCCTTCCTCTAGTTTATATTCCTCTCCATCAATTTTTACCCTCAACGAGCTTATTTCATCTGCAGATGTTTTTTCTATGATAGAAGCGACATATCCTGCCTTATCTTTGAACTTTGGTCCAAGAGAGGAGTAATTTGCCTTTACTATTTTTTCCATGAAAGGATGATGGGAACCAGAAATCTCTATTTCCTTTACATTCATTTCTTCTTTTAGAAATGGGATGAATGATGAGATGTCTTCCTTTGTAACCAAAATTGCCTTTGCAAGCGGGTATCTCAGCTTTATCCCCATTTTCGCTCTCAAAGCCCTTACTCCTTCTGCTATCTCTCTTGCCTTCTCCATTTTTCTTTCCAGGTTTCCATCGATAAGGTTTTCATCTACTGTTGGATAATCGCAGAGATGAACGCTCTCTCCATCGCACAAATTTTTGTAAATTTTTTCTGAAATGAATGGAACAAATGGAGCAAGTAATTTAGATAAAGTCATAAGAACTTCATAAAGGGTGGAATATCCTGCCATCTTATCCTTGCTTTCCTCCTCCACCCAAAACCTTTTCCTGGAATTGCGAACATACCAGTTGCTGAAGTCTTTTACAACAAATTCTTCTATATTTCTAGCAGCTTTATGAATCTCAAATTTTTCCATTTTCTCATGAACAGATTTTATGAGGCTATTCATTTTAGATAAAATCCATTTGTCGAGTATGCTTCTTTCTTCAATACTTATTCTCTTCCTTTCATAATCAAATTTGTCTAAGGAGGCATAGGTTGCGAAGAACGTGTGGACATTCCAGATTGTTAGCAAAAATTTGCTGAGAGCATCTTTTATGACAGCTTCATAAAACCTCTTTGGAGACCATGGAGCGGAGGTAGAGATTAAATACCACCTTAACGCATCTGCCCCCTCTCTCTCAAAAATCTCATTAGGCTCTACATAATTGCGAGCCCTCTTCGACATTTTTTGTCCTTCCTTATCTAAAATGTGCCCTAAGGAAAGAACAGTTTTGTATGAAACATCATTAAAAATTAAGGTTGAGACGGCAAGCAATGAATAAAACCATCCCCTCGTCTGGTCTATGGCTTCACAAATAAAATCTGCTGGAAAATTTTCCTTGAATTTTTTTTCATTCTCGAAGGGATAATGCCATTGTGCAAAGAAGGCTGAGCCAGAGTCATACCATGCATCTATGACTTCCTCAACCCTTTGCATTTTTTTATTGCATTTCGGACATTTAATATCCAATTCATCAACAAACGGACGATGAAGGTCATATTCTTCTGGAAAATGTGATGCAAGACTTTTTAATTCTTCTACACTGCCAACACATATTTCATTTCCACACTCGCACTTCCATATTGGCAAAGGAGTTCCCCAGTATCTTTTTCTGGATAGAGCCCAGTCCCTAACTTCTTTTATAAAATCTCCAAATCTTCCATGCTTCAGATGCTCTGGTTTCCAGTATATTTTATCATTGTTTTTCATCAATTCTTCCCTCAAACGAGACATTCCAATGAACCATGATTCAATGGCGTAATAAAGTAGAGGAGAATCACATCTCCAGCAAAATGGATATTGATGGGAATATTCCTCCACTTTGTATAACTGTCCATGTTCCTTTAAATATTTTATTATCTCTGGATCAGCATCTTTTACGAACATTCCAGCCCATGGCTCTATCTCTGGCAAGAAACGACCATCTATGCCCACTGTGTGCTCCTTTAATAAACCTATTTTCTCACCCAATTCGTAGTCTTCTTCACCATACATGACGGCTGTATGCACAACTCCTGTCCCCTCATCAACTGTGACAAAATCAGCAGTCGTAATAAACCATGCATTTTTTTTGTCTTTACATTTATTTTTTAAGAATGGGAAGAGAGGTTCATACTCCCATCCAATCATATCTCTTCCCCACACTAAGTCGACTATTTCATAATCCCCTACAAGAACTTTATCTGCCAGTTGCTCAGCAAGATAATAATATTCTTCCCCTTGTTTGACTTTAACGTATGGAATATCTTCACCAACAGCCAGCGCAACATTTGCAGGCAATGTCCATGGAGTGGTTGTCCATGCTAGAACATATTCATTTTGCCTCCCTTTCAAAGCAAATTTGATTGTTATGGCTGGTTCCCTCACCTCTCTATAACCCTGGGCAACTTCATGCGAAGAAAGAGCTGTTCCACAACGTGGGCAATAAGGCAGCACTTTATATCCATGATACAGCAAACCTTTTTCCCATGCTTTTTTCAATGACCACCAAACAGACTCAATATATTCATTTTTGAGAGTGATATAAGGATTTTCCATATCTATCCAGAAGCCAACGCGCTTTGTCATCTCCTTCCATGCTTGCTCGTATTTAAAAACGCTTTTTTTGCATTCTTCATTGAATTTTTTTATGCCATATGCCTCGACTTCTTGCTTATTTTTTAGCCCCAACAGCTTCTCCACTTCTATTTCCACCGGCAGACCATGGGTATCCCATCCTGCTTTCCTTTCTACGTAATAACCTTGCATTGTTTTATATCTCAATACAACATCTTTCATTGTCCTTGTCAGTACATGTCCTGGGTGAGGCAGACCATTGGCTGTTGGAGGACCTTCCAAAAAAACAAATTTTTTCCCTTTTTTCCTCTTTTCTAAAGACTTTTGGAAAATTTTATTATCTTCCCAGAACTGAATTATTTCTTCCTCTACCTTTGCAGGATTGTATTCTCTCTCAGGTTGTGCTATTTTACCCATTCTGGGGGGGATAATAGGAGGGAAGTTAAAATATTTTTGATAGTTCAATGGTGAGATGGCAGCAAAATAAAAACGGAGAACATTTACTCTCTTCGATTTGCAACCAATCGATGAAAATGGCAACAAAATTTTAAGTAATAGAAAACCCATATAATTTTGTAGAGGGAAATAAGGGGAGTATACAAAGTTAGTAAAATCAAGGATAATTTTCTTCTATAAAGTAACGGGTGAGGCGAGAGAATAAAGTAAAGGAAGCCTACCTCACAAGGTTGAAAGGGAGGTGAAATGATGGAAAGGAATGTAAAAATAACGGGTGCTTTTGTTTGCATGCTGTTAATTGCAACTACCATTTTACCAGTAACCAATGTATCAACCGTTAGTGAATATTGCAATGAGATGAAGGATATTAATAATTCAACGAATTCGTCTGGAAACATAGAGATGCAGCAGGAAACAAAGCTTAGAGGCATTAAAAATAAGATTACATTCACTGAGGATCTTAAAGTAGAAGATTCGAAAACGGGAAAGGAAGAAATGACTATACAGCAGAACGTGTTTATTAAATGCCATTGCCCATCCAACGATTGCTATCTATGGGTACAAAATGTATACAGGCTTTGGAGGTACACCGATCCTGGTTCTGGACAAACTCATTGGGTAGGAAAGCAGAAAGCAGGTTTTTGGTGGGTAACCAAAATTGGAGGAGAGAAGTATCTCAAACGCTCAGACCCAGGTAAAACATTTGCAACAAACTGGGAAGACCATGGCACAACAATGAAAAATCAAAATATCGAACTGGATACATTTATAAAAAAGAATGGCGATAAAATCCAGATACTGGTATCTGGGCCACAAGCAGGAGGAGGCGCCGTAATCGGCAATTGTTCTGATTTTTGTGGAGGTGGTTGTTGTGATGCTGAAATAATCAATACGGAAACAGATAACGATGTAAAAGCATATTTTAAAAATGTAATATGTGATGGTAAAAAGGGAAATATTTTTCCCAGCAGCTACACAAAACCAGAGATAGCATTAGTAGGTACTGCGGACGGAAGTAAAGCCATCTTTAAAGAGGGGACAGAAGGAGAAATAACAAGTGAGGTATCCACGCATAAGCTAGATGAAAAACCTGTATATAAAGCAGCAAAAAACAAGAAGGTAATCCCGGAATCTGCAACGCCTGAAGCCAGTAAAAAACAAACCTTGGAAAGTTCAGAGAATCTCGATTACGATGATGAAGGAACTTCTGCAAATCCCTGTACCAGAAAATTTAAATACGACGATGATAAAAACGAGCAAGGCATATCATACAATTATTCATCTGTAGAGTTGAGCATTTTATGTCCCGTAGAAAGAATGGTTTACTTAACAATCTTTCCCTTAATGCCATTTCCCAGTGACTATTACCCCGAGATTCATATATCAGTGTTATTGGGACCAATTTTAGTGAGGGCTGAAGTGGAGAGCGAGCTAGCTGATATTGGCAGAGTTGGTTTCTGTGTTGATGGGGGTACAATTCATTGGGACAATCGTCCGCCCTACATTTATTTCTGGTGGCCACCATTTGGAGTAGGACTTCATACCATACAGGCAGTTGGCTGCGACGAAGCAGGCTTCATCTGTACAAAGTCGGTAGAGGTGGTAAGCGTCTGGTTCTTGCCTGGAGGTGAATACGGACCAGGATAAAAAACAAACCTCTAGCCCCTCTTTTTTTATTTTAAATTCTCTTGCCTGCATTGCCCGGAGTGTATAAAAATTATAAGCCATCTTTTTTATATCTTGTTTCCATTTTCAAATATACATGGGAAGGGAGAATGAAGAATTGAGAAAGGAAATCAAAGAATTGAATAAGAAGATAGAAGATTTGGAGAAAATTATTTCTCATTTGCAGGAACCCTTTGCAAAGATGCATGAGTTTGCTGAGCGGTATGTAAAATTAATTGATACATTCATAAGATTGGGTGTTCTCTCTCCAGGAGATATTTTTTCTGATGTGAGGGATGATATAAGCAAAGAAATTATTGGAGTTTTAATTTCTAGAAATGAACTAAATATCTCTCAAATTACTGAAGCTGTTCGGCAGCGCAGAGGAACCGCTTCCCGTAGAATAATTAGAGAGAGGCTCCAAATTCTTGAGAAATCGGGCAAGGTTCGGAGAGTGGATACCAAAAAAGGTGCTGTATATTCATTATCGGAAGAAGTGGTCAAAAAGTGGTCACAAATGCTCGGATTATTTAAATAGGATGCTCATCCTTTCTTACATTGGTGATAAAAAATGAATGAACACGAGATGCCTGACCCGGAAAAAATAAAGGAAATATTGAATGTTGTTTCAGAAAAAGTGCCTGGATTGTTAAAAGAGCTCAGCCGCATTCTCTATGGAGAGGAAGAGGCAAAACAGTTTGGGACAGCAGTGGCGACATTTTATAAAGAATTAAAAGAGGCAGGAATGACAGATGAGCAAGCATTTGAACTTACCCGTCAGTATATGTCTACACTAAACTTAGGACAAATGATGAGGAAATTTGGACAACACAAGCATGAGAATGAGGAGTAACAAAGTATGAGCGAAAATGCTGATAGAGAAGGAGAGACAAGCAATATTCGCATATTCGGAATGGTGATATCTTCTCTTCCTTCCCTTATGTTTAGGCTTGCTGGGACATTTTTAAAATTTAAAAGAGATGTGAAGAAAGGAGGTCATATATTTCAAGAAGAGTTGATTGCTCAAGGTCTTGATGCAGAAATGGCTGCAAAGCTAACTGAAATATATTTGGAGTCAAGCAATCTTGTGCAATACATCCGTTATGCAAAATCTCCTTTTAAAAGATAATAGAGAAACAATGGATAAACCAGAATCCAATTTTAATTTCAAAGCCATGTCTTTTACCTATAAACTTAGAGATTTCTTCATGCCCCGTATGAATATCCTGAGAGAAGTAGGCATAAAGCCAGGGTTTCATGTTTTGGATTATGGTTGTGGACCCGGCAGTTATATATGTCATCTGGCAGAATTAGTGGGCAAATCAGGAAAAATTTATGCCTTAGATATCCATCCACTTGCAATCCAGAAAGTTCAACGCATTACCTCAAAAAAGCAACTAAGAAATGTGGCAACTATTCATTCCAATTGCAAAACGGGATTGCCAGATAATAGCGTTGATGCAATCCTATTATATGATATCCTCCACAATCTGAATGATGCAGATGAAGTATTGGAAGAATTGCATCGAGTATTAAAACCAAATGGAATACTATCTGTAAGAGATCACCATATGAAAGAAGATGAAATAATGTCTAGGATAACAGGACTATTTCGGTTGTTTAGAAAGGGCAAAAGAACGTATAGTTTCCTGAAGATGGAATAACTATTAATGATTTTGGCAGAGAGGCAATAATATAAAGTAGAACGCCAATATATCTTGGTGAAAAAATGAAAGTTTGTATTGTGTATGATTCAAAATATGGAAATGGAAAAAAATGTGTGGAATATTTACAGCATATTATTGCTGCAAAAAAGTATGATGTGGAAATCTTTTCTGTTCATGAAACAAAACCGAGTTCATTACCTAAAGCAGATTACTATATTTTCAGTTCCCCCACCCATATAGGCAGCCCTACCAGAAAAATGAAGAAATTTCTGAGGAATTTATCAGTTACAAAGGCTAATTACGCTCTTATGACAACCTGTATAGATTTCAAAACTAAAGCATTGCAAAAAATGGAAAAAATCTTGCAGAATAAAGGTATGATAAAGGCTTCAGATGGAATTAAAATAAAAGTCAATGGCATGAAAGGATCGCTGGAAGAAAGCTATAAACAAAAACTTGAGGAATTTGCAGATAAAATGTTTTCAACTTATCCCAAAGATGCTTAACCCATTTCAACACTGCAAGAAACGCCATCCATATTTAAAAAGCATAAAAAGTGCATGGACTTGTTATCCTTATAATTTGTATATATTAGCTTGATAGCCCTCGTTAGTTATTCACTATCCTTCTCTTGTTCCTTTCTTATCTTTTCTTCCCTTACTGCCTTTTCATGCTGCTTGTCCCCCTCTTTCCCCCTCAGTCTCTGGGATAGATTCTTTATTGTTTCACCCAGACCATAGCATATTAATATATCTCCTCTCATTATTTCTGTATCCCCATTCGGCACTCCAATATACTTTTCCTCATTCTCTGTTTTTCTGTATATCGCTAAAACTACAACACCCTCCTCATCTAGCCGTAGCTCCCTCAATTTTTTATTTTCCAGCCAACTGTCCTCCTTAACCTTAAACTCCCCTATTGAGTAACCTTTACTCAGCCCAAGAAGTTGTTCATAATCATAAATTCGTAAACTGGTGAATCTTTCCAATGCCCTCTTGATTATCCATCTCATCCCTTTGTCTATCATTTTTGAACGGGTGAAAAAATATATTATAAGCAAACCGACAAAAAGCCATATAATCCGTATAGTAGCCTCTTCCTTTGTTTGTCCTATGAAAGTTAAAACCAATGTTGCCATCGCGGAGGCTATTCCGGCACTTCCAATGAATATTAAAATTCTAATAATTCTCCTTCTTACAGGATGAGAAACAACATACTCTGATTCTGATGTGGTGAAACCAACGCCAGAGAAAGCTGACTGAGCCTGAAATGTTGCCATATCTCTAGATAAACCTGTCATTTCCAGTGCCACTGCCCCTATCCTTACTATAATTATTGAGACAAGTATGACCAATAATAAAGATATTAAAGCTATCATTTTTCCTGAATTAAATCGTGCTCGCTATTTAATAATTTTTTTATTAATCGAGGATGCAAATTGCTCTTTATCAACTTTTTTGCCACCAAAGAGGGATAATCAATATCTCCATATTTGTTTATTATTTCAATATCTCTTTCATCCAAAAGGGAAAAAATCATATTCAATTTTTTATCATCCATTCCTAAAAAAATTTTCCTCATAAGCCAGCATTTTTTTAATTCCTTTCCAAAATTGTTCATATAATTTTTTTCATATTGCATAAGATTCTTACTTTCGAAGAATTTTATGCATGTCTCCCCCAAAATTTTAGATGCCAGAAGCCCGGGGTACAATCCACCTCCTGATGTAGCCTTGACTTGTCCAGCAGCATCTCCTACAAGCGCTACCCTATCATAAACAATTTTTTTTCTCATGCCAGTAGGAATAAAACCAGCATTTATTTTTTTACTTTCCACTCCAATCATTTTCAAAAATTTTAAAAAATGTTTTTTGAGGGAGTGCCCTTTCTTTACTCCTAATCCTATTCGTGCTTTTTCTCCCTCTGGTATAATCCATGCAAAAAAGCCAGGTGCAATCCTTTCTCCAAAAAAAATTTTCACATATTCTTGTTCCATTTTAAAGGGCGCTGTAGTTTGCATTGCTGAAATATATTCCTTTACCTCGGGAAAATGAAAAATTTTTGCTACAGTACTTCTTGCCCCATCTGCTCCTATAAGATAATTGCTTTTTATCTTCTCTTTTCCATTAACAATTATTGGGTTATCTTTAGAAGCATTTCTTACTTTCCATTCATATTTGCACTCCGCACCTTCCGCCATTGCCATTTCCATCATTTCTTTGTCAAATCTCTCCCTATCTATGACAACAGCTTGCCTTTTTTCACCCCCTATAATTATTTCTTTCCCATTTGGGGGGTAGATGAAGGCACCCTTTATTTCATTCATTATTACATCATTGCTTACTCCAGAAATTTTTATTACTCTCTCTGTGACCAAGCCTGCACAGCTTACCGGCTTTCCAACTTCAGAATGCTCTTCTAACACCATGACATTATATCCTTTATTTGCCAATATTCTTGCAGCCATGCTTCCTGTTGGACCCCCTCCAACAATGATAAAATCGTGGCACATCACATTTAAGTATACAATGCTTATTTATATCAGTTGATGAAAAATGTTTCCATTGCTGGCAATTCAGATACTTTTCCTAGTTAAAAGGAAAGATGTATTTTCACTACTCTCTAGATTCGTCGTTGATAAGGAGGGAAGAAGGATAGGGGAGAGCATCTCTGTATACAAAGACCTTCTCATCATCAAAAGAAATGGGAAGTTTTATGCCATTCCCCTTAAGCATGTGGAAGTAGGTAAGGAAGAGTTACACGTTAAAGGGGTTGTTCAATGGGAAATCGCAGAAAAACTTGCAAAGGAATGGAAGAAAAATGTATAAGATGGTTATAGTAACAAATGATATTCAAATGTCCCCTGGCAAGCTTGCTGCACAAGTAGCTCATGCAGCTGTTGAATGTGCTTTGAAAGCGGCAAAGAAAAGCCCTCACTTGCTACAAAAATGGATGGATGAAGGGCAAAAAAAAGTTGTTTTAAAGGCTGATGAAGAAGAAATATTCCAAATTCAAAAAAAAGCCCGTTCTAAAAAAATTTGCACCTCCTTGATCAAAGATGCTGGTTTGACGGAATTAGAGCCAGGAACATTGACAGCATTGGCAATAGGACCGGCAGAGGAGGAAAAGATTGATGCCCTCACAGCACATTTGCCATTAAGATGAAAAAAGAAATAAGAATTTTAGGAATAGACGATATGCCATTTTCATTTGAGGATGAATATGTAGATATCGTTGGAGTCATCTTGAGGGGAAATTCATATATTGAAGGGGTTATAAAAGCAACAATAGAAGTTGATGGAATGGACGCTACTCCTGTCATCATTTCTTTAATAAAAAATACAAAGCATAGAGGGCAATTGAAAGTTATTATGATAGATGGAATTGCTCTTGGTGGCTTCAATGTTGTTGATGGAGGGCGAATTTATGATGAGGCAGGGATACCTGTTCTTACCATCACAAGAAATAAGCCTCACAGCGAGAAAATAAAGGAGGCTTTGCAAAAACATTTTGAAGATTGGGAGGAGAGATGGAATATTATTAATAAAGGAAGAACGGAGGAATTGTGTGGAAAATACCCCCTATACATAAAACGTTTTGGGATTGGAATAAAGGAGGCAGAAGAAGTCATTAAAATTAGCACGATAAGAGGGGCAATACCTGAGCCGCTCCGCATTGCCCATCTCATAGCAACCGGGATAAAAACTGGAGAATCTTATGGAAAAGCATGACTCCATTGATACCAAGTTGCAGAAGAATTTGTTGTAATATTGGCTCCATCTGGAATAATATGCCAGGCATTGTATGTCCAATTGAGGTATTCAGATGAGCCTCCCCCAAACATAAAAGCAAAAAATTTGTTTGTATGAGCTCCAAAGGCGTAGTGATGAAAAATCCATTCATCAAAAGTCATATCAACAGGTATCCATCCATATCCAGGCAGATAAATCTGAACCATTCTATGGAATATGTCATCAACATGGGGAGGTTTCTTAGCCAGATATGTTCCTCCTTTATACCGGGCAGGTATTCCTGCTGCCCTACATAAAGCAATATAGGCAAAACAATATTCTGAGCATGAGCCATTTCCTCTTTCTAAAATTGTTGGCGCATCATCCCATCCTCCAGCCAAGGCATAGTCAAGATGGGCGATAACATAATCATGAAGTTTTACTGCTTTTATCAAAATATTTGTTTCATTTCCCGCAACTTCATGTACAATGCTTTGAATGAGAGGGTGATAAATTTTATATTTTTCATCATCAGCAGTATAAGCATTATAAATATCCTCGGGTATCTCTCCTTTCACTAAAGAAGGTAGAATTATGTATCGTATATTGTAAACCCTTGCCTCAACAGTCCATGAAAAAGTTATTTTTTCCTTAGCATCTAAGTTATAATAATAGCAAGCAACTTCCTGCCCCCATCTGTCTTTTTTAAATTCATCTGGCTCTGGATCATATCTTATATCCTTTATCTCCTGGTTTGCCATTGATGGAGGAACTGCCAGATATGTGGTTATATTTATTGCATCGTTTCCATTATTTGTAACCTCTTCCTTATATTCAATGACAACATCCCTTGCTCCCCATCTGTAAAATGGAAAGGAAAGACTTTCTTTACCTTTGCTATCACTGAAAGTAACTTCTTTTACATCTTCATTTTTTTGATGAAAAAAAGTATTATGAGGGGACGTATAAGGAGAAGTTGCTGGAAAAATGAAGGAAATTACAATAATCAAAGCAATTCCCATCTGCCATTTCATATGACTACATAGCCAATCAATACAAAAAAATTGCTATGTAAAAATGCGGGCGCCGGGATTTCCGAGTATGGCTGCGAGGAAATGTGGATTGCCTGCAAGCCATACATTCGAACCCGGGCAGAGGGCTTGGAAGGCCCTAATCCTAACC
>CAZHBO010000040.1:0-12221 GCA_964530745.1 uncultured Thermoplasmatales archaeon | reverse complement strand
TTTTGGCTTTGTTTTTTGATATAAAAGACAGGCATATGCAATATTTGTTTTGCTATCTAGTTCAATCAAAACAGTATGGATAATTATATCAGAAATTGTTATATCTCTTCTGGAATAGAAATAATGGTTATAAGATGGTATGAAGAGTAAGCCAAAATTTTTGAAGGCAGATATAGCTGTCAAACAATAATTTTTTTCCTTTATCTCCTTATGAGTTTTTATTAAAAATTCTGGACCATGTTCCCATATCAAAATTGCTTCTTCATCCACTTTTGCCCTCTCCATCCTATTCAAAAAACTCTGGAAGTCAGAAACAAATGCTTTTAATATTCTATGGTGTGGATTTATTTTATAGTCATTCTTTTTAATCAAAATTCCACATCCCAAAAAATCTTTTATGGCATTGTAAACTGTTTGGCAGCTAACTCCAACTATCTTGGCTACAACGGATGGTTCATTTTCTATTACAGAAAGCATTGTTATCCTTCTTTGAGTTAATAATTTCTCAACAGGTAATGAAGGATATTCCTTAAGAAAATCAAAGAACAGAGAGGCATGCTTTGTATTTCCCATTTTCAAAAAAATTCTTCTGTTATGTCTTTCTCTAATTATAAAGCCCAGTCTTTCTAAATTTTTTACAGCAACAGATACTTTTCCCTTGCTTATCTTTACCTTTTCCACAATATCTTTTATGGTATCGCCTTCGTTGAAATTACGAAGAATTTTTAATTCAGTTTTCCCAAGCATTTAAAAAATAAGGGAACTAATTTATATATAAGTTTCCTTTTATTTGAAAAATTAGTTTGGTCGCCCTCCTCTTTATCTTCAAGGAATATTTCAAATATTATTCCTAGTGAATATGCTTCCTCTTCTTATTTTTCCTTTCTTTTCTAGTTTTTGGACTATAGTTTATATCTTCATTTAGTTCTAGAGCAAGTTCTCTTTCATGGGCAATAAATTATTCCATTATTTTTCAAAATTATAGCATAAATTTTATATATTTTTGTAAAATTATAGACTTAAATGGAAAAAAAAGAAAAAATTTATAGACGAAAAATTGAAGATGTACTTGTGAAGCATCTGGATAGAAAGGAAATGCTTGGTATAAAAGGAGCAAGGCAGGTTGGCAAGACAACGTTACTTAAAATAATTTATGAAAAAACAAAGGCAAAGAAGAATTTTATAAATATGGATTTGCCAGAGATGCGAAGAACAATGGAAGAAAATCCTGTGGACATTGTTAAAAGATATAAGGAAGAAAGGAAAAAATTCTATCTTTTTATAGATGAGATCCAGCGTGTTAAAAATGCTGGAGAAAAATTGAAGATAATTTATGATGAATTTCAAGATGTCAAAATCCTTTTCTCTGGTTCATCTTCCTTGGAGTTAAAAGCTGAAATACTTCCATTCCTCGTAGGAAGAGCATTTATTTTCGAATTATATTCTTTCGATTTTGAAGAGTTTTTACAAACAAAAGATGAAGGGCTTTTAAAAATTTTCAGGGAGAAAAATGAGAGTTTGAGGAAAACAATAGATGACCATGATGAACCCCAGCCACCTTCCTTTGAAAGTGAATTCTTACATTTGCTAAAGGAATATCTTGTATTTGGAGGATATCCAGAAGTTTTGAAAACAGAGGATAAGGAAACAAAGGAAATGATTCTCAAGAACATTTATTCACTTTATATTGAAAAAGATATCATTTCCTACTTTGGGATAAAAGAAACAACAAAATTTGAAGACATGCTTAAAATGCTGGCTTTCAGAGTATCCTCCTTGTTATCAATTACAAGCATTGCTTCTGCCCTAAAAACAAACTTTCACAAAGTGGAAGAATATTTAGAAATACTCAAACACACCTACATTATCCATCTTTTGAGACCATTTTACAGAAATCTTGTAACTGAGCTGAGAAAAACTCAAAAATTATATTTCCTCGATTTAGGGCTTAGAAATGCTGTGATTAATAACTTTGTTGAATTTGATAATCGCCCAGATGGCGGTGCGTTGTTAGAAAATTTTGTTTTCAGAGAGCTTTTTACCTGTGGCTATTCCATCAACTATTGGCGGACAACAGGAAAAACGGAAATAGATTTTATTATAAAGGAAAATGGGAATGTCGTTCCGATTGAAGTAAAATTAACAGAAACAAAACTTGGAAAGGGTTTCCGCAGCTTCATAAATACTTATAAGCCAGAAGTAGCAATTTTAGTAACTATGGATGAATTTGGGAAAGATAAAATAGACTCATGCAAAATTTACAAAGTTCCTGCATATTATCTCTGATGATTTTTTCAAAATCGGTTAAATTTCGGAAAATTATGTCATCACTGATAAGTAAAACAGAAAAATGTGAAAAAGTGAAAATGGAGGAAATTTATCTTTTGGTTACAATCGAAGTTTTTTCAACCATCTATTAACTTCATTGATATCAAAATATTCCGGGTCAAAATCTTCACCGAGCCATTCTATGATTTTTTCCTCATAGTCGGGATGGTTTTTATTTTCTTTTATTTTCAGCAGTTCAAGATAACCAAATACTCCCCCGCAATCTTCTGGAGGACAAGCCCTTTTACCATCAATGCAAATGGGAAGTGTTTTAGACTCATCATCTTCAAAAATTTTTTCAACTAAAATTGTATGAACCCAAGAATCTCCAAAATCATATAAGTAATGGATCCTTTGCTTTTCCAATTTTACGAAATCCCTTAACTCGGTTTTGCGGGCTGAAAATGTTTTTCTTCTTGGCATAAAATTCTTCCATACAGCATCTACAAAAAATCTATCTTCGGAGGCTTCTATAAATGTTCCATCAATCTCAAATTCATATAAGTGATAATTTTCCCATCCCATTACAATTTGAATGATGTTATGCAAATTTTCAAAATTTATATTGTCTTTGACCAAAAATCTCCTCCATATCTCTGGACTTATTCCATCTAATGAAATTTTTAGCTGTAATATTTTTGCTTTTCTTCCAATACCTAAATCTTTGTTCATACAGCATTTTTTATATTTCTTTCCAGAACCACAAGGGCATGGATCATTTCTACCCACCTTTTTCGACATGTCTCACCTCATACAATTTTGTATCTTTCCAGAATTTTATTTATTGCAAGGTCTAAATCTTCTCGTTTTGATATCAAAGGAAGATTGTTTATCTTTCTGACTTCATTATATCTTCTGAAGACCTCTTTTCTAAAATCTTTTACATGTATTTTCTTCTTTTTCCTCTTCCTATAATCTTTGGAAAGAGATAAAATATCTTCATTGAGGATATGCAATAATTCGTGAACTATGACATGTTGAACAATTTGCTTTCTTATTGGCTTCCCTTTTATCTTCTTTAAATTTTCATTTATTTCTATTTCATACTTTTTTGGCTTTTTCCTAATAACTTTTCTCTTTACTTTTCCTTCTAGAAGCAGTGCTTCAGCATCAATATCTTCTTTAATTTCAATCTCACCTTTTACCCTTCCAAGGCATTTTTTAGGAGTTTTTTTATAAAAACATTTTATTTTTATACTTCTTTTCATCTCAGGAAATGTCTTTAGGCATTCATTTAACCATTTATCTAATTCATTTTCTTGCGTCATTTTTCATCATATGCCATGTCTTTTTTCGATTCTAAATTCAAAAGCGATCTCACTATCTTTCATAACTGTATTGTTTATAAAAGTTTTTAATACCTCCCTACAATTCTTGCGATTAAATTACCCCTGGTAAGTAAAAGCTTGTCAGCATAGCATTAAACGCCGAAATCTTTTTAATCTCCTGCCCATTCATCTGCTACCCTTATCTTTATATATAACTTTCCATATTTGGGTAAAGTTTCAAAGGTGAGAAATGGCACATAGGCATCATCCAAGAAGAGGTTCAAAGGGGTATTCCCCCAGAAAAAGAGCGCGTTCAGAGGTAGCTAGAATTAGCGCCTGGCCGGAAAATGGGGAGAAGCCCCGCTTGCAGGGATTTGCTGGATACAAGGCAGGGATGACCCATATTTTTGCCATCGATTACAGACCTACCTCCACGACTTCAGGGCAGGAAGTGGTGATGCCCGTCACTGTTGTAGAAACACCTCCCATGAAAATTGCTGCCTATCGCCTTTATGAGTCCACGCCTTATGGCTTAAGAGCAATAACAGAAGTATGGGGAGAGGCTGATGAATTAAAAGGTAAAATTCCAATTCCAAAGAAGAAGAAAGAAAAGGAAATAGATAAATTTGATGATATACGTGTCATTGCTTATACTCTTCCTTCATTGATAACAGGTGTTCCAAAAAAAGTTCCCGATATAATGGAAATAAGAATTGGTGGAGGCGGGATGGAGGAAAGGCTGGCATATGCTCAAGAAATTTTGGGAAAAGAGATACAAGTTACAGACGTTTATAAAGAAGGAACCATGGTTGATGTGGTCGCAGTAACAAAGGGCAAAGGTTTCCAAGGACATGTAAAAAGATGGGGAGTTAAATTGCTACACCATAAGAATAGAAAGCATAGGCGAATGATTGGCACATTGGGACCATGGCTTTCATGGGTTCGCCCGACTGTTCCGCAGGCTGGTCAGACCGGATATCATAAACGAACCGAGTATAATAAAAGGATATTAAAGATAGGGGAAGATGGAGAGGAGATTACTCCAAATGGAGGATTTTTGCATTATGGTGTTGTTAGAAATGCATATGTTGTCTTTCATGGCTCAGTTCCTGGACCAGTAAAAAGGCTAGTGCGCATGAGGGATGCGATTAGATATACCAAGGGAGTAAAAGTGGAAAAGCCTGAGATTACATACATCTCGACGATGAGCAAACAGGGGGTATGATGAAGGCAAAAATATTTGGCTTGGATGGAAATGTTGTTGATGAAATTTCTCTGCCGTCATTATTCCAGGAGCAATTCCGCCCAGACTTGATAAGGAAGGCGGTGGCAGTCATACAGGCAAACAGACGCCAGCCCTATGGTGCTTATCCGTTAGCGGGCAAGCAGCATGCCGTTGAATCTTGGGGTCCGGGAAGAGGAGTTTCTAGAGTCCCCCGTTTGAAGGAGGGGAGAAGGGCTGCATTTATGCCAGGGACAGTTGGGGGAAGAAGAGCTCATCCTCCTAAGGCTGAGAAAAATTGGAAAAAGAAAATGAACAAAAAAGAGATGTTGCTGGCAAGAAAATCTGCATTATCTGCTGTTGCCAATGAGGAAATTGTACGCCAAAGAGGTCATATTTTTGAGGAAGGCATTTCTTTACCTCTCATTCTAGTCAATGAATTTGAGAATGTGGAAAAAACAAAGGATATGGTATCTATAATGAAAAATATTGGAGTTTATGGAGACATTGAAAGGGCTAAAAACGGAAAGCACATCAGAGCAGGCAAAGGAAAAAGAAGAGGGAGGAGATATAAGGTGCCAAAGTCTTTGCTGTTGGTTGTAAGAAAGAAAGAAAATGTTAAAAAGGCAGCAGGTAATTTAGTAGGAGTGGATGTAGTTACTCCTGAAGAACTAAACGTTGAGCATCTTGCCCCAGGAGGAGACGCGGGAAGGCTTACCATATTTACAAAGCCTGCCTTACAGTTCATGGAGGAAAAATATGAATCCATATGAAATAATTCTTCATCCATATGTTACAGAAAAGACAATGATGCTGATGGAAAGGGATAACATCCTTCAGTTTGTGGTTAAAATAGATGCAAACAAGAAGCAGATAAAGGAGGCAATTGAAGAGATATTTGAGGTAAAGATAGTTAAAGTGACAACCCGTATAAGCAAGCATGGAAAAATGGCAATCGTTAAATTATCTCCAGAATATGAAGCAGAGGATATTGGAATGAGGATAGGAATATTCTAGGTGAGTAAATGGGAAAGAGATTGAGGTCGCAAAGGCGTGGCGCCGGGAAGCCTTCATATATTAGCCCATCGTTCAAACATAAAGGAAAAATTCGCTATCCTTCCATTAAAGAAGGGAGGGGTATTGTTGAAAAATTAATACATAATCCAGGTACAACCTCCCCTATTGCGGTAGTGAAGTTAGAAGATGGAAGAAAATTCAATATGCTTGCATATGAAGGATTAAGGACAGGGGAGAGCATTCGCTTTACTCAGGAAAGTATAATTGAGCCAGGCAATATTTTACCTTTAGATGCCATTCCCGAGGGAACCCCCATTTACAACATTGAACATGAGCCTGGTGATGGAGGAAAGTTTGTAAGGGCTGCTGGAAATTATGCTACAGTCATTTCCCATGGAGATGGTGTCATTGTTAAGCTTCCATCGGGCTCTCAAAAGAAACTTCATCCTCAATGCAGGGCGACAATAGGTGTTGTTGCTGGGGGCGGAAGGAAGGAGAAGCCTTTCATGAAGGCGGGAAAGAAATACCATGCAATCAAGTCAAAAGCAAGGATTTATCCAATAACGAGAGGAGTTGCGATGAATGCAGTGAATCATCCCCATGGAGGAGGAAGAACAGGATTGGGGACTCCATCAACTGTTTCAAAAGGGGCACCTCCTGGCAGGAAAGTAGGAAACATAGGAGCAAGAAAGACTGGAAAGAGGTGAGGATATGGCTAAGAAGAGAAGAAGGAAGATTGAGATTGGCGCCAAGAAGGAATTTACTTACAGAGGGCTTACTATTGAAGAATTAAAAAAATTGAGCGTTGATGAGTTCATACCATACTTGCCAGCAAGAATGAGGAGGACTCTAAGAAGAGGACTTACACGAGAGCAGAATAAATTGCTGAATGATATTAAAAATTCAAAAAAAGAAGTTATAAAAACTCATCTCAGAGACATGATTGTATTGCCTGATTTCGTCGGACATAAAATTGCTGTTCATAATGGAAAGGAATTTGTCCATGTTACCATACAGCCAGAAATGATAGGACATTATTTAGGGGAGTTTGCTTTAACTAGAAAGGAAGTTAAACATACTGGACCAGGTGTTGGAGCAACCCGCTCCTCAAAATATTTGCCATTGAAATGATACTATGAAATACTCGGCAGAAAAAGACCCGGAAAAAAGTGCTCGTGCCTATGGAAGGGAGTTGTATTGCTCTCCAAAGCACTCTGAAAATATAGCAAGGGCTATCAGGGGCATGAAGGTTAAAGATGCAGAGGAATTTTTGGAGCAAGTAATTCAAAAAAAGAGAGCGGTTCCTTTTAGAACTCACAACGGAAGTCTGGGTCATAAAAAGAGGATAGGACCAGGTGCTTATCCCGAAAAGGCTTCAAGGTTAATTTTAAGGGTATTAAAAAATGCTGAGAACAATGCAGAGTATAAAGGGCTGGACCCAGAGAATATGGTGATAAGCCATATATCTGCATATAAAGGAAGGGTGATAGAAGGAATTATGCCACGCGCAATGGGAAGGGCAACAGCAAAAAATGAGCAGACAACAAACGTTGAAATCATTATAGAGGAGAGAGAATAATGGCAATAGAAAGGAAATTTATAGAGGAAGGAGAGAAACGAATGCTCATAAAAGAATATTTGAAAGCAGAGACGGAGAGAGCTGGATTCGGTGGCTTGGAAATTCAGCGCACTCCAATGGGCACGCTCATTTCCCTCATTACGGAAAGACCTGGAATCATTATTGGGAGGGGTGGTAAAAAAATAAAGGAACTTACAGATCGACTCTCAGAAACATTTAATATAGAAAACCCTCAGATTGAGATAGAAGAGGTTGGTGACAAAGCAGCATTGAATGCCCAAATCATGGCTCAAAAAGTTGCAGTTGCTTTGGAGCGAGGTTGGCATTTCCGCCGTGTTGGTCATTCCACAGTAAGGCGTATAATGGATGCAGGGGCAAGAGGATGCCAGGTAATCATTGCTGGAAAGATAACGGGAGCTAGGCATAGGACAGAGAAATTTACCATGGGGCATGTAAAATACTGCGGGGAGGTTGCAAAGGAAGTTATGGATGAAGGACTGGCGATTGCGAAGAAAAAGCCAGGCATTCTGGGCGTAAAAGTAAGAATAATGAAGCCTGATGCGAGAATGCCAGATGAAATCATAATTTCTGGAGAGGAAGTCAAAGAAATCAAGGAAGTAAAAGAAGCTAAGAAAAAGGTTGAAGAGAAAGAGGAGGTAAAAGAGGTGGAAGAGGAAAAATTGGAAACAGTAGCCATAGAAGACATACCAGAAATTGGAGCAAGTCTTGCATCTAAGCTAAATAAGGCGGGTATAAAAACTGCACGCGAATTGTATGAAATTGCATTGGATGATTTATTGGAAATAAAAGGAATTGGTATAAAAACTGCTGAAAAATTAAAGGAGGCTGTAAAAGAAGCGGTGAAATGAAATGAAGGCAAAGGAAATGAGAGAATTGAGTGAGGAGGAAAGAAAGGCAAAATTGAGAGATTGGAGAAATGAATTGATGGAAGAATATGGAAGGGCTGCGATGGGAGGCTCGCCGCCTTCGCCTGGAAGGATTAGGTGGCTTCATAGGAATATTGCGCGAATGATTACGATTATGAAGGAGGAAGGAGAGCAAGAATGAGCGACATTTGTAAGGTATGTGGTTTGCCTAAGGAAATTTGTGTTTGTGAAAAAATAGCGAGAGAGGGACAGGAAATAAAGATTACTACTGAAAAAAGGAGATATGGTAAAATGGTTACAGTAATTTCTGGCATAAATGCATCTGACATTGATATTAATTCATTAGTCAGCGACTTAAAAAAATGCTGTGCATGCGGCGGCACAATGAAGGATAATAAAATAGAGTTACAGGGGGACCATAAGGAAAAGGCAAGGAAAAGGTTGGAAGAACTGGGTTTCATTGTTGAGGTAGAATGATACCGACAAAAAAATTTATTAAGGGTGAGTTCATAGGGCGACAGGTCAAAGTGCTCGAATGCACTGATGCTTCATTGAAAGGAATAGAAGGCATGATTGTTGATGAGACGAAAAATATGTTCGCAATAGAAACAAATGATGGAATAAAAAAGGTAGCAAAAAATATTGCCATCTTTGACATAGATGGAAGGGTAATAGAAGGAAAAAGAATCGCATATCGTCCTGAGGATAGAATAAGGAAGATAAAATGATAGGAATAGATGTTAAAGAGCCGGAAAAGACATGCAATGACGTAAATTGTCCCTTTCATGGGAAATTGCCAGTAAGGGGTATAATGCTTACGGGGAAGGTTGTATCAACGGCTATGGATAAAACCGTCGTTGTAGAAAAAACAAGGATGCATTACATTCCAAAATATGAGAGGTATGAGAAAAGGACGAGCAAGTATAAAGCTCATCTTCCTCCATGCATCGAGGTAAAGGAAGGAGATGAAGTAGTCATCATGGAATGTCGTCCATTGAGCAAAACCAAATCATTTGTTGTTGTGGAGAGAAAATGAAAGGAATAGCAGCACAGGTTACAAAGGGATTGCCAACAGGAGCAAGGCTGGCATGCGTAGACAATACTGGAGCCCGCATAGTTGAGATTGTATCAGTTAAGCACATAAAGACAGGGCACCGCCGCTATCCTTCTGCTGGCGTCGGCGACATGGTAACTGTTACAGTAAAAAAAGGGAAGCCCGAGATGAAAAGGCAGTTGTTTAATGCTGTTATAGTCAGGCAGCGAATGCCCTATCGTCGCCCAGATGGAACACGCATACAGTTTGAAGATAATGCGGCAGTCATTGTAACTCCAGAAGGGGATCCGAAGGGCTCTGCAATAAAAGGACCAATTGCAAGAGAGGCTGCAGAGAGATGGCCTCGTATTGCCTCTACGGCTTCAATGATAGTGTGATAAGATGAGCAAGCAGCCAAGGAAGGAAAGGAAAAAGTTGTACAATGCACCCTTGCATAAAAGAAGGAAATGGATTGCATCTCATTTGGCTGAGGATTTAATGCTTAAGTATAGAAGGAGGAGCATTCCAGTAATAAGAGGAGATACTGTAAAAGTAATGAGGGGGGAGTTTAAGGGACATGTTGATAAAGTTAGAGAGGTTTTATTAAAAAAGCAAATGATTGAAGTGGAAGGAGTTGTCACAACAAAAGTGGATGGAAGTAAAGTACCTCGTCCCATTCATCCTTCAAACGTTATGATAACAAAGCTTAATTTGACCGATCCTTGGAGAAGAAGAAAACTTGAGGAAGGATTGCCAGAAGAAATGAAAAAGGAAATAGAAAAGGAGGCAGAGGAGCAGGTAAAGGCTTTGGAAGAAGAAAAATTGGCTGAAGAGGCAAAGGAAGAAGCACCAGAAGAGAAGGAAGAGAAGGAAGAAGTGACAGAAGAACCAGAAGAGAAGGAAGAGAAGGAAGAAGTGACGGAAGAAGGAGAAACTCCAGAAGTATCCAAGGAGGAGGAGATAATTAAAGAAATGGAGCAAGAGGAAGCAAAGGAAGAACCAGAGGAAAAAGAAGAGGGTGAATAAATGGCGCATTTGAAGAGATTAGTGGCACCTAAGACATGGGTTATAGAAAGGAAAACTAAAAAATGGGCGGTTAGACCATCACCTGGTCCACATCCTATAGAAAAAAGCATTCCATTGCTTCTCTTAATTCGTGATTATTTAAAATATGCAGATACTGCAAGGGAGGCAAGAAGGATTATTGGTAATAGGGAAGTCATTGTAGATGGAAAGCCACAAACAAATCCAAAATTTCCGTGCGGCTTGATGGATGTTATTTCCATCCCAAAGGTAGAGGAGCATTACCGCATTCTTTTAGATTCAAAAGGCATTTTGCGTCTTACTCCTATAGATGCTGAGGATGCGAAATGGAAATTATGCAGGATAGAAAACAAAACGACGGTAAAAAATGGGAAAATTCAGCTTAATCTGCATGATGGAAGAAATATTATTGCAGATGGAAATTATAAAACAGGGGATGTTTTGAAAATATCTTTGCCAGAACAAGAAATTCTGGATGTTTTTCCGCTAGCTAGCAAAAATCTTGCAATGATTATAGGTGGAAAACACGCTGGGGATATAGCAGAGATAGAGGAAATAGAAATAACAAGAAATCCAAAACCAAACGTTGTAAAGTTAAAAGGATTCTCTACCATAAAGCCTTACGTTTTCCCGGTTGGAAAGGAAAAGCCTGTCATTGAGTTACCAAGGGTGAACATTTATGAATGAGATGAGGAAAGTTAGGGTAGAAAAAGTCACTGTCAATATTGGCGTTGGTGAGGCAGGAGAGAGGCTTAGAAAAGCAGAAAGTGTTTTAGAAAGCCTTACTCACCAAAAACCAGTTAGGACCATTTCAAAAACAACCAACAAGGAATGGGGAATAAGAAAGAAAATGCCAATAGGATGCAAAGTAACATTAAGAAAGGAAAAGGCAGATGATTTTTTAAAAAGAGCATTGTGGACGAGAAATTACAAAATTGCTGATTGGTCATTCGATGAAGAAGGTCATGTTTCCTTTGGCATTCCCGACCACACCGAATTCAAGGAAATGAAATATGAACCAGAGATAGGAATATTTGGGATGGATGTCTCCATTACTTTTGAAAGACCAGGATATAGGATAAAGAGGAGGAGGATAGGTAAAAGCAAGATACCACACAGGCATCGCATCACAAAGGAAGAAGTAATTGAATTGTTAAAAGAGAAATTCAACGTGGAGGTGGTCTGATGCGGATAAAGGAGAAGAAAAAGGAGTATGGTCGCATAGAAGGATGCAGAAGATGTGGAAGAAAAAGAGGAATAATAAGGAGGTATGGATTGCATCTCTGTCGGCAATGTTTTAGGGAAACAGCAGAAGAAATAGGTTTTAAGAAATATTCTTAAAAGCGAAGAATTTAATATACATTTTTTTATTATACAATTAAGCGAGGGTAGCCAAGCCAGGTCAAAGGCGACAGACTCAAGATCTGTTCCAGAAGTGGTTCGCCGGTTCAAATCCGGCCCCTCGCATTTTTTCGACAAATTTATAAATAATGGGAAAATAAAAAATAAAAAAGCAAAGAGGGGTAGAGAGCAAATTTTGCAAATGCTTATGCAATAAAATAAATTATCATCAAAATGATAGCATATTGTAAGCAAATTGCGAAATATTTATATACTTCCTATGCTATATAGGTTCGGTGATATAAAATGACCAAAAAAATAAGAAAAATATGGGAGGACATAACCGGTGTTAGCCCCATCATAGCAGTGATTCTGATGGTGGCAATAACGGTAGTCCTAGCAGCAACCATCTATGTATGGGTAAGTGGATTCGGCGGAAGCAGCACATCGACACCAAGTATTTCATGTAATGTCGATCATGCAAACAATAAGTTAGTAATAT
>CAZHBO010000039.1:0-12919 GCA_964530745.1 uncultured Thermoplasmatales archaeon | reverse complement strand
TTGGAAGGGCTTTCAAGATGTTGTTGCCGACATCTGTATTATAACCAGCATCATTCTGTTCCTCTCCCAAATTAAGTGTCTCTGTATCTTTTCTTACATAGGAATCATAAGGATAATATATTTGTTCCTCATTGCCTCCTCCATCCTGGTTAATGGTTGCTACCTCCTTTTTTTCCATTGTTATTGTTGTCAGGTTCTTATTTTCGCCTGCTAATCCAGCCATTGCCCCTACCATAAATAGTGCTACAATTCCTATTGCCATCTTTCTTTTATACGCCTTCATATTTCGCCTCCAAATTATATAATGCCAAAGTGTTTATATAACCATCGAAAACGTTCATATGTGAAAAAAGGATAAGGATGACTTTATTCCCTGTTTAAAAACAAAATTTTTCCATTCTGCTCTATCTTCCTAATTCTATGATATGGTATAGAACCTTTTTCTGTTTCTAAAAAATATTTCCCAATGTTTATTATTTCGTCCCCTTCTATACATCCCATATCATCAGGGCATCCCCTGCTCTCATAAAATATTTTTATTTTATCAAATGAGGCTTGCTTATTCCATTTTAATTTGTTAAGCAAATCTCGTATCATTTCTTTAGCCTCACTTCCACTTCCATAAAATCGTGGGCTACAAATGAATTGGGAAAAACATCTCTTGCCTCTTTCTCCAAAACATCTGCATTTTTGTAACGGGGGCTTATGTGGGTTAAAAATAGCTTCTCAACACATGCCCTCTTTGCAATCTCCCCTGCTTGTTTTGCTGTCGAGTGCCCATATTCATTTGCTCTCTCCTCTAAAGACGAATCAAAAGTGGCATCGTGTATGAGCACATCACTCCCCTCCGCAAATGGTATTAAAGCATCGCAGGGAGCTGTATCTAAAGCAATGGTAATTTTTCTCCCCCGTCGGGGCTCACCAAGAACCATACTCGGCTTAATGACTTTGCCGTTTATTTCCACTTCCTCTCCCTTCTGCAATTTTCTGAACAATGGTCCTTCAGGCACTCCCAATTCCAATGCCCTTTCTTTATTAAATTTTCCAGGGCGCATATCCTCCTCAAGGCAGTAAGAAAGCGTCGGAACATTATGATTGACAAAGATGCATTTTATTGAATATCCATCAAAGGCAATTACATCCCCACCTCTCACTTCATGAGGAATTATTTCATATGTGGGATTAAAATAGCCGAGATGAAGTAGTTGATAAACCAATTTTTTTATTCCTGTTGGTCCATAAATATGCAAAGCCTCTTCTCTATCATTAAGCTGAAAAGTTTGAAATAGCCCAGGCAAGCCCAGGAAATGGTCTCCATGAAAATGGGTAATGAAAATTTTCTTTATTTGCATATAACTCAATGCTGATTTTTGCAACTGGCGCTGTGTTCCTTCCCCGCAGTCAAAAAGTAAAATCTCACCTCCTCTTTTTATTGCTATGGAGGAGACATTTCTTGCTACTGAAGGCCAAGAGCCACCAGTTCCGAGGAAGTGAATGAAGAGTTGCATGGAAAGTGATTGACAATTGAATAAAAAATTTTGGGGTAATTCATGATTTAGGATTTATGAAATTAAAAATTGTGTTTCCAATATAAATTTTTGCTCATGAATTTTTGGGTTTTTTTATTTGCTTGATTTGCTTTAAGCAATAAAAAGTTTAGGACTTAAAAATAATGAAAATTCTATCTATCTCAAACTGGGGCAGATGCTGTTTAAATAACTATCAAAATTTCTTCCCATGCTTGCCATTTTTTTTTATTCTTTTAATTTCAATGATTGAGAGCCAGTATAATCACTTTTTCAAAGCGTTCGCTTACTTTTTTTACAAATTCTAATCAAAAAATATCACAAATATGAAGATGACTATGCCACTTCTTGTTATACTCTCATTTTCAGCGGAGAGAGTAACTGTTATTGGAAGAGGTAAAGAAAAAGGATTTATTATTCTGAGTTCATGTCCTTGACCAGGTGGTACATAAAATTCTCCACTCATAGGAGGTCTTATTATACCCACAGTTATTGTAAAATTTACCTGCAAAGTATGATTTCCATAATTTATTGCCCCAATTGTTAAACCAATTCCGCCTTCTATATAGAGTTCAAAATCATTATTATGATGAGACATGGTAGAAGCAGAGGTTCCAGTTATGTTCATTGATGATGCAAATAAAGCTGATAAAACAATTGCGACCATTACTTTACCATTTCTCCCTTTCATGATATTTAAATTGTGTTTCCAATATAAATTTTGCTCATGAATATATTTCTCAAAATGTGTGATATGATGGTTTTCACTGGCTATTTGCACGTTCTTCAAAGCGTTGGATTAAGGAATGAGGCATCATTTCAGCTGATTTCATTCGCTCCTCTTTTGTACCCATATCACAAAAACCGAGGAAAATCGGGAGGCAGTAAATTTTATATTTCCTTCAAATTCAATCGCTATGTTTTTAAAGCGTAAGGGCATATAAAAAAAGATGTTTAAGGGAAATATAAAAGCAGATTTTCTGAAAGGAATCATAGAAGCCACCTCCATATTGGTTGATGAGGTAAAATTGCGAATAACAAGCGATGGATTATTTGCAAGAGCTGTTGACCCTGCACATGTTGGCATGATTGATTTCAAGTTGCTTGCTGGAGCCTTTGAAGAATATGAGGCAGATGAGGAAAGCGAGTTAGGAATTGATTTGGATAAAATTCGTGGAATTTTAAAACTTGCATCAGGAGAAGACATCGTTTCTTTATCTTATGGAAAGGAAGAGAGGCTGGTGATACAGATAGGAAATTTGACCAGAAAGATTGGATTGCTGGATACATCTACCATGCCAGATACAAAGATTCCAAGCCTTGATTTGCCAGCAGAGGTTATTATTAAAACAGATGAACTGTATAAAGGAATAAAAGCTTCAGAGGCAATAACTGATCATATCATCTTGCAAGCTGATCCAGAGGGCTTTGAATTGTCGGCAGAGGGAGATACAGATACAGTGAAATTAAAAATACCAAAGTCCCAGCTTTCTTCCCTAAAATGCAATGAGGAGGTGAAAAGTATGTTTGCTCTCGACTACTTTAGCGACATGGTGAAATCTGTAAAAAGTGATGAAGTTACATTATATCTTGGAAATGACTATCCAGTGAAGATGATGTTCCATATAGCAGGGGAAAATGGAGAGGTGATGTATCTCCTTGCTCCCAGAATAGAATCAGAATAAATTTACTTCTGCAACACTCATAAAATTATTTAATTGCCTTTGCATTTTAAATATGCCACAATGATGATGAACGCATCCTGAAAAATGAAGAAAAGACGGGCGGACTGAGTGGCACTCATTCTACATAAATGGCGGGGCGCAGAGGCTCTGCTAACTCTTTTCTTTTTCCTGGATCAGGCGCATCATCATCGCCTTTGTAAACAAAAACTTGAGCATTAAATTCTTGAGAAATGAAATCCTTTGCATTGTCTATGTATTCAAATTCATCTATGTGCGGGTGCTTTCCTCCTTTTTTTATTTCTTTTATTAACTTTTGAGCATATTTTGGAATATTGCTGTGCTTTTTCATTTCCTCATCCTTCATCATTTCTTTCATGAGTGTAGACATATCAAGCTTTCCTTCTTTATGCAATTCATGCGATTTCTTTGCAACTTCCCATTTCCATCGGGGGGATGTGTAGATATAAATGCGGGAGGGTTTGATTTTAGTAACTTTTATTATCTCTGAAATGTCATCAATTGTTTTCATCAGCAATGCTTCTTTATCTAAAGCATCTTTATCTATCTCCTCCTCTTCTGGAAATAATGCATTGGAGACAAAACCATCTCCTCCCATCTTTTCCCAGATTTCCTCAGCAATATGAGGGGTAAAAGGAGCCATCATGCATATCCATTTTTTAAGCAAATTTTTGATGAGGGATGCGTTTTCTCCCCCTCGCTTTATATACCACTGAAATTTGTTATAAATGTCAAAATAAATGCTATTTGCTGCTCTCCTTAATTCATATTTCTCCATCGCCTCCCTTGTTTTTCTAACCTCCTCATTAAATGATGCTTTCAGCCAGGCATCTATGTCTTTCTTCCCTCCCTTCCTTTTAAGCAATTCTTCCTGCAATTCATATATTTTATACAGCCTTTTCTTGTATTGCTCCACCGCTTCATCATCCCATTCAATATCAGCAAATGGTGAGGCAATGTGGGCGTAATAAAGGCGCATTGTATCCACTCCATACTTCATTGCTGCATTTGGTATTGGCTCTGCCCCTCCCTTCGATTTTGAAATTTTTTCCCCACTTTTCTGTGTAATCCACCAGTTGACGAAGATGCCCTTTGGCCAGTGTTTCCATTCCATGATTGCAACATGATTCATGATGAAGACAGGAAAATGGACTGTCTTATGCTCCTTCCCTCCAAGATTTACATCTACAGGATACCAATATAGGAAATCATTTCTTATTTTTTCCCATAAGCTATTTTTCGCTTTGCCCTTCCCTAAAAATACATAATCAAAGAATTCATTATCCATTTCCTTGGCATCGAGCTCCCCTTCATTTACATATTTTGAAATTATGTAATATGCTGGATAAAGGGTGGAATCAGATATTGGCTCAATTATCCAGTTTTTTTTGAAAGGAAATTCCGTTCCAAGCCATTTTCCTTTCCTAATGCATGCCCTATCTCCAAACCAATCCAATACCTTTGGCAATTCTTCTTTATATTCGGCAGGAAAAATATTCATGCTCTCAACGTGCTCCTTACTCATTTCTGTAAGTTCCTCGTCACTATAACGAATAAACCACTGGTCTGGCACAATTTTAATGATTACGCTCTCACCACACCTGCAAACAACTTTTTTTGAAAATTCCCTCATTATGGTTGCATCTCCTTTTGCTATCAAATCATCTTTTACTGCATCTTTTATTTCAGAAATTTTTATACCAGCATATTCCATGCAGTTTTCATTTAGAATTCCTTTATGAAACTCTTCCTTGTACAATTTCTGAGTTGCATCCTCCAATGCTTCCTCTTCTTTTTGACTCTTAATCCCCATTTTCTCAACAATTTCCTTTGCAGGAATTTTATATCCTTCAACTTCAATAATAACAATCGGCTCAATATCCGCCTTTATATCTTTTAAAGCAATGTAATCATATGGTGCATGAGCAGGAACTGACATTACTATTCCCGTGGCAACATTTGGGTCAGCAAATGATGCAGGGAGGATGGGAACTTCTCTGCCAACAAGGGGAACAACGCATTTTTTACCAACCAATTCCTTCCCAGAAATGCTATCAATGATTTCAACCCCTTCTATTTGATTTGAAATCTTCTTCGCCCCCTCTTTTGATGTAATCCATTTTTCATTGCCTACTTTCACAATGGCATATTCCACATCAGGGTTTACCCACATATTCGTTACACCAAAAATAGTCTCAGGGCGAAGGGTTGCTGCTGGCAGAATGTACCCATCAAAATCAAATTTTATTACAGTAAATTCCAAAATCTCTGCATCCCCTCCCTCCGATATATCTGTCTCAGATTTATCGACAGCAACAGGACCACAGTTAGGGCAAAAAGGGGCATAGTGAGGCTTTTGAGTCAATAATCCCTTCTCTTTTAATTTATAAAATTGCCATTGAATGAATTTTTTGTAGCCAGGGGAGATAGTATCCATGAGTCGTGTGTAATCTATGAAAAACCCAAATCTTTTCCAGTACTCATTTACATACACTCTGCTGAAATACTTCACAACTTCCAGTGGGTCAGAAAGTTTTTTGATTACATCTTCTGGACACCCATTCTGGCGCAAGTAGTTTAAGATGCCTTCATCCTTCCTTTCTACCTTTTTTGCTAAACTTACTGCTGGCAAACCAGAAGCATGAAAGCCTGCTGGAAAACATACGTTGTAGCCTTTCATTCTTTTGTATCTTGCAATAATATCTGAGTAAGCAAATCCTCTCATATGCCCAACATGTAAATAGCCAGATATGCCAGGATATGCAAAGTGAATGAAAAATTTCTTTCCATTCTTCTTTGCCTCATACAACTTCGCTTTATACCATCTTTCTTGCCATTTTTTTTCTATGGTGGCAAAGTCAATCATCAAGGGCTAATATATGGGATTTATATAAGGATTGTGAGAAAATTGAATGTTGAATTTTTTATTTTTTTATCTCCTCATGCATACTCCCACTTCTATACCCTTCTAAATCAAGCGTAACATAAATAAATCCAAGTTTTTTTAGATATGCAACAATTTCCTTTTTCCTCTTTAACACATCATTCATTTTTTCAATAGGAACCTCAATCCTCGCTATGCTTTTGTGGAAGCGAACCCTTATCTGAGGGGAGATAGTTCTTAAAAAATCCTCTGCTTCTTCCACCATTTTCAATTTTTTTAAAGTAATTTCTTCACCATATGCTATTCTGGATGCAAGGCACGCATTGGATGGCTTGTTCCATATTTTTAAACCAAGTTTTTTTGCCATATTCCTTGCCTCCTTCTTTGTTATCTTTGCTTCAGCCAAAGGATGCCATATCCCCTGCTCGCTAGATGCCTTTACACCTGGTCTTTTTTTATCCTGCAAATCGTCGAAATTTGATCCGTCCGCAACAACATTAAAGCCGTGCTTTTTGGCAATTTCTTTCCACAATTTTGCCTCATGCGTTTTACAATAATAGCACCTTCGAACATCATTTTTTGCAATCTCTGCATGGAAGGAATGACGGAAGATTACATGAGGTATTTTTAATTGAGAAGCAATCTCCTTTGCCATTTTTAGTTCATATGAAGGAAATAAAGGAGAAGTGAGGGTAATCAACAATGATTCAATTCCTGCTTGTTTTGCAACATATGCAACCAAAGAGCTATCAACTCCTCCAGAAAAAGCAACTGCAACCTTTCCTTTCTCTTTCATTTTTTTCAAGAGCAAAGAATATTTTTCCATCATATTTTCACATATTTTTCATAAAGGCTTTGAGCCTTCCTTACATCATCTGTTCCATAAATTATTGCTCTACCACTTTCAAAAATATGGATTTCATAATCATTAGTACAAAATTTAAGTATCGCTCCTTCCATCTTTACCTTTCCAACTCTTTCCAGCTTTTTCTGAAGTAATGGAAAGGAAATATGTCCCTCACCAGGTATAATAACTCCTTCTTTTCCACATAATTTTATTGCCTTATCTTCTTCCAAAAAATCATATATTCCTTTTCCACAGCATTTGCAATCTTTTCTCCTTTCTATATCAATACTATCAAAATGATTATGCCATGGGTCATACATGATTAAGTTTTCATCAACACTTCTTTCAACAATATATTTTATTGCGAGGGTTGATTGAATTGATGCAAGAATTACTGGTACAGTGGTTAAAATGCCTGCTGTATCACATGTAGGAAGGTTAGCAGGTATAGAAGGAAAAATGCATCTAAGGCATGCTGTTTTTTTTGGAATAATTGCCTTAACCATTCCATAGGTTGCAATCGCTCCACAATAAATCCATGGTAAATTCATTTTAACACAGGCATCATTTATCAAAAATCTTGTTTCCATGTTATCAGTGCAATCTAGGACAATATCGTTTTTTTTAATTAAATTCTCAATATTGGAAGGGCAAACATGGTCAACTATTCCTTTAACTTTTGAAAAGGAATTTGCTTTTTTTAACCTCTTCTCTGCTATTAATGCTTTCTCCTTTCCAATATCTTCTTCATCAAACAAAATTTGCCGTTGCAGATTACTCTCATCAACAATATCTCTGTCAATAATAGTTACTTCTCCAATACCTGAGCGTACCATATTTGTTGCTGTGACACTTCCAGTGGCACCACATCCAATGATGACAACTTTGCTATTCATCAATTTCTTTTGACCATCTCTTCCTATCTCGCCTAGCAGTATGTGCTTTTCATATCTTTTCTCTATCTCCATTTATCGCCTTCCCATTTATTGAAATGAATTAAATTATTAATATTAACTCTCTCAGTTTTTCTCTCCTTCATGGATTCATATCCAATAGGAATGAGGGCTAGCGGGCGAATATAAGAAGGAAGGGAAAGAATGCTTGATACAGCTTCTTCATCAAAAGCACCAACCCAGCATGTTCCCAGTCCATAGTCTGTAGCGGCAAGTAAAATATTTTGAACTGCAGCAGAAACATCTTGAATGACGTATAACTCTCTACCACGCACACCATAAGGAGCAATTCTTTTGTAATTGGCGCATGCAACAATGATTACAGGTGCATCTTTAATAAACGCTTGATGAGCTGCCTTTGCCAAAGCATTTTTCTTTTCTTCTTCATCAACGATAATAAAATCTCTTGCTTGGAGGTTTCCAGCCGAGGGAGCCATGTTTGCAAAGCGCAGGATTTCCTTAACTACGTTGATTGGAACAGGTTTTGGCAGGAAACTCCTTGTCGATTTTCTTTTCTCTATTGCTTCCTTTACATCCATTTATGCTTTCATGATGCCGGCAAGGAAAACTCCAAGTGCAATCAATGCTCCAATAACTGCTCCAATGACCGCAGAGATTCCATTTTTAACCGTATCCCAGCTCCACTCTTTTATGCCCCATAGGTCTCCCGTGCTATAGTTGTAGAAAATGATTGCTATAATTATACCTATGATGAAAAGCACCCCTCCAATTGCCCTGCTTTTTCCTGAGCCGAAATAGGCTGTAAATATCCCTGCTATTATCGTTCCAATCGCAAACACCAACAACAACATGCTCACAAACAAATCCCATACATATTCCATTTTATTCCTCCTTTAAAATTTCGTTCCAGTTAACGTTTTTGTATCAGCAACACCTTCTATTGCCCTTATTTTATTCACCACAATCTGCCCTAAGGAGTCAAAGTCCTTTGCCTCCACTTTTGCAATGAGGTCGTATTCCCCGAATAAAGGGTGAAGCTCTATAATCTCCTTTATTTTCAGCAATTCATTGTAAACTTCATGCTCTTTCGCAGGCGCCGTAGATATAAGTATAAAGCCTATCGCCATATCTTCACCGATAGGTTATCTCTTTTTAACTTATTAACCTTTCTATGGCAACAGTAGCTAGATGTCCAAAGAAAAAATGAAATTTTGCCTAATTTTTTGATGATTTTGGATCTCAACACAAAAATTCAGTAAATGAGCAAAATCGGTGAAAATTTAAATAAAAATAAGTCTATGAATATTTTGTAAAAATGAAAAGGAAAGTAGTGAGTATTGGGATAATAACTCTATTGGCTTTTTCAATGATTCCTATTATGCAAACTGATGCTGAAACAGCACAAAATACAATTGATATAGAGATTTATGGTGGTTTTGGCATAAAAGTAGTAGTCAGGAACCTTGGAGAGGCAAATCTATCTAATTTAGATTGGAAAATCGATTTAGACGGGTTAATATTTACTGTGGCAGGTGGCGAAGGTGTAGTTATTTCATTACCAGAGGAGATGTTGAATTAACAATCAGACTCTTTGTACTTGGTATAGGACCAAGAAAAATTGGGGTGACAGTAGAGAATGCATCAAAAACAGCAGATATTCTTGCACTAGGGCCATTTATAGTAGTGAAATAAAATCGGGCAACATTGAATCTCCAACAATCTTTATAAAATCATATGGCATTTTATATTTTGGAGGTATGACATGGGAAAAATAGCAAGAAAAAGTTTGGCTATTGCTATTATAGCAATCTTTTTTGGGCTTGCTTCGATGCCAGCAATTGGGGAAATAAACCATCTCAATTTGGAAAGCGAAAAGATAGGATGGAATAAGAACCATGAAAAAGTGGTAGAAATTGAAGTCACTCAGTATAAATCAGATGGAAGCATTGAAGTAAAAAAGGTGAAATTGACGCAAAGTGATGTCAGCAAACTCAAAAGTGAATTAATTAATGCAAAAACGATTGAAGAAAGATTACCTTTGCTAAAAAAATATGGAATTATCCCGCAGGAAGTAACACCCGAAGATTTGAAAAAGGGAATGTATGCAAAAGCAGAATCCATGGGGCTATCTAAAGAAAGAATTCAAAAAATTGTACCACAATATGGAACGAAAACTTTGATTCCTCCTATTTTAATAGCTTTCCTCAGCAGAGTTGATGCAGTTTATTTCTTTGGTAACTCTCTTCGCATAGGATTATCGCCCATCATTGATTTGTTGTATTTTATAGCTGGCTGGGGGATGAAAAAAATTGATTTCTTTGATACATGCTGGGGAATGTTCGGTGTTGTATCTACAGAAGGTTTGCTGGTCAGCCATTCATTTGTTGGTATGCCTAGCATTACGTGGCTAGCAGGATTTGTAGGATATAGCATTAAATTTCCTCTGACAATGCATATTTTTACAGGCTACTCAGTTATGATTTTTGCGATCGGCATCGGCATCCACGATGTTTCATTCCTTCCACAGTTTCAAAAGTAGGCATTGAAAACAATATCTAGAATGGAAAGTGCCTAATGCAGTGTAGGAAATTTGTAGCGATTAGAGCTTTGCAAATATTCCTGTATTTTCCTAATCGAGTTTATATTAATTGATAGCAAAACTATACATGGTGGTCAGTCATATTTATTGCTTTCTACGGACAAAATTGTCCTCATAGAACAATTTATATATAATCATTTTATTACAATCCGTATGGTGGAGGCATTCACTCTCTCTTTGCCATTTTTTCCATTAAGCAAAACAGTATGGGGGAAGAGAGAGAAAGTCTTGGAGGCAAACCAAGAGAGAATGCTCCTCTTCCCCCACTCTGGATTATTTTACAATAAATATAATGTAATCCCATTATTTAATATTTTTATTAGATATAATGCGGGCACTATCAGAAACCTCCGAAGAATGGGAGATAGGATGAGGCGGCATACGCTATAAACGAGAGATTGTTTGGCAATCATGTCATCAAAATCATTGCATATGATGTAGCAGGCAATGAGGAAGTAAAGGAAATAAAAATGACCATATATAATGCCTGACTTGAAATGCTAAAGGGATTTTAAGGTGTAAAGAATTTATCTTCCAAAAAGCCATCTCAGAAGGCGGTGCAGCCAGGATTCTTTAGGATGCTCATGGGTTGGAGCACTCGGAGATGGAGGGGATGGAGGAGATGGTTCCTCTGCATACTTAATGCGCACTTTCATCGTTTTGCCAACAGTTCTAGCTCCCGTAATGACCATATCATTATTGCCATCTATTGCTATACCCCGCATGTAATCATCTGGAAGATTGCTCACGCGCTCACCCAAAAGCATATCCAATAATTTTTCCCCATCTTTATTATAAAGTGCAGCATAATATTCATTAATCCCTTCTTTAAAACCACTTGCCACAATTTCTCCATTTTTCATTACACTAACGCCATACAAAAAACCTTTAGTTTTGCCTTTCTCCCATAGAATGTTAAAGTTGCTATCAAATTTTAGTAAATAATGTTCCTCCTCTTTTTCTGTTTTCCCAACTACAATGAAATTGTTTTGCTTATTCATCACTATTTTCATCCCCACCTTGTTTCCCCATCTTATTAATTCATTTTTTCTCAATCCCAGCCTTCCTCCAAACTTTGTTACTATTAAATCAAGATTATCATCATACCTGCTAAACCCCAAGGCAATGATGTCATTGGCATTGGTAACAACGCTTGTATACAAAACAATACCTCTCCTTCTCCGCAATCTTTTCCATATCACCCTTCCATTTTCCCCAGATATTTTTATTATGCATCCTTTAAAGGAAAGGGCTGTCATCGTTCCGCCCCCCGCTATGATTATATCATCATTGTCATCGATTGCTACTCCAGAAGCGAGGTTGACGAGGAATGGTGTATATGTCCTTTCCCATATTTCATTGCCCTGGCTGTCATATTTTTTTACATACATAACGCTCCTTTTTCCATCACCAGCGGTAAAAGTGCCTGCTACAATTATATTATCCTTTGAATCAACTGCAATATCGAAAAAATATCCATAGTCTCTAAGAAGCTCTTTAATTCCAGATGGCATGGATGAATCTTTGGCTAAAGGCATTGCATAAAAATTTGGCAAATCCTGATTTGACCATTTTTCCTCACCATTTTCATCATATTTTACAACAATTCCTTTATCCTCACTTTTATTAATTCCGCATACTATAACATTATTTTTGCTATCAATGGCAACACCCATATTTCCCCCTCCATCGTAATCTTTCTCCCATATAATTTCATATTCATAACCATCTGCTGTTCCATTATTCATGATACTCCCCAAAATGTAATGATTTATATATTTATAAAAAGATGTATGGCTAACCATGTCTAAAATGTTTGATAGGGAGCAGGCGAATCTGGAACTCAATGCCATTATAATGAAAATACTCACTGAGGAATTGCCTTTGCTGAAGGAAAAAATTAAGAAATTGTGCGCAGAGGTTAAAAGAGCAAAATATCTCATCTATGTTTTTTCCATTCTTTTGTTCATAGTGGGCATATTTTTCTTAACAGTTGCTTTATCTCTCTTTGCCGCAGATGGGACAAACGACTGGGAAAGATTGCTTGAAACCCTCGGTTTCGGCTCTGCCAGCGCAACCAGCTTCGCTTCGTTATTGTTGCTCCAGCCAATCAAAAAAATTCAAGAGGCAAACTCTGATGCGAGCCAGGCTGAGATGGTCTATTATTCCTGGGAGCTGGGCATTTTATTATACATAAGGGCAATGGATGTCAATGATAGAAATTCGATCAAGGAAGCTGCTGAAAAAATTAGAGATTTGACATCGACGGCAATTCAACTTTTAGAAAAATACTATGAAATAGAATAGAGATGATGGAAAACGTAATTGAAGCTAGGCATCTAACAAAAAAATTTGGCAATCTAATAGCTGTTGATGATGTTTCATTATCTATTAAAAAAGGAGAATTGTTTGGATTACTCGGACCAAATGGCTCAGGAAAAACAAC
>CAZHBO010000038.1:8420-12920 GCA_964530745.1 uncultured Thermoplasmatales archaeon | reverse complement strand
CCTCCTTGCTGGTCTTTGACGGAGGTTACGTAATTTGTTCCGTTAACATCTCTTAAATCGAACTGGGTGGGTAAATCTATCGTATTGGAATTGATAATATGGCTGCTCATACCACTTGGCATGAGTAAGATAATGGCAATCAATGCGGTTATCAAAAAATTTAGGATTACACGACCTTTTGCCATTTTCAACATGTGTTAATATATTCTTTATCTCTATAAAAATATTGGTGCGAGCTGGCAAAAATAGAAAGGTTTTTAAAAGAATGAGATACCCCTCTTGCCATTTATAAACCTCAAAAATATTACTATTCATGAGGCCTTGCCATCTGTTTATAAAGCGCCCTAAGAAGGGCACCGATGGCAGACAACAACATGGGGGAGAGAAACAACTTTTTCCCCTCATTGCATCCCTCCCCCTTCCTCCTTTTGCTTTAAGAATGTTTTTTATATTCAATTTCATTAAATGATGGATGAAAAAGATTGTTCTTGCAATAACAGGGGCATCAGGTGTTATGTATGGAATAAGATTGCTCGAGGAATTAAAAAAAGCTGGTTGCATCGTTTATCTCATAATTTCGGAGAGTGCAAAGAAAATAATAGAACATGAGACAGATTATGCAGCAAAGGATGTTGTATCTCTAGCAGATGAATTTTTTGATGAGGAAGATACATTCTCCAAACTGGCAAGTGGTTCATTTCAGTATGATGCTGCCATAATTGCTCCATGCAGTTTAAAAACGCTTGGAGCAATAGCAAATGGATATGCAAATAATTTAATTACAAGAATGGCAGTTTGCTGTTTGAAGGAGGAAAGGAAGCTTATTCTCGTGCCAAGGGAAACACCTTTGGATTTAGCAAGCATTGAAAATATGATAAGAGCAAAAAGAAATGGAGCCATTATATTGCCAGCAATGCCAGCATTTTATCACCATCCAAAAAGCATAGATGATCTGGTAAATTACATTGTAGGAAAAATATTGGATAGCGTTGGAATTGAGCATTCATTGGTGCGAAGATGGGAAGGGAAATGATAGCTTCTGCATACCATGCTCACATACTCGCTTCCTCGCCTCCAGAATACATTGGCGTATGCTTATCGCCATTAAAAACAACATGCCATGTAAGGGAAAGCCTAGAAGATAAGAGTAATTTTGATGATGAAAAAATTTTTGTCTTGCTTGAAGAACTTAAAAAAATGGCTGGTGTGGAAAAAAATTTTAGCATAAGCTTCAAAGGCTTTTTGTCTTTTCCTTCATGCTATGCCTCCCTTGCAAAAATTTTCCACAAATTTTTTAATGTTGAAAAGGAAGAAGTAGTGAAATTTTTATTGGAAATGGATGTAAAATCTGTCATTTCTTTTTTAGGAGGTTTTTTGCATATAGGCAAAGATATTCAAAAAATTTCAATGGAAAAAATAGGCATGCTAATAGTAAAGGAAAGAGGAAAAGAAAAGCCATCTCCTTATGTTGAAGAAATGAAAGATGCTATGATGACGGGAAATATAGAAAAAATGGGGATTTTATGTGAAAAAGGAATAGATGTTCCACCAGCATCAAAAAAATTATGGGATGTGGTGCATGAAATAAGGGAGAAGGGAATGCCTTGCTTTATTTCCTTAGGCACTTTTCCTTTGATTATTACTTATCCTGAGATCATAGGAGAGATAATTAATACACTGCAAATAAAAAATTTTGATGTTGAAATTGCTCACATTTAATCAAAAAGTCTTTTAATAATCCATTCTGGATTAAAAGGTATCTGGTCTTCATATTCCTGTCCTGTTCCTATAAAAAACAAAGGCTTACCAATTGTATATGCAATGGAAAGTGCTGCTCCTCCTTTTGCATCTGCATCAACTTTTGTTAAGATTGTTCCATCGATGCCAACAACACTATCAAACCTCTTTGCCTGTTCGACTGCATCATTTCCTGTTAGCGCATCCCCCACAAAAATAATCATATCTGGTTTTGCAACTCTCTTTATTTTTTTCATCTCATCCATTAAATTAACGTTTGTCTGCATCCTCCCTGCTGTGTCAAGCAAAACAATGTCCTTGTGTTTTGCCTTTGCATGTTCAACGGCATCATACGCAACGGCAGCAGGATCAGAGCCAGCAGCATGCTTAATAAGCTTAACTCCCAACTTTTCAGCATGCCTTTCCAATTGCTCGATTGCTCCAGCTCTAAATGTATCACATGCCCCAATTACACAACTCCATCCCTTCTTTTGGAAATAATGAACCATTTTTGCAATTGCTGTTGTTTTGCCAGTTCCATTTACGCCAACGAACATAAGAACGACCGGTTTTTCAAATTTTTTTATTAATGTTTCAAAATCTTTACTATCTGTAGACAAAATTTTTTCTATTGCCTTCTTTAATGTTTCCTTTACAGCTTTCCCTGCCTCCTTTCTTGGCAGATAACGGAGTTGCTCTTTCACACTCCTTTTGATATCCTCAACGACAGGGGCTGCAACATCTGCCTGTAACATTCCCATTTCCAAATCCCACAAAAGCTCATCCAATTTTTTCTCACTTATGGGCAAAGCTTTTTTCTTCTGTTGAATTTCTATTTCTTTTTCCAGTTCAAGTGTCTTTTTGAGTTCTTCTTCCACTTTTTTTTCTACTTCTTTCTCTTCCTCCCTCTTCTCTTCCTTTTTTTCCTTTTTTATTTCTTCTTCTATTGCCTTTTCAAAATCATTGAGCTTTCTTTTAAGGAATTTGAACATACTAACCCTGCTCTTCAGCCTGTAATTTTCTGGTTAATTCATCTGCTTTCTCCCTTATCTCCTGCGAAATTTTGATGAGGCGCTCTTCTTCCTTCAAAAATTCTTCAATCCTTTTATCTATGAATTCCAAAGCCTTTGGAACTGGCTTTTCCACCAATACATTTCTCCCTATTCCAGTAAGGACTGTTGAATTATTCTCCAAGGAAGCATGCACAAATACATTCCCTCCAATTGGAACTAAAAAACTTCTTCCTTTCTCCACTTTACCCATCTCTTCAAGTGTATCTCTCGCCCTTCTGTATTCTGCTACCAAGCTTTCTATCAGTTCTACTTGCTGGTATATTGCATCCATCCTTTCCTGATAGCTTTGAAGGAAGGCAATATCTCTTTGAATATCTTCTTTTTCCATTTTATCTCTCCAAAAGGTATTTTACCACAAGATTTTCTATCTCCTCCACAGGAATCTCTTTTACTTCTTCTATTTTTATCATTCCTCTTTTTACGCCATGCTTGCTACCTATGATTGATAAAACTTTCTCCTTCGCCTTTGGCTTGCTGCTGCTCACAACCTCCTTTTTGAATGGTTGCCATTTATTTTTCATATAAAATTTCCCTTTTATTCTGTATGCCTTTTTTTTCATTTCAATCACCCATAATATTTAATGCATCCTCTATTCTTCCCATTTCTATTCCTGTTGTATTCGTGCTCATAATAGCCCCATGGACATTTGCAACTATTCCTGCCCCAACGTAAGGGACGCCATGATTTACAGTCCCTATTTCCACTTCCACACCGAACAATTCTTCCATCTTTTTCCTTTCATCATCCTTTATCTTTGGATGGCACAAAATGCCTTTATTTGTTGCAACAGCAGCCATACCGACGGTCTGGACTTCTGCAATTGTTCCCCTCTCTACTTTTACATCCAGAACATCTGCCACTGCATCAACTGTCTCATCTTTTACCATGGGATGGATTAAAGCACCATAATCATTGGTAAGTATGTTATTGCCAGCAGCATTGAATTTATCTTCTATGACCAAAATATTCCCATCAAAATTTTTTTGCATAAGCTCCATTTCCTCTTCCTCGATAAAATCAGTCACGACAGCACCATGAGAATTTAAGGCAATGAGAGAGCCTGCAATGGTGCTTCCCCCGATGGTCAATTCAACAACTTTTACTTTCAAAACCTCCTCTACAGCCCTTTTCTCTTTCTTTGTCAAAAAAGGATGGATAAATGCAACCTTATTGTTCACCCTGCAAAAAACACCCAGATAGGGATTCCCATTAAAATCAATCCTCTTCAGCATGGTGATGAATACTTTATTCCTCCTCTTCTTTTGATTCAGATTTTTTTTCGATTTCTTTCTCCAGTCGCTCCTCTGTCTTTTCCGCTTTTTCCCCTCCTTCATCCTCACCGGATTTCTCCTCAACTTCTTCAGGTGCCTCCTCCACTATTTCCTCCTCAACTGGCACCTCTTTCTCCTTTTCTTCTTCTGATGCCTCCTCTGGTGTTTCAGGGGTTTCTTCTTTCTTTACTTCCTCCTCCTTTGTCTCTTCCTCAATTTTTTCTTCTGGAATCTCTTCTACCTCCTCTTCTACTTTTTCTTCTGGAGTTTCTGGTTTTTCTTCCGGAACTTCTTCCTTCTTTTCTTCAGGTGCCTCTTTTGTTTCTTCTATTATTTCCTCTTTCTCAGGAGCCTCTCCTTCTACTTCCTTGGTAATCTCTTCAACCTCTTCTTTTGGAACTTCCGTTACTTCCTCTGG
>CAZHBO010000038.1:0-8320 GCA_964530745.1 uncultured Thermoplasmatales archaeon | reverse complement strand
CTTCCTTGGTAATCTCTTCAACCTCTTCTTTTGGAACTTCCGTTACTTCCTCTGGTTTTTCTTCAGAAATCTCCTTTGTTTCCTTTACTTCTTCAGGTATTTCCTTTTCCTTTTCTTTTTCTGGAATCTCTTCAGGTATTTCTTCAGGTATTTCCTTTTCTTTTTCTTCTTCTGGAATCTCTTCAGGTATTTCCTTTTCTTTTTCTTCCGCTACTTCCTTCTCTTTCTTTTTGGCTTTCTTTACCTTTTCTTCTTTTCTCTCTACAACTTCTGCTTCAGGAGTGTACGCCCATACAGTACCATCATCTTCTTTAACCGCCTTGACTCTGATTCTAGTGGGAATATTCTTCCTTCCTCTCTCCCATACTGCCTCATTCAAACTATTGTCCATCTTTACTTCTTCTGCCTTCATATGTCTCATCAAAAATTTTTTTATTTCCTTTATTGCCCTATTTGCCCTTTTTGTGCGAGGGGCAGACTTTGCTTTGATAAGGGGGATGGTATACAATCTCTCTTCAGCCATTTCTTTCACCTTTTCAATTTGCTTCTCCGCCAGTTCCTCCTTTTTGGATGCTGAAGGAACCTCCTGCTTGTCCTTATGATAATCCATGCAGGAACACGTCTATTACTTTTCGTTGCCTTCATTAACCTCTTTTTCCTTCCGAAGGGTTTATTTCGCGCCATTTAAACTCTCCTTATCTTAATATCTCTTTTTTTTGGCATGAGATGTTTTATGAGCACTAAAAATTTTTCCTCATCCAGTTTTTCCCTTATCCTTCCCATCTGATAGAGCTGGATAAGCTGATTTTCTATTAATTCTGCTGTTTCTGGCTTAGCCATTCTTATACGGGCAAGTCTCTCTCTTGCTTTAGCATCCAAAATATGTCGCAAAATTACTTTCTTTTGCGCCTCTATTGCCTCTGCCTCTGCTTGCAGATATTGCTCTTCCTGAAGTTGCTGGAGCATTCTTCTCTTTATCTCTTCTGCATCCATATCCATAATACCACATTTGTTTTTCTATTTAAGTTTTTTCTGTTTTTGAATCTCATAGGCAACATTGTCAACAAATGATTGACCTTTCGGCGTTACAACTCTCCCCTTCCCTTCCTTGGTTTCAACAAGTTCTATCTCCTCCAACTGCTGCAATGCCTTCCTTACAATTGAGCCACTTCCTTTCCTGCTTTTATATGGCTTCACCCTTCTATCCCTTTTTCCCCCAAACATGGCACGAAGGCGCTCGGTTCCAATTGGACCACGCATGTAGACCTTGCGCAATATTGCCGCAACACGAATATGCCACCAGTCTGGGTTATCTGGTTGCCTCTCTTTATGCACTCCTGTCTTAACCCATTTACTCCACTCTGGAGGAATTATCTTAAACTCTTCTCTCAACTTTTCTGCCAGTTTTTTAATCAATGGCTCCGCTGGAACATCATATGCTGTTGTCATATTCTCAACGCCCAATGCAAAAGTAATATAAAAACATTCTTTTCGTCAGCTCATTAATAAAACTTTGCAGTGCTTAACTTTGCCTAAAATGCTTCTCCTTTATGAAGATAAACAATGTGAGAGATGCAATAGCTAGTATGAAGCCATAAACAAAGGTTGCCTCAGGAGATATTTTATCCCATAACATACCTGCGATATAACCTCCTGGAAGGGCTACCATCCCAACTGCTGTATGGAAAGTTCCCAATGCTGTCGCCTTTAAATGCTTTGGTGCCAAATCCACCACAAAAGCTCTCTGAACACCATCTACCATTGCATAGAATATTCCATAAATGATGAAAAACAATAAAATGCCATAGATGTCGGAGGTGTATATCAAACCAATGGAAGTTATTGCAAATATTAAATAACCTGTTGCCAGAACAGGTTTCCTTCCAATTTTATCTGATAAAATTCCTGAGGGAATTATGAAGATGGTATAAACGATGTAGAATAAAACATACATAAGGATTGCCATATCATCTGCTAATCCCACGTTCTTTGCCCTTAATAACAAAAAGGCATATCCAAAATGACCCAATGCAAATATTGAAGAAGCGGCAATAAACAATTTAAGGTTTAAGGGCAATTCCCTAAAACTTATTTTGAGGGATATTTTTCTTACTTCTTTACTGGGCGCATTTCTTTCCTTTACAAACAAAATAACAAAAACCGCAATTATTGCTGGAATAAAAGCAAAGAGAAAGATATTCCTGTACCCCAGAGATGGAAGGAGTAAGAAAGCAAGAACTGCTCCTGAAATTGAGCCAATGCCATCCATGGCTCTGTGAAGCCCGTAAGCCATTCCTCTTACATTCTCATCACAGGATTCAGCCACAATAGCATCTCTAGGGGCTGTTCTCACCCCTTTGCCAATCCTCTCCACAACTCTAATAAAAAGGACAAATGGCCATGTATAAGAGAGGGCGAACAATGGTTTTGTTACAGAGGAAAGAGAATATCCTAGGATGACAAAGGGCTTCCTTTTTTTGATTTTATCAGACCAATAACCAGATATTACTTTCAACAGGGAGGCAGTTGTTTCTGCAGCACCCTCCACTATGCCGACGGCATAAGCACCGGCACCCAATACAGTTGTCAAAAACAAAGGGATTAATGGGAAAACCATCTGGCTGCTTAAATCAGTAAAAAGGCTCACAAAACCGAGGATAATAATGTTTGTCGTAAGTCCCCTAAAAAAGCTCTTTTTAAAACCTATTTTTCGCATCATCTTTCCTCCATGACTTCATCAATGAGTTCCTTAATTTTTTTTCTAGCCTCCCTTAAAATTTTTTCTCCTTTTGTTGTAATTCGATAATATTTCCTTATCTTGCCATTTACATTCTTTGGTTTGCTAATTAAAAATCCTTCCTTTTCCAGGGAATGCAAAATGGGATACAGTGTACCTGGGCTTATGTTGTATCCATGCCTTCTCAACTCCTCTATCATTTCAACCCCATATATGCTTTCTTTGCTTGCATGATAAAGGAGGTGTATCCGAATAAATCCCAGAAAAAATTTTCTTTCCAGCATAGCATCAACCCTATTATCGTTTTTCGTTATCGTATTGCGATATAAGTATAAAAATTTTTTGTCTGATTGCTTTTCGATGTCTATTTATAGACAAAATAAATTGCAGTTGTGTGATAAGGGAATATCTGAAGTTATCACGCTCATTCAATGCAGGATTGACAGGAATTGCTCCTGTTTTGGGAGCAATAAGCATGCACGAATACCGTCTCCTTCCCCTGTTCCTTCTTTTCTTGGTGGGATTCTTTGGTCATGTTTACGGATTTGTTGTTAATGATATTATGGATTTGGGCATCGATAAGCTTTCCGATGAGCTAAAAGACAGACCTTTGGTCAGTGGAAAGATTTCAAAGAAAGCAGCATGGATATTTGCCATTCTTTCCATGATTTTTTCATTTCTCATTGCCATATTCCTTGCCATCCATTACTACTCTTTTTTCTCCTTTCCTTTGCTAATCCTATCAGCCCTTTTTATTACCATCTATGATGTAATCAGCAAAAAGTATCCTGCAATGGATGTATTTGTTGCAGGAGGTATTTTCTTGCTAATCCTATACGGAGCAGCGAGCGTATCTCCTAATTTGACTTCCCTTGCATGGATAGTATGCGGATTGGGAACGATACAGGTTCTTTTCATGCAATTCATTGCAGGCGGACTCAAAGATGCTGAGCACGATTATAAAGCAAGGGCAAAAACGCTTGCCATCTTTTTGGGCGTAAAATGCGAAGATAAAAAATTGTTTATTCCATTCTCATTCAAAGCACTGGCATATGTCATCCAAATTATAGATATAATCCTCCTTCTCATACCATTGCTTTTTATTTTTGAATTAAAGGATTCAATCATTCAGATTGTCATTCTCATTCCCCTCTGCATAGCCATGCTTTTAATTTCAAAGAAATTACTTGAGATGAGAGAATTTGATAGAGATAAGGCAAGAAAACTCATTGGAGGACATTATTACATAAACTTTTCCTTAGTGCCAATAATGCTAACAGTGCTGAATCCATACATAGGATTGCTCGTTTTTGTTCCATTTGGGGCATTTGTTTTGTCCAACCTTACCCTGCACGGAACGATCATGCAGCCAAAAACAATGTGAAAGTTTATATTATCATTCTGATAATGCATTATGGTTGCTCACCTTCGCATAATGGATGATGCAAAAAAAGAAATGGAAAGAATGGGAGTAGCAGAGGGAGGCATAAAAATTATGTCCCCAAAATGCTCTCATTACTGCATAAAAATTTATGATGTCAAGCCGCAGGATGCCATCATTATGAAGCAGGAGATGCTTTCCATAGGAGGAGATGTTGCCATTTCCAGTGATGCTCTACCCCCATCTGGAAAAAAAACAGACGTGCTTTTAATTGGAACACATTCACAAATTTCCATTCTTTCAAAAAAATTGGAGAGACATTATGAGCGCCTCCATGAAATAGGAAAGGAAGCGCTGGATGTGATGAGAAATGTAAATAAAAAACATGAATTAAAGGTAGGTAAAAAAAACCTAAATATGAAAGAAAAAACTCTTATTATGGGAATTCTGAATGTAACTCCTGATTCATTTTATGACGGTGGAAAATATGATGCTACAGATAAAGCAGTTGAGAGGGCATACGAGATGGAAAAGGAAGGTGCAGATATCATTGACATTGGAGGGGAATCAACACGTCCTGGAGCAGATGCAGTCTCCCTCGACGAAGAAATGAAAAGAGTTATTCCTGTCATTGAAGAAATTGCAGATAAAATAAAAATTCCAATTTCTATAGATACATACAAGGCAAAGGTTGCGGAGAAAGCTATAGAGAAAGGAGCAGGGATGGTGAACGACATTACAGCATTGAGAGGCGACAAAAAAATGGCGAAGGTTATTGCAGAATATGATGTGCCAGTATGCATAATGCACATGAAAGGCACACCCAAAACCATGCAAAAGAATGTATATTACAAGGACGTTATGGAAGAAATCATAAAATTTTTGTACAAGCAAGCAAAATATGCAATATCACAAGGAATAGAAGAGGAAAATATAATACTTGATCCTGGCATTGGATTCGGTAAAAGAACTGGAAACATAGAGGATAATTGTGAGATAATCGCCCGCCTTAGAGAATTAAAGAGCCTTGGATTTCCTGTTTTGGTTGGAATCTCCCGTAAAACTTTTATTGGTAACATCTGCAATGCTCCTCCAGAAGAAAGGCTTGAAGGAAGTTTGGGAGCGGAGGCAATTGCCATAGCAAATGGAGCAGATATTTTAAGAGTTCATGATGTAAAAGAAGCAAAAAAGATGGCTTTAGTAGTAAACAAAATTTTAAAATTTGGGATATGAACTCACCATTTTTCCATGTCCTGGGATGATATAATCTGCTTTTTTTATGATTTTTTTCCTGCTTTTTATAAGCATTGCCATATCATATGCAAATGGGTCTGGCATCTCGATTAGCCCTTTTTTCCTTTTTCCACACCACCATATTGCGTCTCCAGCAACAACATATTTTTTTCCTTCAATGTTGACGAGCAAGGATGAATGCTCTGATGTATGTCCAGGGGTATGAATGACCTCTATACCTTCGCCAAATATCTTTCCATCATGCTCTATTCCTTTATTTCCCTCATATACATAGTATCCATCAACTATGATTGCATTTTTAAATAGAGTTACATTGAGCATATGGTCAATGTGGTAATGGGTGAGAAAAATATAATCAACCTTTTCCCTTTCTATTCCCTCATTTTTTAATGCAAAAAGCAATGCCTCTTCATCCATGCCAGGGTCAACAATGATAAGTTTTCCTTCATTTTGAATAAAAACACAAGTAGAGTTACCCTCCCATCCATTTTTTAATAACCTTGCATATCCCTCAATGAGCACTTTAAGATAAGGCATGGAATTACATGTCTTTAGATATTAAATGTTTTATTGAAAAAGAATTTATTAATTAAGATGGATTGTCCTCCATGGAAGGCAGATATGCAATCGTAAGGGATGTGCCAGATACATATCCAAAATGCATTAGAACAAATAAATCTGAAGAAATAGATGTAGAGCTGGCAAAGAAACAGCACAGAATGTATTGTGAAACCCTTACCAATTTGGGTTTAAAGGTCATAAAAATACCTGCAGATGAGAGATATCCAGATTGTTGTTTTGTAGAAGATACAGCAATAGTCGTTGGCAATAAAGCCATCATCTCAAATATGGGCGCTCCATCCAGAGCTGGAGAGGAAAAGAAGGTGAAGGAACTACTTGCAAAATACAAAAAAATTTTTGAGATCACACCTCCTGCTACCATTGATGGGGGAGATGTTCTGAAAATTGATAAAAATATTTACATCGCTTTGTCTGAAAGAACGAATGAATTTGCTATACAGCAGATGAAAAACTTTCTCTCAAAAGATAGTTACAAAATAATACCTGTAAAAATTAAAGGAATATTGCACCTCAAATCGGTTTGCAATCGTATTGGAAATGATTATGTTTTATTAGCTAAAGGATATTTTGATGATGAGATATTTTCAGGATATAAAAAAATTGTAACTCCCAAAGAAGAGACATATGCTGCCAATTGCCTCTCCATTAACAAAAAAGTTTTGATTGCAGAAGGATACCCACATACAAAAAAATTAATTGAAAGGGAGGGATTTGATGTCATTGAAATGAATGTTTCGGAATTTAAAAAAGGTGATGGAGGTTTAACATGCCTTTCCATAATATTTTGATTGTTAACCTCTGGACTTGCCCATTAAAATAGCAAAAATTCCCCCTATGAAGGATGGAATGAGCATTGTGATGATATATCCTCCAAGGGATATCGCTACAGTGGTTTCACTTGCTACGCCGTATAATGAAAAAAGGTGGATTAACGTACCTTCTCTCGTTCCAAGTCCGCTTACTGTAACAGGTATAAGGCTTATGAGGGAGGCAATGGGGTAAATAAAGAGGAAGGAAAAGAATGGTATGGAGATGGAGAATGATAAAGCGAGTATGTATATCTGTGTAAAAAATAAAATGTAGCTAGCCAGTTCAATGAGGAGAGGAATTATGAGAAATTTTAATGACGGTATGCTCTCATAGAAAGAATGAAATTCATTTGCCATGAATGGTTTTAATTTCTTTGGGACAAATACATCATAAATTATCTTCAAAATTTTTTTACTCCTTCCTTTTTCTTTAAAAAAGATTGCTACAGAAACAAAAATGATGAAAAAAGAGAACAGAATTAAAAAAAGGGTTGGAAATCGATTCAGCAAAATGAGGGAGCCAATAAGGGCAAGAATGAAAAGGGCTGCAAACTCAAATGCTTGGTCAATTAGAACATTGGAGGCACATTTTCCAAATGGCTCATTTGTTTCTTCCTTCAGATAAGGAATTCGTATGTAATCCCCAAGCCAGAGAGGAGTTATTGTCCCATAGAACAATCCTATAAGATTTAGCTTTATTAGCGGAAATAAGCCCACATTTATTCCCTGCTTGTTTGCTATCATTTTCCATTTGTAAGTGCTCATGATTATTCTCGGCAGAAAAATGGATAAAGAAAGGAGAAAATAGAGAGGGTTAATGTTGCCCAGTGCATCTCCTATCTTTTCAATGCCAATGTTATGAATGATATAAATAAAAATGCCAATACCAATGAAAGGGAGTAGCACCTTAAATCGGGCTATTTTTTGAATAGCCATATCACTCAATCCATTTAATTATGTCTGCCTCTATTTTTCTCAAAGGAGCTTTTTTTATCTTTCCCTTTGGATACCCAAGCACCAGGGTTGCTGCGATATGATAACCTTCTGGAGCCCCAATTTTTTGCATCGCCTCCTTTTTAAACCCAAGAATACTTGCAAATCCAATCCAGCAACTTCCCAAGCCCAGCGAGTGAGCAGCAAGCATCATATTCTGGGCGCAGCAAGCACATGACTCATTATTGAATAATTCATTTTTGGTTAAAATAAAAATTACGACAGGTGCATCGAAAAATATTAAATCCTTTTGTGAGAATGCCACTCCGTAAAGAAGCTTCATCACGCTTTCCTCTTTCAATTCTTTTATTGAGAATTTTTTTATGAAACGCTTTTTAAGCAATTTTTTCAACTCCTCTTTAATCATGGCAGAGAGTTCCTTTATAAAATTTTTATTTGTAACGACAATGAACCTCCATGGTTGTCTATTCTCTGCTGATGGAGCAAACTTTCCTGCTTGTATTATTTCCTTTATGATTTCCTTATCAACTTCTTTTTCCTCAAAATTTCTAATACTCCTCCTCTCTTTTATTGCTTGGATAACAGAATTCATGGCATATTATC
>CAZHBO010000037.1:0-12994 GCA_964530745.1 uncultured Thermoplasmatales archaeon | reverse complement strand
ATTTTACATTGACGGTGTTTTGAAAGATACTGACACTGAATATCCATATGAATGGCTTTGGGATGAAAAAATCATAGGAAATCATGAGGTAAAGGCTATCGCATATGATAATATTGGAAACAAAGCAGAGGATGAAAAGAGGGTGACGATATTCAGTATTTAAATTTTTAAATACCTTTCTGATATTTTAGTATGAGAGGTAAAAAAACATTAATAATCTCTATCTGGGTGATTGGCATTATTGTTTCTTCAGCTTTTGTGATAAATGCAAAAATCCCTTTTAATCTCTTTGCCACCCAGGGAGGAAATGTATATTATGTCGCTACTTGGGGAAATGACACCAACCCAGGAACTATAGAGGAACCATGGCGCACCATACAAAGAGCTGCTGATGTTATGACAGCTGGAGATACAGTTTACATCATGGGGGGGACCTATAACGAGAGGGTTGTTCCCAGAAATTCTGGTAGCACAGGAAATTATATCACATATGCAGCATATCAGGATGATACACCAATAATTGATGGAAGTGGCATTCCTCTACCCTATGATTTGGCAGGGTTATTTCACATTTCTAATGTAAGTTACATTAAAGTTTCTGGATTGAAAATAATGAATGCTGGTCCTCATGAAGATAATGCTGGAATTTTAATTTATAACTCCAGCCATATTATAATCAAAGGAAATTTCATCTACAATACCGTTTCATCTGGCATTGGCATCTGGGGGAGTGATAATGTAGTCATAGATGATAATGAGGTTGAACTTGCATGTAATGATGGTGAGCAAGAATGCATTACAATGGCTATCACTGATACATTCGAAATTAAAAATAATCATGTGCATCATGGGGGAGCTGGAACTATTGGAGGGGAGGGTATAGACGTAAAGGATGGCTCCTCAAATGGAAAGGTTTATGGGAATATTGTTCATGATTTGAATAGATTGGGTATATATGTTGATGCATGGGACAAACATACTTACAACATAGAGGTTTTTCAGAACATTGTGTATAACTGCACAAGTGGTTTTGCAGTTGCCTCTGAAAGAGGAGGGCTTCTGGAGAATGTGAGGATATACAATAACATTGCATATCACAATGAATGGGCAGGGATGGAGATTGGAGGGTGGGACGCCGGCTATAAACATCCAATGAGAAATATAACCATAATAAACAATAATTTTTGCAATAATGGAAATGAGGAAGAATGGGGTGTTGGGATATATCATGAAAACTCCGATGCACAGGATGTAATCATAAGGAACAATATATGCAGCCAAAATACAGGAAGCCAGATTGAAATTGCTGAAGGAGTAGAAGATTTTATTATGTCCCATACTCTCATTGATGGATACAGTGAATACTATGGTGATAACCATATAGAAGGAAATCCTCTATTTCTGAATCCTTCTGAAGGGGATTTTCATGTGATGATACATTCACCTGTCATAGACAATGGTTCTTCCATTGATGCCCCCGCAAAAGATTTTGATGGGAATTTTCGCCCTAGAGGCAAAGCGTGTGATATTGGAGCTTTTGAATTCCCTAGAACGACATACTACGGAGTAGATACTATTGAATCAAGTGAATTTCCTTTTCTGAAAAATTTCCTAGGTGGAAACTTTGCGGGAATTGCTTTAGAATGTAATGTGGATCAATGGCACAACGCACTTCAGGAGGCTGAAAAAAATGATATAAAACTCATTATATGGCCTCTTGGTCATGGGCATCAGTATACTCCATGGGAATGGAATGGCACAGGATGGAATATTTCAGAGGGTATGGAAGTGCTGCAATATGCAGAAGAATATGTTACCTCTGGAGGGCAGGCGTTACTGGCAGTATTGATGTCTCATGAGCCTTTCTGGAACGATGGCAATCCCTTTACGACAGAGCAAATGAAATCGTTATATAATGATTTAAAAAAAGTTGCTCCTCATGTAAACTTATTTGTTGCCTTCGGTTGTCTTTCATGCTTCGATAATAACCCAAATACAAGGATAGAGAACGGAATTGCAGATATAGCAGGCATATGGTTACATTGTTTTGGAGGGGCTGAAGGGAGCTGTGAGGACGCTCTAAAAAGAATAGACGATGATTATGAACTTATACAAAATAAGGAATTGAATATGAAACTTTTCTTTGCAATCCAATCCTTCGGGATAGAGGGAACAGATTATCGTATGCCCTCTGCCACTGAAATGATGGAATTTGGAAGAAAGGTTTTTGAGAAAAATAAACTTGATGGAATTTTCTGGTATACGTGGGATAATCCAGCTGGATATACGGAATGGCTGGGTAAAGACAGATATGATGATGAAGGAAAGGATAGATGGATGGTTGTAAGGCATCTGGCAGATATATATATGAAAGGTAATGAAACAGAAGAGATTTATGTAAAAATAACCAAGCCAAAAAATGGAATATATATCATGGATAGAGAGATATTGCCTTTTGATTTTCCTATAATCCTGGGAAGAATAACTGTTGAGGTAACTGCGTCACCTGCATATAAAATAGAGAACGTAAGTTTTTACATCGATGACGAATTAAAATTCACAGATGATAGCAGTCCATATCAATGGACATGGAATGAATTTGCTTTTGGCAATTATGAGTTAAAAGTTGTTGCATATGATGAGAACAATGCAAGCGATGAAATGAATATACTCATTTTTAATATTTAACCCTCAAAATTAAATTAAAATTTAAAAAACAATTAAAAAGGAAAATATATTACAAAAAAGATAAAATGAAAAAGTCAATTAAAATATTGATTATAGGAATGGCTGTATCTCTATTTTTGCCAGTTGTATACGCTGCCCCTGTTGTTTGGCATAACAGCCCGAGAGCAGGAACCGACGTGGGGGACATCTTCAGACTAAAATTTGAAATACTCGCAAATGAAACAGGGAACTACACCATAACAATTGATCCAGGAGAGAAATTTACTGTAATCAATGGAAATAACAGCATAACTTTAAATATTCCAAAGGACGAGACCCGAACATTCATATTTGATATGGAAGTAGCCAAAGAACTCAAGGATGGGAAATATGCAATACCCTATGATGCCTTCATAAATGGAAAAAATTTCAAATCTGGCAAAGCTTATGTGAGGGCAGGCGAGCAGGCACCAGGATTTGAAGCAATGTTATTCATTTCTGCTGTCGCCATTGCATTAATAGTCTGGAAAAGAAAAATAGGATTTCAATGAATTTAATCATGCAAAAATATTTACCTCCTTTAGTTTGATCCTCCACTACCTTTTTATTTTATTTCTCATTACTCAATCATGAAATGGAAGGAAGAGGCATATTTTATCCGCGACATGGCTAAAAAAAATAATGAAATGTATGGCGAAAGTTTGCCAATGATTGCATCTGAGAACATTTTATCTCCTATGTGTAGGGAAATGCTGCTCACAGATTTTCATGGAAGGTATGCTGAAGGCACTCCTGGACATAGATATTATCAGGGATGCAAGTATTTTGATGAAGTTGAAAGCAAGGCAATGGAATTGGCTAGGGAGTTGTTCAAATGTAAATATGCAGATGTACGCCCTACCTCTGGCACAGTAGCAAATATGGCTGTTTTTAAAGCATTTACACAGCCCGGAGATAAAGTTACAGTTTTAGATACAGCGGATGGCGCTCATATTTCATATGGAAAATGGGGGGCTGCAGGATTGCGTGGTTTAGAACTGCATACTTATCCTTTTGATGAAGAAAAAATGAACATTGATGTTGATGGAGCTATTAAGGTGATAAGGAAAGTAGAGCCCAAGCTTGCTTTATTTGGGCAAAGCGTTTTTTTATTCCCCACTCCTTTAAAAGAGCTAGCGGATGTTGCACATGAAGTGGAAGCAAAAGTAATTTATGATGCTGCCCATGTATTGGGATTAATAGCAGGAGGAAAATTTCAGCAGCCTTTGAAAGAGGGGGCGGATATAGTGACTGGCTCAACCCACAAAACTTTGCCAGGTCCTCAGGGAGGAGTTATCCTTGCAGCGAAGACAAGAGAGGAAAACAACATGAAATATCTCGACTGGGGAGTTTTTCCAGGTGTTACCTCATCCTATCATTTACACCATGTCGCAGCTAAAGCCATTGCTTTTGCTGAGCATCTTGCCTTTGGCGAAGAATATGCAGGGCAGATTGTTAAAAATGCAAAAAAGTTAGCAGAGGCTTTGTACAACAATGGTTTCGACGTTTTAGGCAAAAATTATGGATTTACTGAATCTCATCAAGTTTTATTTAAAGTCGGCAAGGAAAAAGGAAAATGGGCTGCAGAGGAGTTAGAAAAAGCAGGAATAATTGCAAATATGAATATGGTGCCGGGAGATGAGCATCCGATGCGACCTTCTGGCATAAGACTGGGTGTTCAGGAACTAACACGCTTGGGAATGAAAGAAGATGAGATGGAGGAAGTTGCATTATTTTTCAAAAGATTGCTTATTGATGGAGAGGAGGCAGGCAAGGTTAGAAAAGATGTTGTTGATTTTAAGAATAACTATAGAAAAATATACTATTGCTTCAATGAAGGAGAGGATCCTTATGAATTCATAGAATTGGTCAAAGCATGAAAATAGCTTTAACTGGTACCCCAGGAGTGGGAAAAACAAAAGTTGCAAATTTATTGAAAAAAATGGGATATGATGTATTGCCGCTAAAAAAAATTGCAGATGAATTCATCATCGGGTATGATAAAGAAAGGGAGAGTAAGATAGTTGATGAAGAATTAATGGACGATTACATAAAAAATTTGAAGGAGGAAGGCATTATTATAACAGAAGGACATTTGAGCCATTTGTTGAGTGTTGATGGAGTAATAATATTAAGATGTCATCCTAAAGAACTAAAAAAAAGGTTAAAGGCAAAGAAATGGAATGAGAGAAAGATAAAGGAAAATCTGGAGGCGGAAGCATTGGATATCATATTGCAGAGAGCATTACAAAGGCATAAAAAGATATGGGAGATAGATACCACAGAAAAAAATGCAGAAGAAGTCGCAAAAGAAGTTGTTGAGATTATAAAAAAAATGCCCCCTCCTTGTTATGGAAAAGTTGACTATAGCGAGTGGTTGATTGAAAATGCTGGATAAATATAGAAAAAGGGCAGATTTCATTCTCGAACCAATAGCAGAGAAAGTGGATATGAAGCCAAATACTCTCACTTTTATTTCCCTTTTATTTGCTGCCCTTGCCGGCTTTTCCTTCTATTTTTCCTATGAATTTATTTTCCTTTTGCTTATAGTTCCATTTCTTATTTTAGCCAATGGCTTCTTGGATGCATTGGATGGGAAAGTAGCTAGGCTGAAAAAAGAAGAAAGCAAGAAAGGAGATTTCATTGACCATGCCATAGATAGATTTGCAGATGTTTTCATTGTAGGTGGAATAGCAGCATCTCCATGGTGCAGTTCATTGGTGGGTGTAGCAGCTATCTCCGCCATGTTGCTCACCAGCTACATGGGAACGCAAGCTCAGGCGGTTGGATATGGAAGGGAATATGGCGGATTGCTCGGAAGGGCTGATCGCCTCGTTATTCTCATCTTTGCTCCTTTCGTCCAATATGCTTTATTTGTAAATGATGTATCCATTTTTGGATGGTCTTTTTTGCAATGGGTTATGATTTATTTTGCTGTCGTTGGAATCATAACTGCTGTACAGCGTTTCTTTGCTGTCCTCAGATGGTTTGAAAAAGCATAGTAAATTCGATGCTTGTATGAAAAAATTTAAATTTACCCAGTTATTATACGCCCCCCTATGAAGGGAAAATTACTATTTTGTTTGATAATAATTTCTCTCCTCCCATTGGCAAATGCGGCACCCATCAGGGAATGGAGCCAGGAAGTTCATTACAGGAACATAACTATTTTTGCGCCTGCTGTAGCAAAGACAAATGATGGTTATGTAGGCGTATTAACACAAATAAATGTAACGATGCAAAATGGAAGTGGGAATGTTTATGTCGTTACTTCTCCGCTGACAGAGGTAGACATGCAGGGCTCTGCCCATCTAGCTGTTGATGTTGCTTCTGCTCTTACAGGCGTAGATGCATCCAACCATGACTTCATTTTTGTCGTTAAAGCAGATTCGCCAATTGTGGGAGGTCCATCAGCAGGAGCTGTTATGACAATTGCATCCATTGCATTGATAAAAGGATGGGGAGTCAGCAGCGACGTTATCATGACAGGTATGATAAACCCAGATGGAAGCATTGGTCCAGTGGGCGGCATTTTAGAGAAAGGAGAGGCAGCAGCGAAAGCAGGGGCAAAGTATTTTTTAATTCCGAAGGGGCAAGGAATTGTTTATCAGACAGTTACTGAGAAAAGGCAAATAGGCGGCTTTGTTCAAATAATACAAAGGAGAGTTCCTGTCAATGTCTCAGATTATTTGGGAAGCAAGTATGGAATCATTGTTAAAGAAGTGGATGATATAAATGAAGCACTGAAGTATTTCACAGGCTACACTTTTCCAGAGAGGAAGTCTTCACAACCAATGACAACAGAAGATTATGAATCAATCATGAAACCATTGGCAATGGATATGTTGGATAGGGCAAATTCTTCCTATGAAAAAGCAGATTCTTTGTTCAAAAATTGCACCTCCCAGGGAGTCATTCCTCCCGGCTATTGGTGGAACAACCCAAAGGCAAATATAAAAAATACTCTCAATAATGCCCTCAAAGATTTACGGGATGCTAATACAGCCTTTGCCAACTATTTTTATTACTATAGCATAAGTAAATCATTTCAATCTTTGGTGGATTCCAGATTTGTAAAATATGCATGTGAATATTACTTGCAGGGAGGAAAGGAAGATTACTTCAGCTCGGTCTATGACAACGTGACGGAGATGGTAAACGAGGCAACGAAGGAAGTGAAAAATGCTGAGATAAAAGGATTGATATCTCTACAGTGTGTAGGCGCAGCACAGATAAGAGCCATGGATGCATTGGATACTCTTAATCAATCAATGCAATACTGGAACAAGTATTCTTATACTTTAAGCAACAATGACCTTTTCTCCGCTTTTTCAAATCTTGCATATGCTGCGGAGAGGAGTAAAACAGCTCACTGGTGGCTTAGCCTGAGAGATTACTTCAATGACACTTTTCTGATAAATGAAACATGGTTGGAAGGAATGGTGGATAAATATTACGATTATGCATCTCAAATAATCACCTATGCGAACATCCTTGTATCTGAATCAGGCGCATCATCATCATTCATAAAAAAGGCTCAGACATTGCTCAATCAAGCAGGAAATGGAGAATACAAGGCAGCAAGCCTGTTTCTTTCACTTGAGGCAATTGCCAATGCAAATATTGCCATAGAAGCAATTGATGGTGTGGATGAGGGTAATGTCGAGAGAACAAGTCAAATGGCTAGCTATTCCATCCAGCAAACAAGGAATGAAAGTATTGAGCCAATTATGGCAGTCAATTACTATGAATTTGGAAGAAGCATAGAAAAAGATTCCTTAAATGATGCCCTTATATACTACAAATATTCTTACATGATTTCAAACATGCTCCGCCTTGGAGCAGGATATGAAGGCGTCGCCAAATCCAGTTATGCAGGATTACCATCTCAAAGCAAAAGCAGTAATGACAATCACATATTCACGACCGCCGGGCTATTTGTGGTGGGGTTGATAACAGGAGGTGTAATCACTTTTGCCTATGAAAGCAGAAGAAGAAAGGAAGAGGAAATGACGTCACAAAGCGATGAGGAAGGATTTAGATGTCCAGTATGCGGCAGAGTTTTCTCATCGGAGAGGGGAATGCGCACCCACATGGGGAAAATTCATAAATAAAAGCTGACGATGGCTAAAAAAGCATAAATATCCCTAGCAAATATATTAACATGGAAGAAATAGGTGTTGTTGAGCATTACTTTACTAAAATAAACGTTGCAGCAATAAAAATAACAAATGGGAAGCTAAAGATTGGGGATAAAATTGCAATAAAGGGCGCTACCACAGATTTTGAACAAACAGTTAATTCAATGGAGATAGATAGGCAAAAAATAGAGGAGGCAAATGCTGGAGATGCAATAGGCATTAAAGTTATCGAGAAAGTCAGGGAGGGAGACAAGGTTTATAAAGTAGAGTAAGTATTTTTAACCTACATTGTTTTCCTATCATGATTAATGAGGATATTGCGCTGTATGCCCTCCAACTTTTAGAAAAGAATGCAGAATATGGAGAAGTTAGAATAGAAATTTCCAGAGAGAATTCAATTGTCCTCGCCAATGGTATTGTTGAAGGAGCAGAATTTACAGAAAAAAAAGGAATAGGATTGAGGATTTTTAAAAACGGATTAATTAGTTTTTCTTCAACAAATATTTTGGATAAAAATAACATAAAGGAGATGATTGAAGCAAAGAAATGGGTGCATGGAAAAAAAAATGGGTTAAGCGAGGAGGAGATAACGGAGGCAAAATGGGAAGTGAAATGGAAGGAGAAATTTCCATCTTTTGAAGAAAAAATAGATTATCTGAAGCAGTTAGATAATTTGATTAAAGATAAAACGAAATCACGCTTTTTTATCCTCAACGATTCCATCAATGAAAAAATCATTTTAACTACCGAAGGCACTCACATTTCATCAAAAATACCCCGTCTCTCCCTTTATTATCTTATTACTGTAAGCAATGGCAGGAATGAGCAGATGAATAGAGAGTTTGGAAATACGGGCGGATGGGAATGCATTAATGAATGGAAAGCCGAGGAAAAACTGCAGCGGGATTGCATGATTCTTGAGAAAATTATCAAGGAAGGCAAAAAACCTCCAAAAGGAAAAATTGATTTCGTTCTAGCTCCATATATAACTGGTTTGATAGCACACGAATCATGTGGTCACCCATTTGAAGCAGACCGCATCCTTGGGAGGGAAGCGGCGCAGGCTGGCAAGTCCTTTATTAAAGAAAGTATGAAAGGTGAGAGGATTGGTAGTAATGTGGTTAATGTCATAGATGATCCAACATTGCCCAAAAGTTATGGTTTCTATGCCTATGATGATGAAGGGGTCAGGGCGAGAAAAAGATATTTAATAAAAGATGGCATCATAAATGAGTTCCTGCATAACAGAGAGACTGCCTTTTTAATGAAAGAAAAAAGCAATGCTTCTGCAAGAGCATCTTCCTATGATAGAGAGCCAATTGTAAGGATGGCTAACACATACATCGCTCCTGGAGATTTTTCTCTGGAAGAATTAATGGAGGACATAAAAAAAGGAATCTATATGGTCACATTTATGGAATGGAACATTGATGATAAAAGATACCAGCAAAAATATGTGGGAGAGGAGGCATATCTAATAGAAAACGGAGAAACAACATCCATTCTACTGCACCCCTCTCTGGAAATTACGACTCCAAAGTTTTATTCATCGGTAGATGCTGTTGGAAAAGACTTCGCCATTTACCCTGCCACATGCGGAAAAGGAGACCCAATGCAGGGAATTCCTGTAGGAACAGGTGGGGCAAGTGTGAGGTTGCGAAACATAGAGGTGAAATGATGCATTCATATGCAATTGAGGTAGCAAAAAAGGAAGGCATGGATGATGTTGTTGCAAAGCTTCGCATCTCCCATGAAAAGCAGGTAAAGTGGTACAAAAACGAGATTGAAGTTATAAAGGAATGGAAAACAAAGGAAATGGAACTTTTTATGGCAAAAGGTAAAAAAATTTTTTTGACAACAATTGAAAACCCAGATAAGAAAAAGATAAGGGAGGCAATAGAAAATGGAGGAAGAATCATTTCATCCATTTATGAAAAAGATTATTATGGCGGGATTGGAAAGGATGATGGAGGGGAAGTAAATAAAAAATATGATGCTGACATAATAAATGAAAAAAAGATTGTATCCATTGCCGAACAAACAATAGATGATGCCTTATCCTTTGCGAAGGAAGTAGCAGGCGTTATTTATGCGGGAAAAGAAGAAATCTACCTTTCTTCATCAGAGGGGATAAACAAAAAAGATAAAAACAGTTGGGTAAACCTTTCCATACGTGCTTTTGCTGCTGATGACGCCTCCGGTCATTCTGTAGCATGCTCCAGAGAGCTGAGCAATTTAAAAAAGAAAGCTGGAAAGGAGGCGGGTGAAATTGCAGAAATGGCAAAGAATCCAAAAAAGGGCAAGAAGGGAACATATGATATTCTTCTCTCTCCTCTTGCATTTGCAAACATCCTTTCCCATGTTTCTTATGCCTCTTCTGCTTTTCATGTGGATAATGGAATGTCATTTCTTGCTGGAAAGATAGGGAAAAAAATTGGGAGCGAAAAACTTACTCTCATTGATACTGGAATTCATCCCGATGGAATTGCATCACGGGCATTTGATGATGAAGGACTGGCAACGAAAGAAACCATAATATTTGAAAAAGGAGTGCTGAAGTCATACCTGCACAATACATCCACTGCCTTAAAATATAAAACAAAAACAACACGAAATGCTGGTATTGTGTCTCCAACACCTTGGAATGCCTTTGTTAGCTCTGGAGATAGTCGTATAAAAGAAATGATGGAAGAAATAAAGGAGGGAATATATATCACAAATGTGTGGTATACCCGATTCCAGAATTATGTTACAGGTGATTTTTCCACCATCCCAAGGGATGGGACTTTTTTATTAAAAGATGGGGAAATAGAATATCCCATAAAGGAGATAAGGATTAGTGATAACATGCAAAAAATTCTTTTAAATATAGCTTCTCTGTCTCATAAAAAGGAACAAATTTATTGGTGGGAAGTAGATGTTCCTGTCTTTGCTCCTCATGCATTAATAAAAGGAGTAAAAATCACAAAGCCTTTTGCCTAGGAAATTTTTATACTCACCCTATTTTCTCCTTCCTCGGCATACCATGGTATCTCTACTTCCACATGCCCGTTAACTGGAATATTTAGTCCTTCGACCCTATTTTTCTCTTTATCATTAACGGAGAGGATTATGGTTGCTTGTTCTGCAGGTGCTTCTCCTTTATTCACAATCTTTACTTTTGATATTACCTTTTCCCCTTCCGTAAATGTTTCCGGCTCATGCTCGACTTTTTCTATCTCAAGATGCGGCTTTGGCTCTCTTAACAAAGTAACTATGTTTATTTTTTCGCTTTTTGCAGTCTTCTTTGCGGGTGTGACAATAATGTCTATGGAAGCCCATTCCTCAAGCGAGGAATCAGGAGATGTTTCTACCGTGAATTCCACTTCCTCCTCTTCTCCTCCATCTAGGGTTACGATATCTTTTTCAAATTCCGTTTTCCATCCCTCTGGAATCTCTCCTCCTGTACTTAATTTACATGTAACCCTATTTTTTCCTCCTTTTATTTTTTCTAGAACATTTTTTATCTTTATTTTGTAATGAGCTGTATGTCCTGGAGGCACTTCCTTCATCCTTTCCTCGCATAAAACAACAACAAATTTTTTGGTAAGCGTAGTCAAGAAAAAAGCAATGATAAGCAGGGCTGCTATGCCCAATATGAATAAAATGTACCCTCCTTTTCTTCCAAGGGAGGAGAGTAATTTATCCCAAAATGATTCTTTTCCCCCGCCTGCAGAAAATAAAACTGTTGTCGTAACGCTAACAGAATCTTCCTTTGAAGAATTTTGGGACTTAGCAGTAAAAACTAAAGTTTCTTGTGTTCCATTTTCAGCATCCAATGGAATATCTACCGTTACATCTATATCTTCTTTTTCTCCTGCCTTCAAGCTAACTTGATTTTTTTCCAGTATCGTAACCCAATTACAAGCAACAGATAGATTATAAGTATCCGGCAAATCACCTGTATTTTTTACTGTAAATGTATAAACAATGCTATCTCCAGGCGCTCCCTGTTTATTTCCTCCCCCGCTAACATCCACTCCATATGTTGGCTGCGCGAGCGAGGTATTAAGCCAGATGGAATCTGTGCCTGTACTCCCCTCTGCTGTTAGGGTGATATTTAAAAAATCTCCTGGCTGGGCGGTTTGTGGGGCTTTTACGGTGACATATGAATAATTCAAATAATTTCCCTCAACGAGCAGTTGAGATGGGTCCAGCGTAACTTCCCATCCCTCACCTCTTTTTCCTGTTGTGTCATAAGAAAGGGATATGGTATCATCTTGTGCCCCATTATTATAAATGACGACGGTATAAGAAACCTCATCTCCAGCCTTTACCTCTCTCTTTTGTGGATAGCTTTCTATTTCTATTCCCCCTCCCGTAACGTTAAAAGGAACAAATACATATGATTTATGAAAAATTGAATCATAAACTACATTTGTGGAGAAGAATGGAGATAACAGGCTGAAGGGGAAGAAGGATAGCAGATCAAAAGATTTCTCGACTCTTATGCCAAGGCGATGCCCAGCTGGAATAACATGGTCTATGTTCAAAGTGATTTCTTTATTTTTTATTGTGTCATTTGCAAAGAAAAACAAAGGAATTGCTCTAGATGATGCAATCTCATTTTCACTCCATGAAGGTGAGACATCGAGCACATAAATCCTTATGACGCGAAATTGAAGGGGAAGTATATCCAATCTTGGGAAAAAAGCCTCAATAAAAATGCTTATTTCAACATCTCCATTTATATGTTGCTCCTCTTCAAAAGGATTTGTGTACCAGCGTGCATCACCGCTGTTCAAATCCCATGTGGAATCAATGGATTTTGTTGGTTGGGATATATCCATAATCTCTGCATTTTTACCGGGGATGCTATTATCATGGAGGAAAAAATATGTTCCTTGTGCATTTGCATAACTCGATATGCACATAATAAATACTGCAATAAGCGCTGTAAGAGTTAATTTTCTCATTCCCATTTGTGGAAAGTAAATGCCTTCTCTTTTATATAGATTTTGTTATGAACAGATTACTTGGAAAAACCAGAAACATTAAAAGAGATAGGAGCTTTGCTAGAGGAGTAAATGTCTCTCGTATTACTAATGCCTTTAGGATATTCCTCAAAATGTATGATATGCATCCTATATGACTCTAAAATGCAATAA
>CAZHBO010000036.1:0-13025 GCA_964530745.1 uncultured Thermoplasmatales archaeon | reverse complement strand
ATCCAATTTTTAAAGATAAAGGGGTACTCATTATCGGTAAAATTACCGTAGAAGCCGAAAGCCTTGAAAAATTGCAAAAAGTTGAATTTTATGTTGATGATGTTTTTAGATATAGTGATAATGAATCCCCATATGAGTGGCTTTGGAATGGAATATGTTTTGGAAGGCATACAATAAAGGTTGTTGCTTATGATAACAATGGGAAATATGGTGGCTCAGATGAAATAACTGTATGGAAGTTTTTCTAATTTTTCATCTAAATTTTGAAGCCCTTTCCAGCTTTCTTTTGGTAAATTCTTTAACTTTTTTTATGGCATCTTCTTTTTCCCATTCTTGGTTTAATTCCATATATCCTTCATCCACTGCTTGCTTAAACAATTTTTCTCCTTGTTCTGTTCTTAATATAACTGTTGTGTATCCATCTGGAGATGCAAGTCCTCCAACAGAGATATCTGAATAAATGTTGGAAAAGGGTAAGGCGCAATGCAAACAAGATTCTCTTGCAATGCCCTCTAATTTTTCTAATGGTATGTTTTTTGTTCTTCCGTCTTTGAAAGTAATAATCATCTCATCCTTGATATTCACTTTTTTAATATCTGCCATTCTGCCTTCGATGACTTCCTCAAATTTTGTTATATTTGTAGGATTGAATGTAAAATTCTCTATGCAGAAAAGACCAATGGTAAATTTAGTTATGCTTGAGGGCAAAATATTGACTGCCTGCATTTTTCTTATCGTTTTTATTTGGCATGGTGTCCCCACAACTGCCACTTTTTCAACAAAACTTCCTGAAATTTCCCTAAGCTCAGGAAGAATGGAAGCATAGGACGTATAATTTTTAAGCTCATTGACAGTTGGTAAGGTTGTTAAGCTTGTGCCTGCACTTTCTAAAATTTCTGCAAATGATGAGGCAAGTATTGGCATATGAACTCCTGGTTTTATTTGCTTTACGACAACCGCTCCATCAATTATGTTTGTATCTAAAAGAAAATGTAATAAGGATGTAACAACTCCACCATCGCTACAATATTTTTTTATTTCCTCACTTGTCGTTCTTGCTGAAATTATGTCTATAACATTTCCTATGCTTTTTTCATCTCCAAATTTTTTTTCCAACGATTCATTCAATTCATCTGTCATGGGGCATATCATATAGCATATCCCACATTCAAGGCAGTTTTGCTTATTAATAAAATCAGGAAGTCCATAATCCATGCCAATTGCATTAAGGCGGTTAGCACTGCAAAAAGAAACGCAACCCCCACACCTCGCACACAATCCTTTTTCAATGATTTCTGCCTTCAAATCCTCAAAATTTTTTTGTGACTCCATGGAATCGGGCTGAGAATAACAAACTCTATATAATTTTTATGATTGCACTTTCATGCAGGGGTAGCCAAGCCTGGCCAACGGCGCAAGGTTCAGGGCCTTGTGGTGTAGACCTTCAAGGGTTCGAATCCCTTCCCCTGCATTGATGCACCTTTACCTTTATGCTTTGCCACATATCAAGCAAATCTCGAAAAGTATAGAAGAGACTTTTTCGGTGGAAGTAATTTATAAAGGCTCAATGAAACCTCCTCCATGTGCTTTTAATGAAAAAAGGAGACAATATTATGCTCCTGCCCTTCTCAATTTGCTTGAAGAAGCATCATTATGGATTGTTGATGTTGATATTTATACCAATGGAATGAATTTCATATTTGGGCTTGCTGGAGATGGAAAGGCAGTTGTTTCTTCCTATCGTCTTGGCAACATTGAAATGATTGAGAAAGAGGCTATCCATGAGATCGGTCATGTCTTTGGCTTGCCCCATTGTAAAAACGGATGCGTAATGCAATTTTCAAATTCTTTGATGGAGGCAATGGAAAAGCCTTCCCAGCTTTGTCAGGAATGCATAAAAAAATTGAGGGATAAGATTAATATTTGAGGAACTATTGCCCTAACATGGGTTTACCAGATGTGCAAGCTTGGAAACCCCAAGCAAGCTTCAAACTCACTAGAGTTGGGATAAAAGGCATAAAAAAGCAGGTTAGCATAAAGCGCCCTACAAGGGTTGTTTTTTTGATACCAACAATGGATGTTTTTGTCGATTTGCCAGCTTCTAGAAAAGGGAGCGATTTATCAAGAAATGTTGAAGTTATAGAGGAGGTAGTGGATGAGTCTGTAAAAAAGCCTTCTCCAAGCCTTGAAGCATTGTGTGCGGAGATAGCACAAAGATTGCTGAAAAAACATGAATATGCAACAAGGGCAGAGGTGCATGCAAAGGCAGATTATTTTCTGGAGAGAATAACACCTGGGAAGAAAAAAACAATGGAACCATATAAAATAATGGCAAGAGCAATAGCAAAGGAAGAATGTATAAAAAAATTTATTGGTGTTGAGGTAATGGGTATGACTGCATGTCCCTGTGCAATGGAAACCATAAGAAAAACACATGGTGGTTATATGACCCACAACCAAAGGAACATTGCTACACTCATTATGGAGACAAGGGGAGATATTGATGCTGATGAGTTGATAGATATAGCAGAGCAATCCATGAGCACTCCCACATATGAAATTTTGAAAAGACAGGATGAGAAAGATGTTGTTATCCAAGCCCATGAGAATCCAAAGTTTGTTGAAGATGTTGTAAGAGATATGCTAAAAAATGTTCTTGAAAGGTTTAAAGATGTAGATGATGATGTAATGGTTATTGCTAGGAGTGAAAGTTTAGAATCAATCCATAAACATAATGCATTTGCTGAAAGAAAAACAACAATAGGTGAATTAAGGAAATGAGGGAAAACATGTTAGGAGAATGTAGTGAGCATGGGTATTATAGGGGAGAGAAATGCCCCATTTGTGGAGAAGAAGGAAAATTTGTGATGAATGACTGGGAAATTAGGAAGTTGAGCGGGACGATGATTGGCATACTGAGACATTTCCCAGAGCAGTTTGAAGTGGAGATGGATGAGAAAGGATGGGTTGATATGGGGGAAATGGCGGATGCCATTAAAAGAAGAAGAGAAGATTTTCATTGGTTGAGGGTCAAGCATATAAGGGCTATAGCAGAGACAGATGAGAAAGGAAGATACCAGGTGGAAGGAAAAAAAATTAGGGCAACCTATGCCCATACCATAGATGTTGATCTCTCTGACCTTCCTCCTGCTGATGTAGATGAACTTTTTTATCCTGTAACGGAGGAAGAGGTTGAAATTGTGCTCGAACAAGGGCTCTTTCCTATAGATAGAAACAAAGTTCATTTAAGTGGGAGTGTTGAGAAAGCAATGGAAGCAGGTAAAATAAGGACAGAGAATCCAGTTATTTTGTGCATAGATGCTGCAAAAGCAATGGAAGATGGTATAACAATACTCAGGGCAGGAAGGGATGTATATATTGCAGATGAAATTGATGCAAAATATCTCTCCCGTTATAAGGCATAAAAGCAAATGTTTTATATCTATTAGTATTGCTATCTTCGTGGGCTCGTGGCTCAGCTAGGTAGAGCAGCAGGCTCTTAACCTGTCGGTCGTGGGTTCGAATTGCAGGGCAGACCTGCTCGAAAATCCCACCGAGCCCGCTTTACTTAATATTTTTTAATGTCATCTCCACTAATTTTTTTGCTTCTCCAATGTAATTATCTGCATTTAGGGCATCTTCTATTTCTTTTTTTGTCAGTAAAGATAAAATTTTCTCATTTTTGGTTAAAATTTCACGCAGATGCTTTCCTTTCCTGATCGCCTCTAGTGAAGAAATACGCAAAATTTCATGTGCTTCCTGCCTGTTCATTCCTTTTTTAACCAAAAGCATCATAACCGCCTCCGCTAATGGCAAACCTTTACTTTTTTCCACGTTTTCTCTCATTTTTTCTGGATATACCTCTAGGCTTGAAAATACTTTTTCCATTTGGAAAAGAATCCAGTCAGTCAGTATAAAAGCATGTGGGATGATGAATCTTTCAGAAGAAGAATTGCATAAATCTCGCTCATGCCATTGTATTGCGTTTTCCCACGCGGGCAAAAGCATACTCCTTATTATCCTAGCTAATCCACAAATTTGCTCGCATGTTATTGGATTTCTTTTATGGGGCATTGTTGAAGAGCCTACCTGTTTTTTTTCAAAAGCTTCTGCCACTTCCCCAATCTCATTTCTCTGCAAATTTCTGACTTCTGTTGCAAATTTTTCTAAAGATGTGGCAATATTTGATAAAGTTGAGATAACAAATATGTATCTATCTCTTCCAACAATTTGTGTGGATGGAATCTCTGCCTTTAATCCCAGTTCATTCATTACTTTCTCCTGTATCTCAAAAAATTTTTCTCCCATTGCTGCACCACTTCCAACTGCTCCTGACATTTTTCCAACACAAATTTCCTCCTTACATTGTTGTATTCTTTTTCTATGCCTTTCCATCTCTGAAGCAAAAACAGCCATTTTAAGACCAAAGGTAATGGGCAATGCATGCTGTCCGTGAGTCCTTCCAAGCATGATGGCATCTTTGTATTTTTCTGCAAGTGATGCAAGACTTTTTTTGAGAGCAACGATGCCATTTTCTATTATGTCCAAACCATCCCTCATTTGTAGAGCATTGGCAGAATCAACAATGTCATAGGAAGTTGCTCCAAGGTGAACATATTTTCCAGATTCTCCACAAACCTCTGCTAAAGCTTTCACCATCGCCATAACATCGTGATGTATCTCCTTTTCTATCTCTCTCACTCTCTCTACATTTACATACTTCACATTTGCCTTTTCTGCAATTTTTTTTGCATGCTTTTCTGCAATGTTTCCAACTGCTGCATGTGCCTTTGCGAGGGCGGCTTCCACCTTAAGTTGATAAGAAAGTCTCGCTTCTTCACTAAAAATTTTTTTTATCTCTTCTCTTCCATAACGGAAATCAAGTGGGCAGACATTCATACTTTTGTATCCCCTTGTAATTATAAAGCGTTTCTATTTTCCATATATTTTTAAATCGTTTTTGCATGCCTTTTAACATGGTCGAGATAAAGGAGTTCAGCGGTCTTCGCCCTCTCCATCCTGAAAAATTTTGTACAAAGCCATATGATATTATAAGCAAGGAAGAGGCAGATGAATTGAGAAAGGAAAAAGAAAATGCCATTCATATAATACTCCCAAAAGGAGAGGGAGAAGAAAAATATGAAAATGCAAGGAAGGCATTTGAAGAGAGCAAAAAATATATGTTTAGAGATGAGCCATCCATTTATTTTTATGAAGAGAAAAGCAAGGAATTCAGCCAGAGAGGATTCATCTTTACAGTCTCCCTTTTGGACTATGAAAAAGGGAAAATAAAGAAGCATGAGGAAACAAGGGAGGAACCTTTAAAGGATAGGATAAAGCATATTGAAGCAACAAAAGCTCATACTGGCTTGGTGTGGACAATTTTCCGCTCAAACAAAAAAATAAAAGATATTATGGACGAAATAATGAAAAAGGAGCCCATCATTTCTTTCCCAAAATATGGATATATTCACACTTTATGGAAGATAAGCGATGAAGGAATGATCAAAAAAATTAAATCATATTTTTTGCCATTGGAGCTTTACATTGCAGATGGTCACCATCGTATGAGGGCTGCTTATGAGTACATGAAAAAATATAATGGAAAGGAAGCAAGTTATGTCATGATTTTTGCGGCAAGTGATGATGAAGTGAGGATTTTACCATATAACAGGGTAATAAGGAAGATAGAAAACGAACGTTTTATAGAAGATTTAGAAAAAAATTTTTTTGTTTCTGAAATGAGGGAAATGAGGGAGCCGAGAAAGCATGAGATACAAATGTATTTTGAGGGAAAATGGTGGGAGTTAATACCTAAAGATATACCGAAGGGAGTGGTAGAGGCATTGGATGTCAACATATTGCAGAAAAAGATACTTGAGCCCATCCTTGGAATAAAAGATGTAAGAAAAGACCCCAATATCTTCTTTGTTGGCGGGAAAATGGAAAGAAAGGAATACGAGAGATATGTTGAGGAAGGAAATGATGCAGTCTTTTACCTCCATCCAACAAGCATTGAGGAATTGGAAAGAGTAGCAGATGAAAAGAAAAATATGCCACCAAAGTCAACATGGTTTGATCCTAAAGTTTTAACAGGTATGGTTTTCCATGAAGTTTAATCCCATACCTTTACCCCTTCATGGGAGATAGATACAACCATTGCCTTTCCACCAGCTTTTTCTATCACCATTGCAATTTTTTCATGCTCCTCAGTTAAAGCAATCATGCTTCCGCCTCCTCCTGCTCCAGTAAGCTTGGCGCCATATGCCCCTGCTTTGATGGCAGATGAAATTAATTTTTCGAGCTCCGAAGAACTCGCTCCCAGGGTATGTAGAATCTTTTGGTCTTCATTCATTATTTCTCCAAGGCGTGTAAAATCTTTTCTCCTAAGGGCGGTCATTCCTTCCATTACCAGAGAGCCAATCTCTTCTGTAAGCTCTCTGGCAAAAGAAGAGTATTTCACAAATTTTTTGACTTTTCTAACCTGTTTTTCTGTTTTTGATTTAATTCCTGTCATGCCAATTACAAGCTTTATATCGGGAACATCTATAGGATAAACAAACCATCTTTTTTCTTTTCTGGCAATACTCCAAATAAAACCATCTTTTTCTTTATTGGAAAGCAAAATTGCAGAGCCATAAGTACAGATAGATGTATCGTTTGGACTCCCTCCACCCTGAGCTTCATACTCCACTTCAAAACTTTTCTTTGCAGTTTCTTCAAGATTGAAGGCATTATTCATTTTAAGAAGACAGGCGACAGTTGCAACTGTCACGGCTGCAGATGAACCCAGTCCACTTGCTGATGGAATCTTTGAAAAAGTAGTAATGTTTAAAGGATTCCCCTTCCACAATTTATCGACAGCATGTTTAATGTATGTATGTCTCCTGCTGTCCATTTTTTTGCCATTGACAATAAATTCCTCCCCCTCCTCTATTTCAATCCCTACTCTCAAATCTATTGCAACAGATAAGCATGGCTGTCCATACACAACGCCATGCTCGCCAAGCAGAATAACTTTTCCAGGGGCAGAAGCAACAGGCATTCTAGCATGGTAATAAGAATAGCCATAAAATTTTTTGCTATGATGCAATTATTTTACATGAATGATCATTTCTTTTGATATGGCTACATTATTAGCATTATCAAATGCCTTTACTAAAAATTTTATTATGCTGCCAGATTCAAACTGTCCAAGTTCTATCCCATAGCATGGAGAGTTACTTTCATTTTTTAGTGGATCTTCTTCATCTCTACTTTGCACAGGGTTATCTCCATATCTGAACATTTCCTTTATTTTGCCATTAATTTCTATTTCTACTTTTTTAATTCCAAATGGACTTCCCTTTGTTATATTGGCATATACAATAATATTGCTCTCGTTAGTTGGCTCGTTTGGAGAATAAAATATTTCATTTATCACTGGTCCCCATTTTCTTCCAGATTCATTAATTATTACACTTGCTTTTTCTACAGTCTCCAGTCCTTGCCAGTCTGTTGCTTTTATGTTTATAATATGCTCTCCAACAGAGCCATTCCAGCTATAAGAAAAATTTTTTTCAAGAGGTATAACCTTTCCATCTATTTCCAACTCTACCTTATCCACGCCAACATTATCATATGCTCTCCCTTTAATCAATACATTTCCTTCAAAAATTTTTTTATCCAAGGCATTTAATTTTAAAATGGGGGGAGATGCATCTACAAGGCAAATTTCATATTCTTTTTCAAAATTTCCACATTTTGCCTTTATAGTATACTTTCCAGGTCTAAGGAAAGATGTATTCCAGTAAATTTTCCAATGGTCATGGACATCAAATGTTTGATTATTGATTTGTATGATTCCATTGCAAGTTGATACACCTTCTATGGTTACAACATCGCCTATATTAAAAGTAGGGACATCGAATACATCACTCCATGGCTTGTTTATGCAAATATAATCTCCTCCAACATTTGTTTTAACATTTAAAGAAAAATTTACCAAAACTATGCTTCTCCTTGCATCATTTTTGAAAATTAGATACCATTCTTTATTGCTGGCATTAAATGTAATTTTGTTTGATGGCGAGTAGCAATATTCATAACAATCAAATTTTTCTCCTTGTTCATATTTTTCAAAATTTTCTTTATCAACAATAAAAAATTTTATGTAAGGAGAGACTTCTTCCCTCCCATATTTCCAGTCCCATACATTACGCTGTATTTGATATGCAGATGTGTCGAAGGAAACATTTATTTCATAATCCCCACTGCTTAGAGATGGAAGGACATTTTCTTTTTTAACTAATGGCATTCCATCGGGAATAACAAAAGTTATTTTAATTTCCCTTGTTTCATTTGGAAAAATTGTTATTATATAATGGAAAGCGTTGCTTTTCCCAACAGCCCAAGGTCCGAAATAGATTACATCATCTTTTTGTAATGCAAATAAATAAGAATGCCCCTCGCCTAGGTGAAACATGCATTTGCCTTCCATATCAGTATAATTCCATATGCTGGGCAAAACCCATGGAATGAGTCCTGGGATATGCTCATGATACCATTTCTTCGCCTTTTCATATTCATCCTCCCATTTATCCTTTATTTTTTCTGGCATTAAAGACCATAGTTTCCCCACCATCTTATCCCACATCTTATCCTTAAAATCATTTGCTTTCCATGAACCAAAGACCATAATCCTTACTCCATCCACTGGATTTCCAAAACAGTCTTTAACGATAACTTTTACATTCCCTCTATCTTCTTTATGAATGTAATGGTCTGTAACATCGTATATAGAACTGTCTCCCTTCCAGGCAAATAAAGCAGAGATAATTTTGTCCCATCTATAGCGATATTCATCAAAGTTATCTACGCTGCCTCCTTTATCTGCCCACCAATTGTCGCATTCATGCCACCCTCGCTCATAAAACTCCCTCCATACATGGTCCTCCCCCAAACAATTTATGGGAGCAGTCGGGATGAGGGCAGCTCTTTGGGCAGCAACCGCAATTTCTTGAATTTCCCCACACAATCCGTTGTGTCCATGATATACTTCATTTGGCTGGAGAGGTCGACCATCTATAGCAAGGGCAGTTATGCTTTTTCCAACCCAATAATTTATTGCCTCTATAGCGGTAGGATGATTTTTCAGACTCCAATTCCATGTTCTGTATGCAGGGGGATAATAGGATTCACAATCCCATAAATATTTTATATTATGCAATTTCTCCATCAACAGAGGATATCCTATGTCGTTATGGTAAAATAGGTATTCTCTCCAAAATTTGTTGTATACGTAGTCAGCGTTCTCCACCGTTGCCCTGGGAGAAACAACGAACCAGTAGTATATGGAAGGAGGACAAAAAATTTCTTTTTCTTTGCCATCTTCAATGATTTTATATTGCAATGTAGAATAATAATTGCTCCCACTATTTACATCTACTACCTTCACATAATCAAGGTGGCGGTCATTTTCATAAATAAAGTATGCATTGTCATATAATATCTCTGGCGAAGGAATATCCCCAACTGGAGAATATGCTATGGAAAAAGCAATTTCATCAACATATTTTTTATCTACACTTAGCAACAAATCTGCATATTCTTCGCCAATGAATCTAAATTGCTTTGCCAGCTCACGTTGCAACCAGGATGGCGCTCTCGCCACAGCCCTTTTTTCTTTTTGGGTGAGATTATGGATATATGAAACATTTTTTACATCTATGCCTTTTTCTGGCGAAAAATGGATGTAGTAATCTCCTCCAGGGGGAATTTCTATCTGACGGTTAAGCTCTGCCACAACATTATTTTTTTCAGGATGGAATGTGTTAATATATCCACTAACTGGCATGAAAAAAAGTACGGCTAGAGCAATAGCCAATGCAATTTTCATGATAAAAGATGGCATTACAAAATTAAAATTTTTTGATAGAGAGCAATTTTTAGAAAAGACCTGTCGAAAATTTTAAAACAAAAATTATATTATATTTTTGAGGCGAGGAAAACGGTGGCGAAGAAAGAAATCTTGGCGGTTTTTGCCGTTGTTGTCTTAGTTGGAACAGCTTTTGGAAGCATAGTTTATGGAAACAAAGGGAATGATATTAATAATAATGAGCCAGATAATATTCTCAAAAAACAAACCAATACAGACGAAATTTTGAAGCCTCTAACGAATTTAAGTAAAGGGTCATTGAAATTTAAAAGTAGCAGCCCTAATAAATCTTCTAATTTAAAAAATCCAACAGAAATTACTGCATCTGGAAAAACTCTTTATGTCGGTGGCTCTGGTCCAAACAATTATACAAAAATTCAAGATGCAATAGATAATGCCAGTGATGGAGATACAGTTTTTGTTTATAAAGGAACATATTATGAAAACATAACAATAAGCAAAAGAATAAGCTTGATAGGGGAGAATAGAAATACAACGATTATTGATGGAAGCAATACAGGAGATGTTGTGAATATAACCGCAAACAATGTAACAATACAAGGATTTACAATAAGAAATAGTGGCAATTGGCCAAATGTTGGCGTGAAAATATATCACGTAAATAATACCTCAATCTACAATTGCACCATAACAGGCAACAATGGCCATGGCATCAGGCTTTATTATTCCTATAACAATACAATTTACAATTGCAACATAAGCAACAATTATGATGGTGATGGCATCTATGCCTATTATTCCAGCAACAATTCACTCTCAAACTGCAACATTTATTCAAACAATAATTATGGTATCTATGCGTATTCTTCATCAAGCAATACAATCTCAAACTGCAACATTTCAAACAATTATTATGGTATCTGTCTCCAGGAGTCACCCAACAATACAATCTCAAACTGCAACATTTATTCAAACAATTATTATGGCATTTATGCTCCCTCTTCACCCAACAATACAATCTCAAACTGCAACATTTATTCAAACAATGAGGATGGCGTCTGGCTTGATTTTTCACCCAACAATACAATCTCAAACTGCAACATTTATTCAAACAATGAGGATGGCGTCTGGCTTGATTTTTCACCCAACAATACAATCTCAAACTGCAACATTTATTCAAACAATGAGGATGGCATATTGCTTGCTTATTCTTCATCAAGCAATACAATCTCAAACTGCAACATTTATTCAAACAGTCATTTTGGCATCTATACTCATTCTTCATCAAGCAATACAATCTCAAACTGCAACATTTATTCAAACAATCATGGCATCCATGCGTACTCTTCATCAAGCAATACAATCTCAAACTGCAACATTTATTCAAACAATTATTATGGCATCTGCTGGACCTTCTCCAGCAATAACAAATTCTATCATAATAATTTCATTGGAAATACTCAAAATGCCTATGATGATTGTAGTAATATTTGGGATAATGGCTATCCTTCTGGTGGAAACTATTGGGATGATTATAATGGTACAGATACAGATGGAGATGGAATAGGAGATACACCATATCGTATTTCTGGAGGAAACAATAAGGACAATTATCCATTGATGGAGCCATGGTATCATAGCTTTGGTAGTATAGATAATTGCACAGCAGCAAGTTTTTGTGATTCAAAGGGGTTGGAGATTAGATATAATAAGACCATGAACATTACAGTTACTAAATTTGAATTAGGTGTTGGAGGGAGTCATGGTAATGATCTTGATAAGTCAAAGATAGAACTGTGGATTAACGGAATAAGTGCTGGTCATCCGAATGATAGTAGATCTGATAGACTTATTTGGAATAATCTCAGTATTGATATCATTAATAAAAAACCGTTATTTGAATTTTGGAATACTAACTTATTTGGTGTCAATCATCGTTATGATCTTTGTATGAGTAGATCAGATTTAGATGGTGACGGAGAGATTGGAGGAGAGAAACATCATAGTGATCCTAATAAAATAGATGGCATTTATGAGGGTATTTCTGGACATGAGCAATATGATATTGGTTATGTGTGCTATTATTACAATAACACACATCCAAGTAATTTACCACCAACTGTGGAGATTTTTTATCCAGAAGATAACGATGTTGTTTCAGGCACTATAGAAATCCAAGGATCAGCCAATGATCCCGATGGAAATATAGAATTAGTAGAAATAAACATAGATTGTAGTGGCTGGAAAAATGTTACTGGCACATCCTCCTGGAGATACAGTTGGAATACCACCAAAATTATTACTGATAGATGGGTAACTATATATGCTAGGAGTTTTGATGGTAAAGATTATTCGCCTGTAAATTCTATAGATGTTTATGTAAATAATGGCCAGCATAGCTTTGGTAGTATAGATAATTGCACAGCAGCAAGTTTTTGTGATTCAAAGGGGTTGGAGATTAGATATAATAAGACCATGAACATTACAGTTACTAAATTTGAATTAGGTGTTGGAGGGAGTCATGGTAATGATCTTGATAAGTCAAAGATAGAACTGTGGATTAACGGAATAAGTGCTGGTCATCCGAATGATAGTAGATCTGATAGACTTATTTGGAATAATCTCAGTATTGATATCATTAATAAAAAACCGTTATTTGAATTTTGGAATACTAACTTATTTGGTGTCAATCATCGTTATGATCTTTGTATGAGTAGATCAGATTTAGATGGTGACGGAGAGATTGGAGGAGAGAAACATCATAGTGATCCTAATAAAATAGATGGCATTTATGAGGGTATTTCTGGACATGAGCAATATGATATTGGTTATGTGTGCTATTATAAGTCGACTTGCACAGTCCAACCAGATCTAAATATACTCACTGATGATATCACCTTTACCAAGGATAACGAATCACTAACAGTAAAAGCACGGATTTACAGCTATTACCTCGATTCTTCAAATGTAGAATATTCGATCATCGACTTGTACAATAATCGAGAGATCTTTATTGGAACCGGTATTATTCCATATATCATGGCAAACGATTATGCAACAATAACAAAAACCATCACACTCGAAAATCCAGAGAATCATAAAATTAAGATTATAGTTGATCCGAATGATGTTATTAAAGAAAGTAATG
>CAZHBO010000035.1:0-13184 GCA_964530745.1 uncultured Thermoplasmatales archaeon | reverse complement strand
ACATAACAATTGCAGATGGATTCTTTGTTCATGTTGTCAACGAGGCTACATGGCACGGAATATAGCAACAAAAATAAAATTTAGAATGACATTATTGCATCATGACACGCAAATGCGAGGAGAAGGACTTGCCGGCAGTAATGGAAATAGAAAAGCTATCTTTTCTCCATCCTTATCCTTTATTTGTATTCAAAAGATTCCTGCATTCACATTTCTTTGTCTCAGAAGAAAATGGTAAAGTTGTTGGGTATATAATTGCAGTAAAAATGGGATGCAAAGCCATCATTATTTCAATAGCGGTTCATCCTTCTTTTAGAAGGAGAGGACATGGAAAAAATTTAATAAAGCATGTGGAAAATGAAAGCAAAGCATCCCTCCTAGAAATTCAGGTGAGAAGGAGTAATACAGATGCTCAAAAATTTTATCTTGCCTTAGGATTTGAAAAGAAGGAAGTTATTCCCAATTATTATCAAAATGGTGAGGATGCTTTCGTCATGGTAAAAAAGCTAAGTTAGAGGTTCATAGTAATATTCATTCATTGCTCTCTGCTCTCTGTCAAGACGTGAATCTGGTTTATTTACCCTAGGACGGTTGCTTTCCTCGTCCCTTCTAAATGTTACGCCCAATTCTTTCAAAAAAATGTTCATTCCAGTGCGAAGGTCAAATGGACCCATTCCCTTGCCTTCTTTGCCTGGCTTCCCAGTAAATACCATTAAAGATTGGCTGACCATATCGATAAAATAAACATCATGGTCGACAACCAAGGCGGCAACCCCTCCTTTTTCCATGACCCTTTTGATAACCTTTGCTACTTTCATACGCTGTGTTGCATCTAAATATGCGGATGGCTCATCTAATAAATAAACATCTGCCTCTCTGGATAAACAAAGGGCGATTGCAACTGTCTGCAATTCACCTCCCGAAAGTTCTTTTATTTCTCTATCTTTTAGCTCATCTATACCTAAAGGTTTTGCAACTTCTTTTTCATAGAAAGGATTTAAATTTGTTCTTTTAAAAATTTCATCAACTGTACCGGAAACGGGTTTTATATATTGGGGTTTGTAGCTTACTTTAACTTGAGAATCAATGCTTCCTTCTGTAGGTTCGATAACTCCAGCGAGCATTTTCACAAAAGTTGTCTTTCCAATTGCATTTGGACCAACTACACCTATAACTTCTCCTTCATGAATTTTTCCTTTCTCCACCTCTACTGAAAAATTTTCAAAAACTTTTTTTAGTCTATTAAAGGAAACCAATGTTTCCAGTTCCTTCATCTCCTTTGGGGGATGAATCTCAAATTTTATTTCTTCTCCAAAACGAACATTTTCCTCCTTTAAATAGCCAGATAGGTAAACATTTATTCCATGTCTCACAGATTTTGGATGTGTAACAATTCCATATACTCCTTTTTTTCCATAGATGAGATGGACAATGTCGGCAAGAAAATCTAGGACAGCAAGGTCATGCTCAACAACAACAATCATTTTTTCATCAGCCATGTTTCTTATTACTCTAGCCATCTGGAGGCGATTGTTTATATCGAGATAGGAAGAAGGTTCGTCAATAAAATAAATGTCAGCATCCTTTTGTAGTGTTGCAGCAATTGCCACTCTCTGCCAATCTCCTCCAGAAATATGTTTCATCTCCATTTTTAATATATTCTTCAACTCCAATTGCTCTGCAATATCATCATCCTCAACAACATCACCTACCTTTCCTTTCATGCTGGCAAGAGTGTCCACATACTGTGGCTTAAATGCAACCTTCATTTTTTCATTGAGAATGGCTTTAAAATATTCATACATCTCCGTCCTTTTCCATTTCTCCAAAACTTCATCTGGCGAGGGTGGATTTTCCCATTTTCCAAGATTTGGAATAATTTTTCCAGCAAGGATACGTAATGTCGTTGTTTTCCCAATACCATTTTGCCCGAGAATGCCAACTATGCGACCTTTTTTTGGTAAAGGTAAGCGAAAGAGATGGAATCCATTCTCCCCAAATTGATGAATCAACTCCTCCTCCAGCTCTTCAGGCAAATTTTCAATATGTATTGCATGGAAAGGACATTTATGCACACAAATTCCACAACCAACGCACAGCTCGGCAGAGATTATTGGCTTACCGCTTTCCTCATCCATAACAATTGTTTTATCCCCACTTCTCACCCTGGGGCAATAACTCATGCATTCCTGAGAACATTTTTTTGGATGACATTTATCTCTATCAAGAACCGCTATTCTCATTTCTCTGCCTCCATTTCGAATATCTCACAATCTTTTCCAATGCTTTTATCACAACGCTTGGTTCTTTAAAAACAGGGATGCCATGACGAGCCATTTTTTTTCTTTGCTCTTGAGTAAATTTTCCTCCAATGGCTACTCCTATTAACATTTTTTCATGTTTTTTTATTTCTTCTATGGCATCATAAAAAGCTTGCATAGTCAAGGCAAGTGGTGCATCCTGAAAAACGAAAAAGGAAAGAATTATGTCAATATCTGAATTAGCGAGCTCTCTCAATGCCATTATAAAATGCTCTGCTGTAGCGCTTCCCGTCAAATCTATTGGATTTGAAGGAATGGCAAATGAAGGCAATGACGAAGCATTTAATTTTAAGGATGGAAGCTCTAAATGACGGGAGGAATAAATGTAATCTGCTGCCATGACGCATGGACCCGCACCATTTGTAACCATCCCAATTTTCCCTCCTCTGGGCAAAGGTTGCATTGCAAGCATTGAAATGATAGCGATGAATTCCTCAAAATCATCAGCAAGAATAGCACCATACTGATGACATGCTCCACGAAGGATTTCATAATTTGTTGCCAATGCTCCAGTATGCAGAGACGCTGCCTTTGCTCCTAAAGAGGTTCTTCCTGCTTTTAATATAACAACCGGCTTTTTAACTTCCTTTACTTTCTCAAAAAATTTCCTGCCATTCTCCAATCCCTCTATATACATAGCAACAAATTTTGTTTCATCATCATGCTTAAAATATTCAAGCATGTCAATCTCATCAACATCAGCTTTATTCCCATAGGAAACAAATTTTGATACTCCTGTAAAAGGAGCAATTTCCTCAAGCAGACCAATCCCAAATGTTCCAGATTGAGTTAGTATGGCAAGATTGCCCGAAGAAGGAAGTTCAAAATTTGTTTGGAAAAAGGTATTAAATCCATTTTTTGCGTTAAAGACGCCTATGCAATTTGGACCAATTATGCGTATGCCATTTTTCTTTGCTTTCTCAACCATTTTCCTTTCCAAATCTTCATTTCCAACTTCCTTAAAACCACCTGATACAACAACCATACTCTTTATCCCTTTTTTGGCACACTCTTCTATTACTTCCAAAATATGCTTGGATGGTAAAGCATAGATGGCAAGCTCTACGTCTCCATCTATTGCTGAAATGGATGGATAGCATGGTATACCCAAAATTTCTTTTGCATGAGGGTTTATGGGATATACCTTCTTTACCTTACTAACATTTTTAACTATTTCATATCCTATTTTGCCAGGATGAGAGGAAGCCCCAACTACTGCAACACCTTCTGGATCGAAAAAAGGTCTCATATGAAACTATTCTTCTCCTAGTATTATCACATCTCTCACAGATTTTACTGATTCAAATGGGAAAAGCAAATATCCTTGCTCATCTTGATGATAAAGGCGCGGGTCAATTTTATCAGATGGCTCAACCAATATGTTCTCCAGTTTCCCTGTTTTCTCATTTACAGTTATGTTGCGCAGTGTTCCTATTACCATGCCTTCACTACTCATGACTCTTTTGCCTCTTAATTCATTCTCCATTACCTTCATTTTTCCACCTTTTTGAATACACAGACACCTTTTTAACTTTATCTTTTTTTACATCACTTCTATTCCTTTTGCTATCTCTCTCTTTGCTATTCCCTTACCAAGTTTATTTGCTATTTCTTTATAATATTCAATCATTTCATCATCAACAGACGGATGAACTTTTTCCAATGCCTTCATGAAATGCTCCCTTTTTACCTTCTTTGTTTCTCTGTTCTCTCGCAATGCAATCATTGCTGCCTCCCTGCAAATTGCCTCTATGTCTGCACCAACATATCCCTCGCTCATCTCGGCAAGCTCTTCAATATCAACGTCCTTCTCAAGAGGCATGTCCTTAGTATGTATGGAATATATTTCCTTCCTAGCTTCTTTATCAGGCTGTCCCACCATGATTAATTCATCAAATCTCCCTGGGCGAAGTAGGGATGAGTCTAAAATGTCTGGTCTGTTTGTTGCCCCTATGATGACAACGTCGCTCATCCTCTCCAGTCCATCCATGGAAGTAAGCAATTGATTGACAACTGTTTCTGTAACTCGAGAGCCCTCATACATTCCTCTCCTTGGAGCAAGTGCATCAATCTCATCTAGGAAAATGATAGAAGGGGCTGACTGCTTAGCCTTTTTGAATATCTCTCTAACAGCTTTTTCACTCTCTCCGACCCATTTTGAAAATACCTCAGGTCCTTTTATTGATAAAAAGTTTGCATTCGATTCTGTTGCAACTGCCTTTGCCAGCATTGTTTTTCCTGTGCCAGGAGGTCCATATAATAAAATTCCCCTTGGAGGTCTTATTCCCAATTTTTTGAACATTTGCGGATCCGTTAATGGCCATTCCACCGCTTCCTTCAATCTTTGCTTCACCTCTTCCAGCCCGCCAATGTCCTCCCACTTTACCTTGGGAATCTCAATGAGAACTTCCCTCAACGCAGAAGGCTCTATTGCCTTATGAGCATCCCTGAAATCATTCATTTTTACTTCCATTTTTTGCAAAATTTCTGTTGGAATTGGCTTGTCCAAATCAATCTCAGGCAAGTAACGGCGAAGAGCATTCATTGCAGCCTCTCTTGCTAAAGCAGCAAGGTCAGCACCTACAAATCCATGGGTTACATCTGCCAAATAATCCAAATCAACATCCTTTGCCAGAGGCATTCCTCTAGTATGTATTTCCAATATCTCCTTCCTTCCCTTTCTGTCAGGAACACCAACTATTATCTCCCTATCAAATCTTCCAGGACGGCGTAAAGCAGGGTCAATGGAATCAACTCTGTTTGTTGCTCCTATTACAATAACTTTCCCCCTTCCTTTTAATCCATCCATAAGGGTGAGCATTTGTGAAACAACTCTCCTCTCCACCTCTCCATGAACCTCCTCTCTTTTAGGAGCAATAGCATCAATTTCATCAATGAATATGATGGATGGCGAATTCTTTTCCGCTTCTTCAAATGTCTTCCTCAAATTCTCCTCGCTCTGTCCATAAAATTTGCTCATTATTTCTGGACCATTAATAGTAAAGAAGCTTGCTCCTGATTCATTTGCAACAGCTTTAGCAATCAAAGTTTTTCCTGTTCCAGGAGGACCATGTAACAAAACACCTTTTGGAGGGTCTATGCCCAATCTTTCAAACAGCTCAGGGTGCTTCAAGGGCAATTCAATCATTTCCCTTATCTTCATTATTTCTTCCCTTAACCCCCCTATATCTTCATAGCTCACCTGTGGAACACGTAGCATCTCCTCCTTTATCGGCTCCTCTTTCACAATAATCTCCGTTTCCTCTCCAATGCTTACAATCTCATGAGGATCTGTCTTCACAACACCAAAGGGCAGAGAATTTCCAAATAATGCAATTCCAGGAACAACTATCGTATCTCCAGCGTTCACAGGTCTCTTAAGCAACCCTCTCTTAACCAAATGCTCTATTCCCTGTCCAAACTGAATACGCTGACCCTGAGAAATTGCAGGTGCCATTATAACCCGCTTTGCCACCTTAGGAATGATTTTCCTGACAATAACCTTATCTCCAATTCCAACTCTAGCATTTTTTCTTGTGAGATTATCTATTCTTATAATTCCCTTGCCCTCGTCGATAGGGCGGGCTCGCCAGACGACGGCGGCTGTCTTCCTCCCTCCTTCTATCTCAATGATATCTCCTGGTGATATGTCCAGTTCTATTCGGCTCTTTCCATCGAGGCGGGCTCTTCCTGAGCCCACATCCTGGGATAATCCTTCTGCAACTTTCAATACTATTTCTTTCATGCTTATCCCTTTATTACACACGTTATATTAAGATATTGCGATTAAAAAATGCATATTTAATGTTCTATATAAAACTTTCTCACCACTCGCGGAGACGGTATGTCCCTCCTTCTATCTTTATTGGCTTTCCATTTACCAGTGCATCGGAAAGTTTTTTCCTTGCTGATGAAAGGTCATTCCATAATGTTTTTTGAGAAATACCCATATGGACTGCTGCTTCCATCTGGCTCATTCCCAGGTAATCAACGAGGCGGATTGCCTCAAATTCCTCAACCAGCAATACAATGGCATCTTCTTCTGGCATATTCATTGGCTTGTAATAGGTAGCAGGAGGCATATTGCCAACCCACCTAGGGCAGCGATTTCTTCCTCGCCTTCGCATAAAAGTATATGGAAGAGGAAATATTTAAATTAATCACTTGCAAAAACATCAAGTTTTGTCTGTCCCTCCAATTTTTTAATTTTATCCTCTTTCCCAAATTCCTCTTTAAGGCGATATATATGCTCATACATTTTCTTTTCTTTCCTTTTGCTGCTCCAATAATATGCTTCATCTCTAGAACCTTTCATAATCAAAATTTTTACCTCTCCGGGCAATCCATCGCGGGCGGTTCTTCCCTTCCTTTGTATGAATCGAATGGCAGAAGGAACAGGTTCATAAAATAAAACCAAAGAGGTGGCAGGAATATCTATGCCTTCTTCCCCGATACTTGTTGAAATAAGAACATTGTATTTTCCCTGCCTAAAAGCATCTAATGTTTTCTTTTGCTTATCTTGGCTCATCCCATTTCCGCTTCCTTTCGCCTGACCAATGAATTTTGTTGCTTTTATCCCTTCCATTTTAGATAATTCAGAAAAAAGGAAGTCAATGGTATCTCTATATTCTGCAAATACAATGACCTTTCCATTTGGATGCTCTTTAAAATGATTTTCCAAAGCTTTCTTTGTTGCTTCCAATTTTGGATTTTTTTTGAAAGAAAAGATAGCATCCCTTATCTGTCTGTACTCCTTTCTTTCTCTTATTTTCTTTGCAGATTTTGTGTCATCAATCTCAAGTTTTTGGATGTATTTTCTTGCTGCCTCTATTCCCTGGCTTGTGAGCATATCCTTTAAGTGGGCAATTTTTATTGCTGAAGAAACAATGCTTATTGCAGTATAAAGGGTTCCTCCTCTCCCTCCTAAATCTCTCTGCATCCTTTGCTGTATGTCTATAAGCACTTTTTTACTCAATTTTTTTGGAGAAAGATATTCTGCCTGCCTTGTATATCTTTTTAATTCTGAAAGAAAATGGGAAAGCAATAAATCAATTTTTTTTGATATGAGCTTTATCTCAGATGGCATTTCCATTATAACCCATCTCATCCATCTCTTTGGAATGTAAGGAGAAACATCAGCATCATTTTCAGTCCTTATTTCTAAATGATTTATGTGTAAATTAATCAGCACTTCCTTTAATTTTTTATAATCACTTCCAGGTGATGCAGTTAAGCCAAGAATTTGTGCATTATGGAAAGCATCTGCTATTGCAACATATGCATAGTTTCCTACTGCACGGTGGGCTTCATCGAAAATAATAAGGCTGAATTTATTGCGCTCAATTTTATCCAAATCATTTTTTATGGTTTGAGGTGTCGCGATAATTATTTCATTTTTATCATATACTTCCTTTCTTTTTTTAGGAGGTATTTCCCCAGTAACAATGGCAACGTTATCAATTGTTGTAATTTTTTTTATTGATTTCAAATGCTGCTCGCATAATGGTTTTGTTGGAGCAAGAAAAAGAATTTTTCCTTTTTTTATTTTATGAACAATGAGAAGTATGGCAATTATTGTTTTTCCTAAGCCTGTTGGCAAAACAACCAATGAATTTTTGTTTTTTATTGCTTCAAAAATTGATGTCTGGTAAAGCCTTTTTTGAATGAGATTTTGTTTTATGCCCTCCATTCTTATATATTCCATTTCTACATTCTCCCCAATATGGCAATATGGGCAATTAAAGCTTCTATCTGAATTCTTTCATTACTTCCCTCTACAATGCGAAATTCTGCCTCTCCTATTTTTTCCACAATCTCCGCCTTTATTCTCTCTGCTACGGGCAAATCAAAAACGCTCTCATGCATTCCATTCAATATGTCCTCTCCCGATAAACCATATTCAATGAGCAATTTATCTAAAATTGCCCTTGCTTCAATAAAATTTCCTCTTAAAGCTATCTCCAGCAATTTTTTTGCTTCCTCTGGCTTTGCTGTTGCAGTCGTTTTATAAATAACTTCTGCATCTATTGTTTTTGATAAACTGGCGGAAACTTGCAATGCATTTATTGCCTTGCGCAAATCCCCTTTTGCAACATACATCAATGCATCCATACCATCATCTGTTATGTTTAGCCCTTCTGCTTCTGCAATTTTGTTTAAATGTGCCTTCATATCTCTTTCATTTATTGCAGAGAAGCGGAATACAGCGCATCTTGATTGAATTGGCTCAATAATTTTTGATGAATAATTACAGGATAAAATGAACCTGCATGTATTGGTATATTTTTCCATTGTTCTCCGCAGAGCAGCCTGAGCATCAGAGGTTAAAGAGTCAGCTTCATCCAAAAAAATGATTTTAAATGATGCATTCCCCAAAGGAGCTGTTCTCGCAAAATTTTTTATTCTGCCCCTTACAACATCAATACCACGCTCATCACTTGCATTCAACTCCTCAAAATTTTGCCTCCATGCCTCGCCAAATATTTCCTTCGCAATGGCAATGGCGCAAGTTGTTTTTCCTGTACCAGCAGGTCCAGCAAAAAGCAAATGAGGTATATTTCCAGATTTTGCATATGCCCTCAAACTTTCAACTACGCCTGGCTGTCCAACCACTTCATCCAGGCGCTCAGGGCGATATTTCTCCACCCACAAATCATCCATAGTATGGAATAACCTTCTCTCTTTAATCTTTTCCTATTGCCTTTAGTTTTGATTCCATCGTAGCATCTTTATCCAGCCTATGGTCTATGCGCAGGTCAACATGTATTCTCCTTGCTCCCATGGATATTAAAGCTTCATGACATTTTTTAACTACACTAAAAATTTCATCCAGTGAGGGTGCTTCCATAACTGTTGACATTGCTCCTGTTTTGCTTTTTATTCCAGATTTTTCTATTATGGCTATAACTTCCTTCACATATTTACTTACAGAAACTCCTTCTGAAGTCGGAAAAATGGCAAATTCTGCGATTATCATATTCCTTAAATTTCTTTTCCTATAAATTTTTTGCCATGTTGCACAGATTTAACCATAGCCTTCGTTATCCCACAACATGCTGGAATTTTTTGTATTTTGTATCCTTTATTTATTGCATATTCCATCGCCTTTTTTGATGGAACCGCTATGCCAACAACGCCCAAATCTATTGCCATTTTTTCAATTTCTGGCGAGCGAGGGCGCATACAACCCAAAGCAACTTCCATGCCTTTTGCCTCTCTCATTACTCCTTTTATTTGCTCAATAGGAGGTATCTTTATCTCTTCAAATGGTGTATTTTTTGTTTTGCAAATAATGTTCAATACAACCCTTTTAATTGAAAATTTTTTAATAATTTTTAAAGCATCATATTCTCCAACAATTTTCCCATAATGCAATCCTATAGTGATGTGAGGAGTCACACTAATTCCTGCTTCAATTAAATTTTTTAGAGTATCAATGCCCATTGCTTCCTTCAATCCTATTACCTCATGGGCAGTTTCCTCACTTCCAATAACATCAACAAAGGCAATATGGCAAGCTTCGGCAATTTCGTTTGCTAAGTTATCATCTACAAATCCAGGATGTATTGCAATAATAAGATTCGTTTCTTCTTTTATTTTTTTTAATGCCCTCGTCATTTTCCTCAGATTAATAATTTCCCCGCTTTCATTGCATCCACCGCTGACCAAAATTCCTTTCCCTCCTTTTTTTTCTAAACTCTTGCAATAAGAAATTAAATTCTCTGGTTTGCTAATCTGCTCCATTCCTTTTAGGTAATTCCCCATGCAATGTTTGCACATGAGCACGCATTCTGAAATTGAAATTGGAGGGAAAAAGGGCTTTGGATAATAAGCATTTAAAATCATCTTATTTTCAAAAAATTTTTAAAAATTTCTTCCCCATATTCAGTATGCTCCACTTCCGGATGGAATTGCAGACCATAAAAAGGTTTTTTCTTATGTTTCATTGCCTGTATTTTGCAGTTACGGGAGGAGGCAAGCAATTCAAATTCTTTGGGCAATGAAGTAACCTCATCATTATGAGACTCCCATACAATCATTTTTTTTGGCAGACCATCAAATAAATCATTTTTTTCTATGACTTCAATTTCAACTTTCCCAAATTCTGGAATTTTTGATGGGGAACATTCACCTCCAAAAAATCTTGCCATATACTGATGACCTGCACATATTCCTAATATAGGCATATCAGCCTTTTTTAAATATTCCCCACAATTTCCCAACTCACCACTTAAACCTACTCGTGTTGCTCCACCAGATAAAATTAAAGCATCAGCATCTGAAATTTCATCAAAAGGAAGGGTATTTGGAACAATTTTCGCTTCAACGCCAAGATATCGCAGCGTCCTCCACTCACGATGTGTCCATTGTCCCCCGTTGTCGATAACGTAAACTTTCATGGAATGCAATCTGTTCGCCCATTTTAAATTTTCTTCTATGATATATCCCCACAACCACAGTGAACTTCATATATGGCTGAGTAAAGGTCATCTATACCTTCTCCTGTTTTGGCAGAGATGAGCAATGGGCGCTGAAGAATGCTTGTATATTCCACATACTCCACCAAACCTTTTGCAAGACTGAGTAGAGCATCACCCTTTTCCAGCATTTTATCAATATTTTCTTTTTCCATAAAATTCAGCAATTTTTCTTTGTTTACCAAATCCACTTTATTTATTGCAGTGAGCAGAGGAATTTCCAGGCGGAGATTGATAATCGCATTTTGTGCCAGCAAAGCAAGGTAATTCTCTATAGAGGATGCTTCCATGGCATCAATTACGAATATGCCAGTAACGATGTCATGCAAAAGCAATTTTTTAACAATTTTTTTTCCATAATCGTGATATAGGAATATTTCCAGCTGTCCAGGAGTGTCTACAACCTTTATTTCATCCCCTTCATCAATCCATTTTTCCTCATCTGCTATCATTTCCATGCTTTTCAACAAAGCACCGTTTATTCCCAAGGAATATTTCTTCTGTATATCCTCTGTCCTTATCCATTTTCTTATATCAACATCTGCCTCTGTATCACTTGCAGGGTCAAGGTTTATGGAAATGGTATTGAATTCCTTCAGTTTTTTAACTAAAGTAGTTTTCCCGGAGCCAGCAGGTCCTAAAATTATAACAAACATGAGATTACATAGGATACATAATTTTGAGGGCAGTGACAACCACTGCAGTAGCTATAGCCATGACAATAACCACCTTTGGATCAATCTTCACTCCTGTCTTTTCTTCCTCAAAATATCTGATTAAACCAGCAGCAGATTGAAATCCTCTATTGTCCTTCCTCTTTGCCATGGTAATATAAATGCACAGCAATATTTATGTGTTTTGGAGGTAAATTTTAATTCTCTTTTTCATTTTAAAAGTATGGAGCCTATCATTATATTATGTACGTGTAAAGAAGAAGATGCAGAAAAAATAGTAAATGAATTGCTCACAAAAAAATTGATTGCATGTGTTAATTCATTCCCTGTAAAATCCTTTTTCTGGTGGAAGGGAAAGATGGAAAAGGAGGAGGAGATTCTTCTCATGATGAAGTCATCTGAGGAAAAATGGGATGCTATCCAGAAGGAAATAAAAAAAATTCATTCATACGAAGTTCCAGAAATAATTTCAATTTCAATTAAAAATTGTCTGCCAGATTATCTAAAATGGATGGAAAGTGTGGTGAAATGAAAATTATTACTCTCACAACAGATATTGGATGGAAATATGCTGCTCAGATGAAGGGGGTTATCCTATCAATAAATCCAGATGCAAAAATTATAGACATTACCCATGATATATCCCCTCAAAATATCTTGGAAGGGGCATTCATTCTTTCTCAAGCATTGCCTTACTTTCCCCCAGCAATTCATATCGGGGTTGTTGACCCCGGGGTGGGTACAAAAAGAAAGGCGATAATCGTAGAATGCAAAAATTCTTTTTTAGTTGGACCCGACAATGGATTACTTATACAAGCGGCAAAGAAAATGGGCATAAAGGCAGTGTATGAGATTACTGAAAAGAAATACATGATGGATAACATATCTCCAACCTTTCACGGTAGAGACATTTTTGCCCCGATTGCCGCCCACCTTTCTTTGGGGAAAAAAGCAGGCACAATGGGAAAAGAAATTTATGAATATAAAGAAATTGATTTTGGAAAAGTTAAAAGGAGAGGAGATGAGGTGAAGGGGGAGATAATTTTTATTGACTCCTTTGGAAATTTAATAACAAATATTCCTAAAGATATGTTAAATTTAAAACAAGGGGATTTGGTAACAATTAATATTGGCAATAAAGAAGTAAAAGCAAGATATTTTTTAGCATATGGATATGCAGAAAAAGGAGAAATCTTGATAACCAATTCAAGCTTTGGATTTTTGGAAATTTCATGCAGAGAGGGAAATGCATCCTCAATGCTTCATGTTAAACACAATGAAAGCATTGTTTTAAAAAGAAGTGCGTAAAGATTATAACAGCGTTTGCCATTATAATTTGATTACCATGAAAAAGAAAATATTTGGCATTATGGTCTTTGTTATTTTAGTAATGGGAGGATTTGCAAGTATTGCAGGAGAGGTAGCAAAAAAGAATAATACTTCCCGGCCAGAAATGGAAACTACGGAGCAATCCCATGCAATGGAGGTATCTGCACAATTCAAAGAGCCATATATTGTTGACAACGGAGATTATTCCACAATCCTCCTACAAGGAGCTAAATCGTACATGCAGGAAGGTTATCCAATGTTACCTTATGAAATAAAGGTAATGACTTTTCCATTTGGAACAAAGATTAAAGGCATTGAGGTAAAAACAGGAGAAATAATAACAAGGCAATTAAACAAAAAAATACAGCCAGCTCCTCCAGCAA
>CAZHBO010000034.1:0-13604 GCA_964530745.1 uncultured Thermoplasmatales archaeon | reverse complement strand
ATAAAATGGACCTCCAATGACATATATTAATGTTCCTGCAAGGAGGGAATAAACAGAATATTTTTCTGCGAAAATAATTGCGAGGAAAATAAGAATGACAGCTGGTATGGAAAAAATTCCTTCTATCCTTGAATAAGGGATGTCTGCAACCATTAAAGTTGTAAGGATAAAAAGTGAAATGATAATGACCCACTGAGGAAATGAAAGAAAGGAGAGAGAAATTATTATTATTGCTGAAGCAGGAGTGGTGATGCCAACAAAGTAATCTTCTTTGCCGATGTGGTATCTAATAAGGTGGAGCATTCCCCCAATAAGAAAAACACTGCATGCAATGAGAGTGAGCATGTCCATTCCATCGTCTGCTGTTACAGAATATTTCCAAAATACCATAATAGCTGGAGCAACACAAAAGGAGATAATATCAGAAAATTCATCCATATATTTGCCTAAAAAGCTTCCATATTTTCTCGCCATAATTCCATCCATTCCATCTGCAAGAGCGGCAAGAAGAATAAGGGTAAATGCTATCCGCATTTTTTCATTAAAAATGAAAAATATGGAAAAAAGTCCGAAGAGACCATTGAGAATGGTAAATGAATCTGCAACGGACAGCATCGAAACAATATTTTTTTTCATGGGCAAAAATGCCGCGGGAGGGGCTTGAACCCTCGACTTCCAGATCTTCAGTCTGGCGCTCTCCCAAACTGAGCTACCGCGGCTTTAAAGGGATTTTTTTATCTCTCTTATTCTTTCTTCTAATTCGTAAAGTAAATTTTTGAGCCAGATGATAAATTCATATGTTTTATCTGTTACCACTGCTCCTCTTGGAGATGGTTGTATGAGACCTTCCTCTTCTAGTACACGTAAGGAATATCTCACTTTGTGTTGAGGAAATTTTGTCTTTTCTGAAAGTTTTATTATGCCGATTGGCCCTTCATCCATTATTATCTTCAGCATTTTTATATGCCTCTCCAGCAAATTGAATTCTGACTCGACTCTGCCAAAGAGAATATTTTCCCCCTGCAAATTTCCTTCATTTTCAAGCATATCTCTCAAAAAGTAAACAGATTTTGATACAAAAACCTTGCTGTGCATTGACAATCATGCTGGTGTATCGAATTCTATTCTGCATGGAGAGGGAATTTTTGCTGTCGCCCTTTTTAAAGCTGCTTTTGCATGCTCTATGTTATCTTCAGTAGTCCTTATTGTCATAATTTTCTGCCCTGCGTGAACCCTTGCAGCTGTCCCAACTGCCTTCCCGTAAGCCTTTCGCATTCCCTGAGAAACCCTGTCTGCCCCTGCTCCTGTAGCCTGCTTATTCTCTCTAACTACAACATGGGGATAAACGCGTATCTTTAGATGGTAGTTGAGTCTGCCAGCCTTTTTCATTATGTATCTGTTTGCTGCGATACGGGCTGCTTCCAAAGCACGATGGAGGATTTGACATTGCTCTTCTATGACTAATGAAATGGAGACTGGAAAGTCCATGTTTACGTTTCCAAGATCAAATTGGGTTATACGAGGGGCTGGAACACCTCCCATGTATTCTTTCCTTGTTGAAGGACGTCCTCTTATATCCCTATACATTCTTGCTGGTTTTCTCGCCATGTCGTCGCCTACATTCCTTTTTCCTTTATAAAATTACTGGTCGCTTTCCATCCCAGCAAATTTTAATATCAACATTTGATTCTATGTCGATGAGCGAAAAGGGGAGGAAATACGTTCTCTGGTTTGATGAAATTAATGCAGATGATGTTGCACTGGTTGGTGGGAAAAATGCTTCTTTAGGTGAGATGTATCAAAATCTATCGTCAAAGGGAATACAAGTACCAGATGGATTTGCAATTACGGCATACGCTTACAAAAAATTTTTGGAAAAATCTGGAGTTTCAGAAGAGCTAAAAAGAATTCTGCATGAAATCGATTCAAGGGATATCAAAAATCTCATAAAAAAAGGAGAAAAATTGAGGGAGCTAATCCTTAATACTCCATTACCTGAGGAAATTGAGTTGGAGATAAGAAAAGCTTACGGGAAAATGGAGGAAATTTACGGGAAGAACGTGGATGTTGCAGTGAGGAGCAGCGCCACCGCAGAGGATTTGCCAACTGCATCATTTGCTGGACAACAAGAAACTTACTTGAATGTAAGGGGAGAGGAAAATGTTTTAAGGAATGTTGTGAAATGCTTTTCCTCTCTTTTTACCGACAGAGCTATCTCCTATAGAGAAGACCATGGCTTTTCTCATCTCGATATCTACCTTTCTGTTGGAATTCAAAAAATGGTTCGCTCCGACCTTGCATGCTCAGGCGTAATGTTTTCTATAGATACTGAAACAGGTTTTGAGAATGCTATATATATTACTGGCTCATGGGGATTGGGAGAGACAATTGTTCAAGGACTGGTTAATCCTGACCAATTTTATGTTTTTAAACCAACATTGAAAAAGGGATTCCGCTCTATTGTAGAAAAAAAGTTGGGAACAAAGAAGAAGATGATGGTTTATGGGGAAGAAGGGACGGTGATGAAGGATGTTCCAGAGGAGAAAAGGAAAATGTTTATTTTATCTGATGATGAAATTTTGTTGCTTGCAAAATGGGCTTGTGAGATTGAGGAGCATTATGGTATGCCGATGGATATAGAATGGGCAAAGGATGGGATTTCAGGAGACCTTTTCATTGTCCAAGCGAGGCCAGAAACTGTGCATTCTCAGAAAAAAATTGGAGAACTGCTTACATATCATCTCAAAGAAAAAGGAAAGGTGATTATAGAAGGAGAGGCAATTGGAAGCAAAATAGGGCAAGGAAAGGCGAGGGTTGTCCATAGCACAAAAGAAATATCCTCTTTTGAGAAAGGGGAGGTGCTTGTAACAGAGATGACAGATCCCGACTGGGAGCCGATTATGAAAATTGCATCCGCCATCGTAACCAATAGAGGGGGGAGAACGTGTCATGCTGCTATTGTGAGCAGGGAATTAGGTATACCAGCGGTCATAGGAACAGGATCTGCAACAAAATTGATAAAAAATGGAGATGAAATCACTGTAGACTGCTCGGAAGGTGTTGGAAGAGTGTATGAGGGAATGCTTGCCTATGAAGTTAAACAAATTTCTAAAGAAAATTTGCCAAAAACAAAGACAAAGATAATGATGAATGCAGCAATACCAGAGAAGGCTTTTTTGCAATGCCAGATACCAAATGACGGTGTTGGATTGGCAAGGGAAGAATTTATTATCAGCTCTCACATTGGAATCCATCCTCTCGCCTTGCTAGAATATGAAAAGCTGAAGGAAAAAGCAAAGGATGATGAAAAAATAGCAGAAGTTGTTGAGGAGATAGAGAAGAGGACTGCAGCCTATAAAAACAAAGTGGAATTTTTTATTGAGCAGCTTGCCATGGGCATAGGAAAAATTGCTGCCGGCTTTTATCCAAATGAAGTTATTGTACGCTTGTCAGATTTCAAAACAAATGAATATGCAAGTCTTGTTGGTGGCTATTTATACGAGCCAGTCGAAAACAATCCAATGTTGGGATGGAGGGGGGCATCACGCTATTATGACAAAAAATTCAAGGATGCGTTTGGACTTGAATGCAAGGCAATAAAAAAAGCAAGGGATGAGATGGGGCTGATGAATATAAAGACGATGATTCCTTTTTGCAGAACGCCAGAGGAAGGAGAAATGGTAATCAAAACAATGGAAGAATTTGGATTGAAAAGAGGAAAAGATGGATTGGAGGTATATGTCATGTGCGAAATTCCGTCAAATGTTATTCTTGCTGATAAATTCGCACAGATATTTGATGGTTTCTCCATTGGTTCCAACGATTTGACACAACTGGTTCTTGGCTTGGACAGGGACTCTGACCTCATCGCTCATCTTTTTGATGAGAGGAATGAAGCAGTCAAAAGAATGGTAGAGCAAGTAATAAAAGCTGCGAAGAAGCACGGAAGGAAAATAGGCATTTGCGGGCAAGCTCCCTCTGATTTCCCTGAATTCGCTGAATTTCTGGTGGAGTGTGGCATTGATAGTATTTCCCTTAATTCCGACACAGTTATAAAAACACGTTTTATGATAGCAGAAAAGGAAAAAAGTTTGGGAATTAGTCCTGCAAAGCCTTTTTAATCTTCTTTAACCTTTTTTTAATTTCCTTCTTCTTCGCCTCTTCATCCTCTATTTCTTTCCTCAATTCATTGAGCCTCAATATAATAGCTTCCTTAGAAAATTCTGCAACACTTGCGTATCCCCACCTTGGATTCTCCACCACAGACCTTCTTATCTCGTCATGCAAATCTTTTGGGACTGAAACGGTGCTATATTTAAACATAATAATGATATAAAATGGAAGATATATAATTTACTATTTAGTCATCCAAAACCACTTTCTTCAATTTATACCCTAAAGGGCATTTTATGTCTTCCATAACCTCTATAATCTGATATTCCTTTTCATTCACACCAGGATTACAGAGCGAGTAGTTCTTGCATGAAATTTTGTCGCACCCTTCTTCATGAAAGGATATAATTGTTCCTTCCGCCTGCTCCTTTTTTACTGCCGCCATAAAAGGCAATTTTTCTATTTCCACAGCCACCACTCCTCCTTCATGGAGGCTGCAGGCGTGCTCCTTTTCCCTTACCTTGATGATTCTGTAGCTCCTCCCAACCTTCAAATTCGAGCATACTGTCTTCAATTTACAATTGCGGCATTTTTTTGTTATGCCCACATATACAAACTCATTTCCTTCCTTTGCCAAATTCTTTCCTATTAATGTAACAAATGCCATTTTCTCACCTATGCCACTCCCGTGGCTTTTACTAAATGAAAAGCAGCTTCTTCAGTCAATCCATCTTTTCCAAGAATGGTGTATCTCTCAGGTCTTATCGTATGCGCCCTCATCAACGCTTCTATTATCTCTTCCTCACTCACTCCCAACTCACGGGCAGTTGTTGGGGCACCTATTTCTCTTAGCGCTTCTTTAATGCTCTCCCAATCTCCTCCATGCAGATACATCATCATTATTGCTCCCACTCCACACTGCTCTCCGTGCAAGGCTTTTCCAGGAGCAATTTGGTCTAAAGCATGAGAAAACATATGCTCTGCACCGCTTGCCGGACGGGATGAGTTGGCAACACTCATGGCAACACCGGAAACAATCATTGATTTTACAGCAATCCATGAAGATTCCTCTATACCTGGTTTTATAAATTCAGCACTCTCAATGAGCAGCCTAGCAGCTGTTTCAGCCAAAGCAACTGCAAATGAGCTATAATATTCCCTCTTCAACCTCCATGCAAGTTGCCAGTCCAGTATTGCCGTTAAATTAGAGATTACATCGGCACATCCTGATGCAAGCATTCGATACGGCGCTTTTGAAATGATGGCAGTGTCTGCCAATACAGCAACAGGAGACCTTGCTTTTATCGATAAAGAGCCAGCATTTTCTTTTATCGATGCCTGAGGTGATGCGATGCCATCATGAGAGGCTGCTGTAGGGATGCTTATAAACGGAACACCATATTTAAATGATGCAAGTTTGGTTATATCTATAACGCTTCCCCCACCAACTGCAATTAAATACTCAGCCCCCCACTTCATTGCATGATTTTTTACTCTCTCCACTTCCTCCATTGTTGCTCTCTCTACTGTAATATCTTCTACGGTATAACCCTCATTTTTTAACAATTCCATGATTCTTTTTCCTGCAATTTCTTTTGTTTTTTCATCATGCACAATTAAAGGATGATCTCCCATACTGACTTTTTTACATAAATCTGCAATTTCATCAATTACACCATGCCCTACAATTACATCCCTAGGGAATTCCATGAGTTTCGATTTTTTGAAGGGCATATGGTTATGTATCATCTCGTCCAATATAGATTTTTTGATAGCGTTGTTGGTCTGATGCAAATAGACTCTTTCCTCTGAAAAATAAGGAATGGTGCATACTGGGTGTGTTAATTCTGTAACTCAATGGTGGTAGACAGTTTTATAAATATAATTTAGTTTAATATTTTTAATGCAGAGAAAAAGCGTGATTTGGAATATAATATGTATTGTAAGTATTTTGTTGATTTCTTCCATCATACCATCAACTGTAGAAAATGTTGAAGGCAAAACAACCATGGAAGCAGTTTGTGGGGATGTTACATATTACAATGCAACTATCAAAATAATATCCAACATATATCATGTCGATAGTTGTAGTGAGGAAGAAATTATTTTGCGTTCTTGGAGACAGCCTTTTCTCCCTGGAATTTTCTATATATCAGATAAAAACGGTGTGCAAGAGTTTAACTTCGGCGGATGGATGAACTCTATAGTGACCGTTACGGGTTTTGAGGGATTTTTTAAAGATTGGATTTTTGAGAAATGGGGATTGTATGTCGTGGTTTGGGGAGACTGCAAGGAAGTAAATATTCAGTGGTTTAGATAAAAATTAGAGGGACTGTTTCAGTTTACGTACTGTATTATCATTTTTACCCCTTCCTTATCTCTCAATGTAAGTTATTTTATCATGAATGCCAACGTTCGTGCGAAAGGTTGAGATGGATAAATAGGTGCAATGAATGATTTAGGTTGATATTCTTTCCTGTGGTGAGAAGTTGTTAAGGATTTGCGGAACATTGCATATTCTCACCACCATATGGATACGAAATTTATTTCGCTCCATTTTTAACATACTCAAAATAAGAGCCACCTCAAAAAGTTTAAGTAAGAAATTTTTATATCCTCGCATGCATCAAAGATTATTTACCCCAGGTCCAACTGAAGTAAGGTCAGAGATGTTGCAAACTATGGCAACACCTCAAATCCACCACCGCTCCAAAGAATTTTCTGATTTGTATGCGGAACTGCAACCAAAGCTTCAGAAATTGCTGTATACTCAAAATCCTGTCTTTTTATTTACATCCTCTTCCACAGGAGCTATGGAGGCGGCGGTAACCAATGGTGTAAAAAAGAAATGCCTGAATTTGGTAAACGGAGCCTTTTCAAAAAGATGGAATAAAATAACGGAGATGAATGGAGTTCCCTGCGATGTCCTCAGTATTGAATGGGACAAAGCGATAAAGGCAGACATGGTTGAGGAAAAATTGGAGACAGGAGAGTATGATGCAGTAACTTTGGTTTTCAATGAAACCTCAACAGGATTAATGAATCCATTGGAAGAGATTGCAAATGTTGTAAAAAATTATCCTGATGTTTTGTTTTTTGTTGATGCTGTCTCTGCAATGGCTGGAGTGAAAATAGAGGTTGATAAGCTGGGAATTGATATGTGCCTTGCAGGTGTTCAAAAATGTTTTTCATTACCATCTGGAATTACAGTTGCCTCTGTGAGCGAGCGCTTGCTGAAGAGGGCTGAAGAGGTGGAGAAGAGAAGTTATTATTTCAATCTCCCCTTGATTTATAAGTACCATTTAAAGAATCAGACCAGAGTTACTCCTGCTATATCACAAATTTTTGCATTAAATGCACAGATGGATTTCATTCTGGAAAAAGAAGGACTGGAAAATAGGTTTGCACGCCATGAAAGAATGGCTCGCATCGTTCAAAACTGGGCTAGGAAGTACTTTGATATTTATCCGGAGAAGGGGTATGAATCAAAAACCCTCACCTGTATAAAAAATACGAGAGGTATATCTGTAAAGGAATTGAATGAAGAGTTAGCAAAGCATTATGTACGTATTTCCAATGGCTATGGGGAATTAAAAGAAAAAACGTTTAGAATAGCGCACATGGGGGATACACAAGTTCAAGATATCTATGGGTTGCTTTCCCTCATCGAAGAAATATTAGACCTATAGCATGAACGAAAAGAATGAAATAAGAAAGGCTTTTTTAAAAAAAAGAGATTCACTGACCCCTCTTGAAATTTTTGAAAGGAGCAACAAAATTATCACCACCCTCCTTTCTTTAAAAGAATTTAAAGAAGCAAAAGCAATTTTTTTGTATATTTCATTTGGAAGTGAAGTGAATACACATGGACTCATTCGCCTCCTATTTGGAAAAAAGAGGGTCTTTGTCCCTGTAGTGGAGAAGGAAAAGAAGGAAATATTTATTTCAGAGCTGAAAGAATGGAGGGAATTGTCATCTGGGGCATATGGTATACTGGAGCCAAAAAAGGAATATGTAAGGAAAGGAAATGTTAAGGAGATAGAAATTGCCGTTGTTCCGGGCATTGCATTTGACGAGGATGGCTATAGAATTGGATATGGAGGGGGCTATTATGATAAAATTTTGAAAAAAATGAATGGGATAAAGATTGGCATTGCCTATGACTTTCAGATTCTGAAAAGGATGCCTCATGAAAACCATGATGTAAAAATGGATGAAATAGTTACAGAAAAAAGAATATTATCTTTTCGATGATTGTACCACATTTTTTATAAAGAAATGAACGATTTATCTTCCACTTAGGAAACCTTAAATACACGAGATAAATTAACAAAAAATCCGAGAGGTTGAAAACATGAAGGGAAAGGGAATAAAATTAAGCGTCTTCATTCTTGTAGCAGTGCTTCTCTCCCAGACATTTATTGTGCTGGAAGTAAAAGCAGTTCCAACGTCTACTGACGCAACAGCCAATGGGGTTGCTGTAGACAGCCAAAATAATGTTATTGTTACGGGGCAATTTTATGATGTTGCAAAAGGGAAATTTATTATAAGGACGGAGAAATATGATGGTACAGATGGACATTTAATATGGAGGAAGGATTATGACGCCTACAACTATAACATTGGTAAAGCAATAGCGGTTGATGCAAACGATAATATTATAATAGCAGGAGTTGTAAATGAAAGCATATTGCAAGGATTTAATTACATCCTCATTAAATACGACAAAAATGGAAATTTACAGTGGGCAAAGACATTCAATAATAAAATATATGATGTTCCATGGCGTATTGCCATAGATAGCGGAAATCACATTTTCGTAACAGGAATGTCTTTGAAAATTGACATAGTTGGGAGCATTTTCAGCGGCGATTACTGGACAATAAAATGCGACTCTAACGGAAATTTGCTTAAATCAGAAGTTTTTGATGTAAGCAATGCAGATCTTGCATTTGGAATCGCCATCACTTCTAATGATAATGTTGTTATTACTGGTTCATCAAATAGCAGTGGTGTGCTGAAATACTGCACCATAGAATACGACAATAATTTAAATTTGGTCAAGGGTCCAATATATTATGGTCCAAATGATGAAAATAGTGCATCTGGTGTAGCCATTGATTCCTCTGGTAATATTTTTGTTGCAGGAGCATCTGGCTCAGGAGGAGATAAGGATTATGTTACAGTTAAATACAAAAAGGATTTATCTTCGCCAAAATCTGCAACCTATTCAGTTGCTACCGATGATGATGCAATAGCTATTGCTGTTGATAACAATGATAATGTTATTGTTACAGGAACTTCAAATGGTCGTTTCTGCACATTAAAATATGATAATAGCCTTAAAATGGTTCAAGGATGGCCTGTGTTAGAGACATTCATTGGTGGTGCAAGAGATGTTGTTGTTGATAGCAATAATAATGTAATTGTTACCGGCTATAAAGGAGATGGAACAAAGCAATACTATACAATTAAATATGACCCAAATGGCAATGCAATATGGAAAGGTGGTGGTGGAGAAGCACCTTCTCAGCCTCCAAAAGCAGATTTCACATGGAGCCCATTGAATCCAACGAGGTCTGATGCTGTTCATTTTTATGATAAATCATCAGGTAGCATAACTACCTGGTCTTGGAATTTTGGAGATGGAACAACAAGCAACGAAAGAGAACCTTTCCATACCTATGCCAACATAGGAACATATGATGTAACCCTTACCGTCTCTGGACCATTGGGAACAGATACAAAAACAAAGAAAATTACTGTATCAAATGCAGTACCTATAGCTTCCTTTATATATGGTCCGAATAATCCATTCCAGGGACATACAATTCAATTCACAGACCAATCAACCGATTTAGATGGAAGCATTGTTAACTGGACATGGAATTTTGGTGATGGAAACATAAGTTATGAAAAAAATCCAACACATGTTTATACAAAAAATGGAACATATACTGTTATTCTCACTGTCATGGATAATGATGGAGCAACAAAATCAACGCAAAGGATTATCACTGTAAATGCTGTGGGATATAACATGCCGCCTGTGGCAAATTTTGTTTATTCTCCTTCTAACCCGGCTGTAGGGAAGAAAGTGACATTTGATGCTTCCTCTTCCCATGATGATGATGGTATAATTGAACTTTACAGTTGGGACTGGAATAGCGATGGGATATATGAAGAAGATTCCACAAAACCAACTGCAGACCATACATGGTACCAGGAGGGGGAATATACAGTAACTCTTAGGGTTGAGGATAATAATGGCACGACCAATACATTTACTAAAGTAATAACTGTTGGAGGTGGATCTGCTGGCTTAAAAATCATATCTGCGCCTGATAAAGTATCCATTAAAGACGAGAAAACTTTTGTAATAAAAATACAATGTTTGAATAAGTCAATAAATGATGTCTCCCTATCTGTCCTCAATGGGGGGGCATTAATCATAAATATTACGCCATCAAGCATGAGTTTCTCTGCAGGAGAAACAAAACAATTTGCTGTAAACGTTAAATTACCATCTGGTTGGAATGAAAGTGAGAGGAAGATAGAAGTGCAAGCGATTGGAGAAGGCGGTGTAAAAAGTAATGTGGTGGAGATAACAATCACAACAAAAGAAAATGGCACTCCTTCATTTACTTTCTTACTTGCCATCACAGCCATTGCCTTGGTAATTCTATCAAGAAAGAAAATCTATTCATAACGAAGGGCTTCCACAGGACTCATTTTTGATGCTTTCATGGCTGGGATAAATCCTGCAATTATGCCTGTAAGGATGCCAACAAATATGGCAATAAAAAACCATTCTATGGGGTATGCAACTGGCAAAGGAGAAAATCCCTCACCCACCATTTTTTGCATATATTGGTTGAGATAGAGAACAGCGGAATAACTTCCTATGACTCCAACAATACATCCAACAATGCTCCCTATCAAACCAATTATTATTGATTGTGAAAGGAAAAGCTGAAGTATATATTTTCTTCTCGCCCCAAGTGCCATCATTGTTCCTATTTCTCTTGTTTTTTCTGTAACATTTGCAAACATGATATTTGCAATCCCGATTGCCCCAACTGCAAGAGATATTGTTGCAATTAGAATAACAAATCTGCTGAGCATTGCCATTAGCTGATTTATCCTTGAAATGATATATTGCTGTGTTATAACGACAAATTCATCCTCGCCTGCCTTCAACTGTGATGCATCTGATTCATCGCTATTTAAATATGACTTAATCTCTTTTTGTGCTTGCTTTACATCCTCAATGGAAACCGCTGTTGAAAGAAGCATGCTGTAGAGAGGTGTAATGCCATCGTGAGGGCTTCTTCCCAATGAAGAAGGCATTTTTGAGTAATAAGGGTCTATTGGTCCGAAAATGGCGGCATTGGTAAGTTGCATCATTACCGTGCTGCTTTCCTCTAAAATTCCTACAACCTTTGCTTTTATTGGAAGTATGCTTCCCATTCTGTAAATCCACAAAATGCTTCCAACTTTTATTGGATTATCTTTGCCAAAAAAATTCACCATTCCTGGTCCAATAACGACTTCCTTTTTGCCTTCCACAAAATTTCTTCCTTTCTCTATCTTTACATTCATCACTTTTATGATTGATGGGGAACTTGCCAGCAGGGCTCCTCCCCCAAATTTTGTCTCGCCGTTGTACCTTATTTTTTTAATGGGAATATTGCCTATGGGCGCAGCCTCCTTTATAGAGGGGAGGTGTTGTATGTTCTTTACATCATAATCTGTAAATGGTGTGGAAGATAGGCTCAATGTTGGTTGCTCCCCATCGCTTCCAACACCAATAACCATGCCCATTGGGTCAAAAATTTCCCATTGGCGGATGACTTCATACTGCACAGAATTTCCAACCGTAGCCATAACTATTACAGCCCCAATGCCAATAATCACTCCAAGCATTGTTAGGGAGGAGCGGAGTTTATGGGAAAGGAGGGCATCCAAACTCATGCGTAAAACATCCCTCATGCTATCCTCCCATCTATCATTCTAACAATTTTTTTCCCATAGACTGCCATCAAGCTGTCATGGGTCACCATTATTATCGTCTTTCCTTCTTTGTTTAGTGATTGAAGTATATTCATTATTTCCTCGCTTGTTGCAATATCCAAATTTCCAGTTGGCTCATCGGCAAGTATTATTGATGGAGAATTTATCAATGCTCTGGCGATAGCAACCCGCTGCCTTTCTCCTCCTGAAAGTTCCGAGGGCATATGATACATCCTTCTTTCTAAACCAACTTTTTTCAGCATTTTCTTTGCCCTCTCCTCTCTTTCTGCCTTCGAAATTCCTGCAAATACCAATGGGAGAGCAACATTTTTGAGGGCGCTCATCCTTGGCATTAAATTAAATGTTTGGAAAATAAATCCAATTCTTTTATTTCTTATTTCTGCTAATTTTTTTTCGGATACTTTTGAAGTGTCTACACCATCGATAATCACCTTACCTTTTGTCGGACGGTCAAGGCAGCCAATTATATGCATGAGGGTACTTTTACCAGAACCAGATGGACCCATTATAATAAAGAATTCTCCTTTCCTTACTCTTAATGAAATGTCATAGAGTGCATAAAATTTTTTTCCACCCATCGTATAGGCTTTTGTCACATTCTGCAAATTAACGACATCCATTTTCCATCTTTTATGCTCTTCCAACACTTAAGTTTTAAGGAAAATTATTTAGAAACGTTTTTTAAGAAAGATTAATTATGCAACAAAATGGTGTTGGCATGAATCTTCGCATCAAAACTTTGCTTATTGTTGGAGGAATAATTATTGGCATTGGTTTAATTCTTTATGGTGTTTCCCAGACAATTTTGTTAGAAGGATTCATTGATATAGAAAAGCGGTCTATCAGCAAAAATGTTGAGCGTTGTGTTGGCGTATTGCATGATGATATTGAAGAACTAAATGCTTTAAATTATGATTGGTCAGCGTGGGATGATACCTATAACTTTATACAAAATGTAAATGAAGAATACATCGAATCTAACCTTGTGAATAGCACATTTACCACAATAAGGGTAAATGTCATGCTTTATTTCAATTCCTCTGGCAACTTAGTTTTTGGTAAAGCAGTTGATTTGCAAAATGGAACAGAGATGCCAATTCTGCAAGGATTGCTGAACCACATTTACGAAAATGATGTCCTTTTGTATCATTATAGCACAGATAGCAATGTTTCAGGGATTATTGTTTATAAAAATGCCATTCTTATTTCCTCACTCCCTATATTAACAAGTGAAGATGAGGGTCCTGTTCAAGGAACACTCATAATGGCAAGATATCTAGATTCTGCAGAAATGGAGAGACTGGCGAGACTTACTCAATTATCCTTTAATATCCTCACAATTAATAAAACAGAGCTTCCTTCGTACCTCAAAGAAGAAATCCCAAGCATGGAAAAATTAGCATTCCAAACTTCTGGAACGTTTCCGATATCTGTATTTAAAAAACCTATGCTTTGCA
>CAZHBO010000033.1:0-13857 GCA_964530745.1 uncultured Thermoplasmatales archaeon | reverse complement strand
CCTCCTTGCTGGTCTTTGACGGAGGTTACGTAATTTGTTCCGTTAACATCTCTTAGGTCAAAATGGGTGGGAGGTAAGGCTTTGGAGTTAATTATCTCAGTAGAAGTCCCGCCATATGGCAAAAATAAAACAATTACAGCTAGCACCAACATCACAAAATTTTTGTGTCTGTTTTGCATGAGAATAATCCTTTTTTTATATAAGAAGATTTGGTATTGACAAGGAAAAGTTTTTATTGCCTTCCTTTCTTTTTAAAAAAATGATTTCTTATGCAAGGAAAGAATATAAAGATGAAGAAATATACGCCATATTAGTTCCAGAAATAAGGGAATGGTTTAGAGCCAAGTATAAAAAATTTACTCCCCCTCAAAAATATGCAGTCAAGGAAATACATGATGGAAATAATACCCTCATTTCCTCTCCAACGGGTTCAGGTAAAACTCTCTCTGCATTTCTTGCCGCAATAAATGAACTGCTCCACCTCGCAAAGAAAGGGATGCTAGAAGACAAAATTTATGTTTTGTATGTCTCCCCCTTAAAAGCTTTAAATAATGATATAGAAAGAAATTTGCAACAGCCATTGCAGGAGATTTATTCATTGCATAACATAAAAGACAAAATTCGCGTTGGAGTAAGGACAGGAGATACAACACAGCAAGAAAGGCAGAAACAGGCAAAAAAACCTCCTCATATTTTTATTACAACTCCAGAAAGCCTTGCCATTGTACTAAATGCACCAAAGTTTTCCCAGAAGTTGAGGGAAGTAAAATGGATTATCGTTGATGAAATCCATTCCCTAGCTGACAACAAAAGAGGGGCGCATCTCTCCCTCTCCCTCGAGCGACTTGTATATGGAATGAATAAGGAGCCTATCCGTATTGGTTTATCAGCAACCATTGCCCCAATGAAAGAGATTGCAAAATTTTTGGTTGGAAAAAGGAATTGTAAAATTGTTGATGTAAATTTTATCAAAAAGACGGATTTGAAGGTTATATCCCCCATTGATGATTTGATTTATACTCCAGCATCAGAATCATCCAATGCTTTGTACACCTTATTAGGCAATCTCATTTCTTCCCATAGGACGACGCTTATTTTTACAAATACAAGAAGCGCTACGGAAAGAGTTGTATTCCATCTAAAACAAAAGTTTAAAGAATATGATGGAAAAATCGAAGCACATCACGGCTCCCTTTCTAGGGAAGTACGACTTGATGTGGAGAGAAGGCTGAAAAATGGGGAGTTAAAATGCGTTGTATCGTCCACAAGTTTGGAGTTAGGAATAGACATTGGCTACATCGACCTTGTTGTCTTGCTGGGCTCACCAAAAAGCGTTACTAGGGCATTGCAGCGTGTTGGAAGAAGTGGGCATTTTCTCCATGAAATTTCAAAAGGAAGAATCATTGTTTTGGATAGAGATGATTTGGTTGAGTGCACAGTTCTCACTAAAGAAGCAAAAGAGGGTAGGCTGGATAAAGTACACATCCCATCAAATGCCCTTGATGTTCTAGCACAGCATATTGTCGGAATGGCGATAGAGAAAAAATGGACGGTGGATGAGGCTTTATCGCTGATAAAAAAGGCATATCCCTACCGCTCCCTTCAAAAAAAATATTTTCTAAAGCTCCTCCATTATTTGGCTGGTGAATATGAAGAGCTGGAAGAGAAAAAAATTTATGGAAAAATATGGTTTGATGAAAAGGAGGGAGTTTTTGGAAGAAGGGGGAAGATGGTTCGCCCAATCTACTATCTCAACACCGGGACTATTCCTGATGAAGTGGCTATAAAAGTTTATACTAAGAATAATAGATATGTTGGGAGAGTTGAGGAACCATTTGTGGAAAGATTAAAGAAAGGGGACATTTTTGTTCTTGCAGGAAAGACCTATGAATTTTTGAAGTCAAGGAGAATGCGAATATATGTAGAGCCACGCCCTGATGCATCTCCAACCATTCCTTCCTGGTTCTCAGAACAACTTCCATTGAGTTATGACCTAGCCATTCAGATACAAAAATTTAGAGGTAAGATGGCAGGAATGATAAAAAAGAGTAACGTCATTTCATATCTTAAAAGACATTATGACATGGATGATGTGACAGCGAGGGCAATCTATAATTACTTCAAGGAGCAATCATACTTTTTTATCCCAACAGAAAAAAATGTTTTGGTTGAGGTTTGCAATAGAGATGGCTATAGATACATCATATTTCATATGCTTATTGGAAGGAAGGCAAATGATGCATTGTCCAGGCTTTTTGCATACCGCCTCAGCAAAAAAGGATTTAATGTGAGAATAGCCATAACTGATAATGGATTCGCCCTCATTTACTCTGCAAGAAAAAAAGAGATTAGCGATAGAGAGATAAAGAATCTTTTCTCAACAAAAGACATGGAAGAGGAATTAATCAAAGCCCTTAAGAACACAGAGATGTTGAAAAGGCGCTTTCGCCATGTTTCTGCCCGCTCTCTCATGATTTTGAGAAACTATTTAGGGCATGAAATGAGTGTTTCTCAGCAACAAAGAAATGCTTCCATTTTGATGAAGGTGGTAAATGAAATAGACCCAGAATTTCCAGCATTGCAGGAAACTTACAGAGAAATCATGGAAGATTCGATGGACATTGAGCATGCAAAGGAATTTTTGAGTAAAATAGAAGGAAGGGGAATAAAAATAAAAATCTTGAGAAACATGCCACCCTCTCCTTTTTCATTTAACATAGTTGCAATTGGCTCTACAGATATTGTTTTAATGGAGGACAGGAAGGAGCTAACAAGGCAAATGCATGAAGAAATAATGGAGATGATTCAGAATGCAGGAAGTTGAGATATGGACTGACATATTTGCCTCTCAATTACATTGCCTTTATGCAGAAAAACAAAATGCAGTAATCATTGCAGACCTCCATCTTGGATATGAAGGGGTTTTAAGGATGCAGGGAATAATGATACCAAACTATCAGAAGGAAGTGATAAAAGAGAGGCTAAAAAAAATAATGGAGAAATATGAGCCCGAGAGCATTATCGTAAATGGGGACTTTAAGCATGAATTTGGAAAAAATTTGAGGCAGGAATGGAGAGAAGTGGGGGAGATGCTTGAATTTTTATCACAAAAAAGCAATGTTTTTTTAATCAAAGGGAATCATGATAATTTTTTAAAAACAATTGCTTCCAAATACAACATTCCAGTAAAAATGCAAATGGAGATGGATGGCATTACCATTGCCCATGGTCATGTTGAGATAAAAGGAAAGAAAATAATAATGGCTCATGAGCATCCTTCCATTCATATAAGAGATAAGGTGGGTGCATCGCTGCGCCTTCCTTGCTATATGGTTTCCCAAAGCATCATTGTAATGCCTGCTTTTTCTCCCCTTGCCACAGGAACAGATGTTTCATCCACAGATGCAAAAGAATATCTATCACCAATATTGCAAAATGAAGATGTTTCTGCCTTTCATATCTGGGCAATTAGCGAGATTGGACTGCTCGATTTTTCTACAATAAAGCAATTAAAGATGGCAAGAATTTAATCCTCTCTTAAAAAATAAACTCTCCTTATGGATTCGGCATTTGTTAATATGGCTAAAATCAAAAGAGTGTACATTACTTGATTGAATATAGCCCCCACCATAATTATGAATAGACGTATATCCCTCCCCAATCTAATTTTACCTTTTTTAGAAAAGAGGGCATCATATTTAATGGCAGTATAGCTGTTCATAAAACTTCCCATTAAGGCAGCAAAGCCAATAATCCATATTTGAGGATACGCATAGATATACCAGTAACCATAACTCATTCCTAGAATGATGAAGGCATCTGCATATCTATCCAAAACTGCATCAAACCATGCCCCATATTTTGTCTGTTGAAATTTTAGACGAGCTACCTCTCCATCACAGCCATCAATGATGGAAGAAAATTGAGCAAGGATTCCTCCGATTAAAACATAAGCATATCTACCAAAGGAAAAGAAAAGAGCAGATAGTAAGCATCCAATAAAGGATAAAAAGGAAAGAAAATTGGGGGTTATACTTGTTTTCACCAAAAATTTTGAAATTCTTATGGATATTGCTCTATTTAAATGCCTAGAAATGAAACCATCAGTGGGCTTTACTAAATTTTTACATAATATTTTCTCTGCTTTTTTGTGGTCATCTTTATTATCAATGTCAATCCAAAAATTTTTTGTTTCAATATATTTCACTTTTCCCTTATTTGCTAAAATTTTTATCCCTCCAGATAAACTTTCATTTCCTTTTGAAATACTTTCTTCCAACGCTTTAAAAATTGAGGTGGAGCATAGAAATATACCACAATCAACACCATCATATTCATCCAAACCTTTACCAATGTTTACAATCCTATCATTTTTTATTTTGACTAAAGTTGCTTCCTCCAAATCAATATATTCCTCTGGATTTTTGTCAATGACTAAGATACATTCATTATTTACCTGAGTTTTTTGCAATTTTTTTATTATGTCAGCATCAAACAAATGATCTGACATGAGTAGGATAAAATTTTCTTTTATCATTTCCTTTGCTTTCAAAACAGATATTCCGTTCCCACGTTCCCATTCATCATTTTCAACATATTCTATCCTTACACCATATTTGCTGCCATCCCCTAATTTTTCTTTTATCTTTTTGCCACCATATCCAATAACTATTAAAAATTCATCAATGCCTGCTTGTTTTGAAGTTAAAATAACTCTTTCTATCAATGCCAAGCCTAGAAGAGGGAGGAGGGGTTTGGGCTTATTTTTTGTTATGCCACTGATTCTTTTCCCCCTACCAGCAGCAATTATCAAAGCTTTCATCTATCTCTCTTTCCCTCTATGAACTCCTCCACCATCATCCTTGCCTTCTGGTCTGGGAATTGCTGGGGTGGGTGCTTCATTGTATATGCAGATATGGAAATCAGAGGACCACCAATGCCCCTATCCAACGCAACCTTGCAGCATCTAATGGCATCTATGGCACATCCAGCAGAATTTGGTGAATCCTCCACGCTCAATCTTAACTCTAAATTCATTGGCACATCTCCAAAAATCCTTCCCTCCATTCTTAAGAAGCATATTTTATTATCCTTCTGCCATGGAACGTAATCAGAAGGACCAATGTGGATGTTATCCGCCTCTAAAGGCACATCTAAAACAGATTGGACTGCTTCTGTCTTTGATATTTTCTTTGATTTTAGCCTCTCTCTAGCCAGCATGTTGAGAAAATCGGTATTTCCACCTGTATTCAGCTGATATGTTCTATCTATCTTAACACCCCTATCATTAAACAATTTAGTAAGGACACGATGTGTTATCGTTGCTCCTATCTGTGATTTTATGTCATCTCCCACGATGGGAATATTTTTTTTCTCAAATTTTTCAGCAAATTCTTTGTCGGAGGCTATAAAAACAGGGATGCAATTTATTAATGCAACATTTGCTTCTAAACAACAATTTGCATAATATCTTGCTGCCTTTTCTGAGCCGACGGGGAGGTAATTCAATGCTATCTCTGCTCCACTTTCCTTTAAAATCTCCGCAACATCCTGCTCTTCTTCATCAGCAATCACAAAGCGCTTATCCTCTGGAAACTCAGCCATATGAGGGGCAACACCATCCATAACTTTGCCCATTACAACCTTTACCCCCATTTTAGGAACGTCTTTATAGAAAACTTTTGTGCAATTTGGCTTTGCAAAGATGGCATCGCTAATATCCTTTCCAACCTTTCTTTTATCTATGTCAATAGCAGCAACAACTTCTATATCCCCTGGCTTATAACCACAAATATCCCAGTGCATCAAACCAATTGCCTCTTCCCTTTTTTTATTTTTATAATAATGAATGCCTTGTATCAAGGAACTGGCACAATTACCCACGCCTATTATCGCTATCTTTATCTTTTCCATCTCATCACCTCATTAAGGCATTACATTATCAAAATTACTTACAAATAATATAATACCTCTACTATTTAAAATTTTCTGTTAAATTATGTATAAATTATTTATAATTTGTTGATTTGAGTTCCCCATGAATGGAAAACATATCTTCATATTCAGCAGATAATTCAATAACATTGCTAACCTCCGGTGAATAATAAAAATCAACAATATCCATGGAAGATATTTCATATGCATCATATGTTCCTGCCTCGACAGTTACATTTTTTCTTCCATTACATGCTGTAGTAATGGCTCCCAAAGATAACTCATCCTGAAATGACTTCCTTATTATTCCGAATAATAATGAGGCGCTTGCATCCATAGAAACATGGCTGGGAGGAATATTCCATTCTTTTCCAACCTTAAGGGGAAAATCTATTGGAGCAAAGGCGGGATCGAAAGTTAATGTAATGGAAGCAGTAAAAGGTATGGGAAGTGGAATTGGAATGGGGTCAATTCTTGCTGCAGCAATTCCCCTCAAATTTACATCAATATTTTTTATCCCAAAATTATCCTTTTTGCATTTCATTTCCCCATTTGCTCTTGTTAGTAAAAATTTTCCAGAAATATCCAATGGAGGTTGAGTCAAAGAAGCGGTAAAATCTCCTTTAATTGTTCCCTTGAAGTTTAGAGTATATGCACCATCTGTTCCCCCAACCTCAAGACTTAAATCATTTAATGTTCCGTCAAAGGAAATGGAGCCCCAGTCATCTTCCATATTTATTTCAATTTTATCCATATCATAGGTCCATTTTTCCCCTTCATTCCATACATCAATGAAAACAGATGCCTCATCTGTACTTTCTTTCCCTTCTTCATCCCTGACGGTAAGCTTTACAGTATACATTCCTTTCTTGGAATAAGCATGGCTAGGATTTTTTTCATGACTTGTGTTTCCATCACCAAAATCCCATGTATATGTGATAGAGCCCTCTGCATCACAACTTTCGCCATTGAATATTATTTCTTCTCCAACATGGGCATAATACGGACCCCCTGCATCCGCAACAGGTGGCCAATCAAAATCGCTGGGGTCATAATCAACCCACGTTATTGCATAATCATCGATATGGAGGCTTCCATACTCGATATTGAAGAAGCCTTCATATCCCCATCCTGCTCCCCAACTATTTTTAACTATCCAATATCCTCCATTGGTGATTGAGGGATCATCTTTCCAGCCAACTAAAACGACGCAATGATTTATATTCCCTGCCCTCCCTGGATAAGGATAATAATCACTTGGGTCATGATGATAAATTCCCCATTGCATGAAGTCATCAGTTGCATCCATATAAGTAACCAATGGACCTTCTTCCATTATCTCAGTTTTTATTCTATCTCTATCAGCAGATGATTCGGGAATCCATGTGCCATAGTCTGCAATTGGGACAAGCATTTCTTCCCAATCTTTACATTTCCATGAGCATGGAACAGCATCATTTGCCTCATAAGGGAAACATGATTCAGGAATTATTCCATTATGGTAATTTCCATCTGCTGATGAAGATTTTATATATTTAAAAGCGAGATATGGACTGCCCCCTCTACAACTGCCTGACATTGGTAAACATGAAAGAATATATTGCTCAGAAAGGTCCGGGTCTAGGTTTGCAATTCCTTCCCTAATATTGATTATGCTCTCAAGTGCTCCAACTGCTGCAAAATCCCAGCAGCTCCCACAATTGCCCTGATAGCGAGCAGGTGTTGTCCAGTCCTTGCCTTCGTAATCTCTCCAGCTAAACTCACTTGGAGGATTTCCCCTAGCTGGTTTAGGTGATAATTCACTTTCATCTGGCAAAGGAGGAACTTCTTCCATTACGCTAAAAGTTATGTTGTTTTGGGAGATGGGGAAACCAGCATCCATCCATGCATTTATTCCTCCTTTGAGCACATAAACATTTTCGAAACCCTTTTCTTTTAGAATATTATATCCAACAACGCTTTTCTCTCCAGATTCGTCATAAATTATTATTCTTTTATCTTTGTTTAGTTTTGAATGGAAACATGAATTGCAAAGAAATTTTGCCAATGGCAGAGATATTGCATTTTTTATATGGCATTCATTGTAATCATCCTCACCTCTAGCATCCAAAATAATGGCTATCCCATCTTTTAACATTTTATAAGCATCTTCAGATGAAATTTTAAAGGCATCTGTATGATTCTCTTTTCCCAATGAATGAGAAGGAAAAATCAACATGAAAGCAATGCATATGGAAATCATTCCCCATTTTCCTTTCATATGATCCTCCTTTTATAAATCTAAATTTTCTATTTATACATTACTAGCATCGTGAGCTAAAATTGCTAAAGAGAAAAGATGGTTGCTCTCAAAAAATCACTATCCCAATCCCCTTTTTCATCATAAGCAATTACTTTAAGAGTATGCTCCCCTACATAACCTCTCCATGTCCATTGATATGGCTCTTCAGTTACCTCACCTTTTAAAACATCATCCACATAAAACTCTATTTTTTCTATACCATCATTGTCATATGCATATACCTCTACATCTTTCCTTCCAATTATGATCGTATTCTTTAATGGCATAATTTGTTTGTTAAGTATATATAAATAACCTTCCTTTGGAGAAGTGATAGAAACGGATGGAGGAAGATTTCCTTCGCCAACAATATCTGCAGCAACAGCATCAACATAGTGAGCGATAAATGGATTTCCATTTGGCGGGTCTGCGAATCCTTGCTCGCCTATTTTATTAAATAGAACAGCAACAACGAGTATATTATCCATATCATCTCTTTTTATATCATCATACCCCACTTTGTAAGGAAGCCATGTAGAAAAATTGTAGTAAAATTGATTTGCATCAATAGAGATATTTGAAAGGAGTGCATAGCCTAAGAAGCCGAAATGATATGGAACCCCATCATAATCCTTCCATCTAGAGTTTATCTCAGTTACATACACCCTCAAAAATCCCTCATATTTTTCATTTCCTTCATTGACGATTGTAATTTCTATGCCGATGCCAGCTTCACAACAAGTCTGGAACCAATTTGTATCAATGTTAATATCAACATTTGCCACATCCCTCTCTCCACATTTTTCTATCGCATCCCTGTATGCCTCCTCATTTCCATGAACTACGACTTCCTTCCCGCCGTCAAAGAATACTGTTGGATATAAATAAAAATTGTAATCTTCTTTGATTCTTTTATAGGCATCGTCATTAACGTCCCCTATCATGGAAACATAATAAAAAGGGTAATCACCAGATGTATAAATTGAGAAGAGAGAGGCGGAGGCAGAGGGACACTCAGGACAATAGGTTGCGGTAGCAAGCTCAGCAAAAACAGGATGAGTTGCCATTTCATTACTCTCGCCAATATTAAAAAATGAAAATAGCATAAGGGCAGCAAATATCGCAGGAGCTAACCATCTCATTAACAATTGTTAGGAAGTCGGCATATAAATAATTTACTAACCTATGTAGCCCATTAAAAATCGATTCATTTTTATCAAATAAAAAAGAGAATTTGGCTTAACAAAAATTTTTATATAGAACAATTTTTATACAAAACTCCAGTATGAGTGAGGGTAAGAAAAAGAGTACTAGAAAGCCATTGCGCCAGAAGGTGAAGGAGTTGGAGGAGGAGTTGGAGGAGAAAAAGGAAAAAATGATGCGCTTACTCGCTGATTTCGATAACTACCGCAAGAGAATGGAAAAGGAAGTTAATGAGCTGGCAGAAAAGGAAAAGGAAAAATTGCTCCTTCGCTTTCTGGAAGTATACGAAAATCTGCAAATGGCGTGTAAGGAGATTGAAAATGAAGGATTGCAAATGGTCATGAATCAATTTAAAAAGGCTTTAAACGATGAGGGTATTGAGGAAATCAATGCTCTCGGGGAAAAATTTGATTATAACCTTCACCATGCAGTTGCAACAAAAAAAAGTAAGGAAAAGGATGGCATAATCATTGAGGAAATAAAAAAAGGTTATATGCTCAATGGGCGTGTCATTCGTCCTTCATATGTAATCGTAGCAAAAGGTGATGGAAATGGCGAAGATAATAGGAATTGATTTGGGCACGGTAAATTCAGAAGTAGCAGTTGTGGAAGGTGGCAAGCCAACGCTTATAAAAAGTGCTGAGGGGAATCCATATTTTCCCTCCATAGTAGCCTTTACTAAGGAAGGAGAGATGCTTGTTGGAGAGGCTGCAAAAAGGCAAATGGTCATGAATCCGGAGGGGACAATTCAGCACATCAAAAGAAAAATGGGAACAAATGAGAAGGTGAAAGTATGGGGGAAGGAGTATACACCTGAGCAGATTTCAGCGTTCATTTTACAAAAAATAAAGAGGGATGCGGAGGAATATTTAGGAGAGGAGATAAAGGAGGCAGTTATTACAGTTCCAGCCTATTTCAACGACGACCAGCGGCAGGCAACAAAAGATGCTGGCAAGATTGCGGGATTTGAGGTAAAGCGCATTTTAAATGAGCCCACAGCAGCTGCATTAGCATATGGCTTGGATAAAAAAGGAGAGCATAAAATTGCAGTTTATGATTTGGGCGGAGGAACGTTTGATATAACCATAATGGAAGTTGGTGAAGGTGTATTCGAGGTTTTATCTACAAATGGCGATACCCATCTGGGGGGAGCAGATATGGATAAAGCATTGGTCGATTATATCGCTGATAATTTTGAAAAGAAGCATGGCGTTGATTTAAGAAAAGATGCAAAGGCTTTGCAGCGTCTCACTGAAGCATCAGAAAAAGCAAAGATTGAGCTTTCATCTGTTATGCAAACTAATATTGAACTTCCTTATATTACTGTAGTAAATAATGAACCTGTGCATCTGCAGGAAACAATAACAAGGGCGAAATTCGAGGAATTGATAAAGCCGATTGTTGAGAAAACAATAGAGCCTTGCAATCAAGCATTAAAGGATGCAAAATTAAAGCCAGAGGATATCGATCATGTTGTTTTAGTTGGTGGGACAACAAGAATTCCTTATGTTCGCCAGCTTGTAGAAAAAATTTTTGGTAAGAAGCCAGAGAGGGGTGTAGACCCGATGGAATGCGTTGCCTTTGGTGCAGCCATACAAGCTGGTATATTGAGTGGCGAGCTTGAGAAAGACATTGTTTTGCTTGATGTCACTCCTCTCACGCTGAGTATTGAAACTCTAGGAGGAGTAGCTACACCTTTGATAGAAAGAAATACAACCATTCCAACTAAAAAAAGCAAGATTTTTACTACCGCTGCCGACAACCAAACGAGCGTTGAAATACATGTTGTTCAAGGAGAAAGACCAATGGCTGCAGATAATAAAAGCCTGGGTAGATTTCATTTAACAGGTATTCCTCCTGCTCCTAGAGGCGTGCCGCAAATAGAAGTCACTTTTGACATAGATGCCAATGGCATTTTGCATGTCTCCGCCAAAGACTTAGCGACTGGGAAACAGCAGTCCATCACCATTACTGGCTCAACAAAACTGAGTGATGAGGAAATAGAAAGAATGCGTAAAGAGGCGGAGGAGCATGCAGAGGAAGATAGAAAGAAAAAGGAGAAAATAGAGGTAAGGAATAATGCTGAAACTCTGGTTTACAGCACAGAAAAAACGCTGGAAGAATTAAAGGATAAAATTTCCAAGGATAAAAAGGAGAAAGTTGAGAATGCTTTGAAAGCTCTGAAAGAATCATTGGAGAAGGATGACATAGAGGATATTAAGAAAAAAAGTGAGGAATTGACGAAGGCATTGGGTGAAGCAGCAACAGAGGCATATCAAAAAGCAGGTGCTGAAAGTAGCAAGGAATGGAAGGGGCATCCCTCTGATTCCGTGGACACAGACTATGAAGTGAAAGAATGAAGAAGGATTATTATGAAGTGCTTGGCGTTAGCAGGGATGCCAGCAAGGAAGAAATAAAAAGGGCATATCGGCGCCTTGCATTGAAATATCATCCCGATAAAAGCTCTGATCCAGATGCTGAGGAAAAATTTAAGGAAATTTCAGAGGCGTATGCAGTTTTGTCTGATGAAGAGAAGCGTCGTCAATATGATATGTTTGGTCACGCCGGCATTGACAGCCAGTATTCCTATGAAGACATTTTTAGAGGTGTGGACTTCTCTGATATATTTCGCGATATAGGATTTGACCTTGGATTCAATGATTTGTTTCAGCGCTTCTTTGGAGGGTTTGGAGGGTTTAAGGAAAAGAGAAAGGGAAGGGATTTGCTTTACAGCCTTAGTATAAACCTTGAGGATGCATATTTTGGAGGAGAAAAGGAAATAGAAGTGGAGAGAGATGAAATATGTGATGAATGCAATGGGACAGGAGCATCCAAAGATAGCAAGGAAATTTCATGTCCAGTATGCAATGGAACAGGACAAATAAGAAAGACGCAGAGAACACCATTTGGTCATTTTACCCAGATAACAACTTGCCATAATTGCCATGGTGAGGGAAAAATCATAAAAAATCCCTGCAAAGCATGTAAGGGAGAAGGAGTTCAAAAGAAGAAGAGGAAGATAAAGATTAAAATTCCTAAGGGAATAGAAGAGGGGATGCATCTCCGCCTTGCAGGAGAGGGAGAAGCTGTAGGGAAAGGTTTTCCTCCTGGTGATCTCTACATAGAAGTACATATAAAGGAGCATGAAAAATTCATTCGCCAGGGAAATGATTTGCTTACTGTGAAAAAAATTTCTTACCCTGAGGCAGTTCTAGGAAATGAAGTTGAGGTTGAAACTTTTGATGGAAAAGAAAAGATTTATGTTCCGCCTGGCACGCAAAGTGGGGAGAAATTTGTTATTAAAGGCAAGGGAATGCCTGGATTGCATAGCAAGCAGGGAAATTTGATAGTAAAGATTGAGATAGATGTTCCAAAAAAAGTTTTACCAAAGCAGAGGGAAATCATTGAAAAACTTGCGGAGGAAATGAACATAAAAATAAAAAAATCCAGATGGTATAAAAAATGAAGTGTAGCAAGTGCAATAAAAAGGCAGTCACTTTTATCCGTTACAACGGAACTTATCTTTGTAAACAGCATTTTATGGAATATGTTGAAAAAAGAGTGAGAAAGGATATTCGCAAACAAGGATTGCGGAAGGGAATAATTGCTGTTGCATTATCAGGTGGCAAAGATAGCCTTGTAGCCCTCTATTTAATGAATGATTTGTTTGGAAAGCATAAGGATAAAGAATTGCATGCAATTACTGTTGATGAGGGTATAGCTGGCTATAGGCAAAAGACAATTGAAATAGCGAGAAAGCATTGCAATTTTTTAGGCATAGAGCATCATGTTGTTTCATTCAAAGAAATCATTGGCTTTGAGCTTGATGAAATAAGCAAGATAAGAGGGGAATTGGGGGAATGCACATATTGTGGTGTTTTCCGTCGCCTTTGCTTAAATAAAAAAGGAAATGAGATAAATGCAAAAACCATTGCCATGGGTCATAATTTAGATGACGTTTCTCAGTCCATTCTTATGAACTTCGTAAAAAATGACATGGAGAGGATGGCAAGATTTGCCCCACATAAAAAAGTGCAACCAGGATTAATTCCCCGCATTTTGCCTTTGCGAACCATTCCAGAAAAGGAAACAACATTGTATGCTCTTTTAAGAGGCATAGAAGTTAGTGAGGAAGAATGCCCATATGCAGTTCATGCCTCTCGTGGAATATTTAGAGACATCATTGCTAAATTGGAAAATGATCATCCAGGCACTCGCCACAGCATTTTAAACAGTTATCTTGCCATTGATGATTGTCTGCAGGAAAAATACTTGCCAGCAGAACTCCAGCCATGCAAAATATGCGGGGAGCCCACATCGCAGGAGATATGCAGGGCATGCATGCTGAGAGAAAAGATAGAGAAGGCGATGGATAGCAGTAAAAATTAACCTCCGAATACTGCCATTGCAGAGCCTACGAAATATTCGTTTTCCACTCC
>CAZHBO010000032.1:0-14117 GCA_964530745.1 uncultured Thermoplasmatales archaeon | reverse complement strand
TGCTAAAGGATTACGAATAGACAATGAATATGAGAGGTTTATAATAGCATTGCAGCACCTCCTGCAATGCTAAAGTTAACAGCACCTTAGCAAATTGAAAAGATAAATATATATTTCCAATTCTTTTTCAATGCAGGGCCCATGGTCTAGTTGGTTATGACGTCGCCTTCACGAGGCGGAGGTCCAGGGTTCGAATCCCTGTGGGCCCATTTTTAATTGCTCCAAGGAGTTTAAATTTAAATTGTTGGAAGAAATGTTACAAGAAACTATTCAATGACTGAATAAAATGCCCATGAAAAACAGAACTAAAGCAAGTGTAAGATAGGAAGCGGTGTTCATAGTCACAGATATTTCCATGAGAGATTTAGCGCCAATTTCTTTATGAAAAAATTTTAGGATTATCAGCCATTCGACAAAAACGGAAAGTAAAAAAGAAAGGATGAAAAGATGGAAATACATGATGAAATAGGCAGAGACTGTAAAAGTTCCTATAATGGATGTTACCATATTTGCAAGGATTACAACCCCAAAAATTTTGCTAAATTTGATTTCGAGCTTGAATAATTTCTTTGTTAACAACCAAAAAACCATTACCTCTATAAAATAAAATCCAAAAATCGCAACAGGAGGTATTACCCACCACCATAAAGGAAGTGAGACATCACAAATATGGATGGTGCTTATTAATGACATTTATTACATAATAACAAACAGCGTTTTCAATTTAAAAGTTATTACCCTTACAAAAAAATTGTAAAAATTTTATCAATTTCTCCTCCAAAAATGAATGTCAAGATAAGGGCAGCAAGGATGATGGGAGCAAATGGATGAGTAACGAATATTGCAATATGTGAGCAATAAGGTTTCAATCTTTCTATTTCCTCCTTTGTTAAGCCCATTGGATGAGGGGAAGCAATGGTTTCCATTTTTTCTTTTTTGGATAAAATCTTTTTTATTAAAGATGGATTTTCTTTTATTCTTACAACTTTTTTATCAACAATGGCTATTTTTTCAGCCAATAATTCTCCTTCTGCTTGAGATAAAGGAATTTCTTTTGTGCATGGAAGAAATGAACTTAAAATATCTCCACCAATTGCAAATGAAATGATGGCAAGGAAAATGGAGAGGGATGGGAAAAAAATTTCTGAAAGGAAATATGTAGCTATTGAGATTGCAAAAACACTTCCCATTGCCAGTATAAATTTCCTTCTCATGCCTCTTCTCAATGCTTCTATAAATCCAAAGATAAAGAAATGGAGAATGGAGACAAATCCAATCATTATGAAAAAGGATGGAATGAAAAAAGGCATGCTTGGGAATGGTGAGAGAAGGAGGCATATTCCAATCAAAAGTTTTGCATCTCCTCCTCCCCAATAGCCAGCCTTCCATATCAGCCATATAAAAAAGCATGCAAATAGCAAAGGAGGAATGAATATCCAGTTGCCCACAAAAATTCTCCATATGCAAATTATGCAACCTACAAAAATCATTGAAAATGTAAGAGCATTTGGTATTTCCTTTGTTTTTATGTCAGTGTAAGAAGCAATTAATGTGCCTGCTAACGCTATCAATGAAGCAAGGAAGTAAATCATGTTTATCCCAATGCAGATGGCTCTTCCCCTCCATGCCAACTTAATCTGGGGCGAATTTTTATGATATGTACCGCCTCAGACGTATCATCAATAATGAGTGCAACTCCTTTTTCTGTTCCAACTTTTTTTATTGCCTCCTTTATTTCTCCCTGCATATAAGTTGGTCTAACTTTATTTAATGCATCTATATCTTCCTGTGCCGTGAGACGATGGCAGATGATTATATCACTATGGGAAAGAACTTCTGGATCGAGGGTGCTTGGTCTTTGTGTAGCCAATATTAAAGAAACACCTGGTTGCCTACCTTGGCGCATCCACTGCTTTATTAATACATCTTTTGAAGGACATTCCTCCATTGGCAAAAATACATGGGCTTCATCAATCGCCATCCATGTTAATGGTATTTCCTCCTTGCTTTCTTTGCCCTCCATCAATTTTTCTTCATATCTTTTTCTTTCCTTTACCCTTTCTTCAAAAATTTTTCTTGCAATTAAGGTAACAATCAGTATCTTCAAATCTTCTGAAAAGGAACTTATATCTAAAATCGTTGTTTTTCCACCTTGCACAATTTTACTTATTGGCAATCCTTTTTTATCAAAGATATTCCATGACTTTGCCATCTGAAAGAAATTTTCTGCTGCTCCCTTTACATCTTCCTTTATTTTCCTAATGTCCTTTATATAATCCAAAATTTCGTCTATTTCATATTCCTCTTTTTCTTCCTTAAGGCAATTTATTGCACTTGCAATTGCAACGCCAACCGGTTCAGTGAGTGAAACGCTAAAAAGCTGGCACCAATGGCTTGGGGAAAGTTCAGATGTTTTTATTAAAAGCATATCTGCATCAATTTTTCTTTTTTTGTACTCCTCAACATTTCCTTGTGAGGAAAAAACTTTTATGGGAAAGCCCCTTGCTTCATAGCCCCATTTTTTTAATAGATTGGCTTCTTTTCTATTTTCATAAAAGGTTGTCCAGAATATGCCCAATGTGTCTATAACAACAACTCCAATTTTTTTTCTAACTTCTTCTTCCAAAGATGCAATTTCCTCAATAAATGTTCCCATTGTATATGATTTCCCGTATCCTCTCTTTCCACAAATTAAAATTACATGCGGTTTTACCCCATCGATGTAGACATTGGAGCCAAGTGATTTGTCGATGGCATAATATCTGCCAACATTAAGTATGCCTTTTTCCTCCCTTTCTCTCCTTCCTAAGACATAAAGTTTTTCAGATATAATTCCCTTCCTCGCCGTCCTCATCAAAAAATATATAGGGGATTAATTGATTAATTTTTGGTATGGAATGCCCTCATTCCATAAGGAAAGAAGGCAGTGTGAGAGCAGCGATATTAAATTGTGAGGAATGCAATGGCTCATCGTCTTTATTGGATAGGGAGTGCAGGAAAAACATTTTTAAAATACTGAGGAAGGAAATAGGCATAAATCGCCTCATTCTCAACCATCCTTTTGTTAAGGTTTTCGACGGCTCTTCTCTCAATTTTTTGAATGATCTGGCATTATTTATAGAGGCAATTCAATCATTTGATGTTTCCGCCATTCCCAGCAAAGGGAAAGGATGTGATTCATGCATGGAAAAAAGAATAGGAAGGCTGCAAAAAATAAAAGAAATTTCTTTGGAAGATCCAATAACTGCTTTTCAAAAGCTTAGAGAAGAGATGGGAAGAAAAAAGCCAAGAATTGTTGGTACGGGTGAAAACAAATGTGATTCATGTAATGAAAAATACAGGCAAATGATTTCAGAATTGTTACAAAAAGGAGAGTTATCAAGGAAAATCATTGGAAAAAGAGATTCATCCTTTTATTACACCTACAAAATACAACCATACGTTCGCCCAATCTTTTTTGATACATATATCCATCTCTCCCCTCCTGCTGATGCTGTATTCATAAAAAAATATGAAGTTAAGAGAAAAGGAGGTCGTCCTCTCAGCGTTTCTTTATATTCATTAGCTACTAGACCAGAAAAATTTTATTTCATTATACCTCCCGAGTACAACCTTCCAATTGAAGAACTACAACTTTTACAAAAAGTTAAAGAAAAACTTGCCCGACATAGACCAAAGGATGCATCTTTCATGGATCCCTTGACATCTAGAGAATATTTTCTGAAATTTGGAAAGGAAACAATCCATGAAATTGCATCAGAGGAAAATATTTCATTGGATGTAAAAAAACTGGAGCAGCTTGCAGATATTTTTGCGAAATATACTGCAGGCTTAGGAATTTTGGAGGATTTACTTTTGGATAAAAACATACAGGATATATACATCAATGCACCTGTTGAAAATAATCCGTTGCACATAATATGGCAGGGAGAGGAATATACCTCCAATATTTATTTTTCTGAAGGCGACGTGGAGGCAATTTCCTCACGTTTAAGGAGCTTAAGCGGGAGACCATTCTCTGAAGGAGCGCCAATATTGGACATGGGGCTGGAAGCATATGAAGCAAGGGTGGCAGCAATTCAAAAACCTTTGACGCCCAAGGGAGTTGCATTTGCAATAAGAAGGCATAGTTCCCAACCTTGGACTCTCCCAAAATTCATTGAAAATAAAATGCTCTCCCCGATGGCTGCTGGCTTGTTGAGTTTCCTTGTGGATGGGCAGGCATCAATGCTGATAGCGGGAAGCAGGGGCTCGGGAAAAACTTCTTTACTATCTGCCCTCATGCTGGAGATTCCTCAGAGGTACAGGATTCTTACGCTGGAAGATACGCCAGAGCTTCCCATTGATAAACTCCAAAGTCTGGGTTATAAAATACAGCCCCTCATAACCAAGCCAATAACTGCAGGAGATGGTGTTGGCGTAGACCCAAAGACAGCATTGCGCACAGCCCTACGCTTGGGAGAATCTGTTTTGGTTTTAGGAGAAGTTAGAGGGGAGGAGACGAAAGTTTTATTTGAGGCAATGAGAGTTGGTGCAGCAGGTAATTTAATCCTTGGAACAATTCATGGCGCTACAACCAGAGACGTTTTTGAAAGGATAGTATATGATATAGGTGTTGCTCCCACATCATTCAAAGCGACAGATGTTGTTGTTGTGGCAGCACCCATTCGCATTGGAGGGGGAATGGAAAAGAAAAGGAGGGTATTACAAATTTCAGAGATAGTAAAAACAGGATGGGGAAAGGATGTTGACCCTGATAAAATATTTGCTGACATAATGGAGTATGATGCCTCACAGGATAAGCTGATTGCAACTGACCTACTTGACATGGGTCAATCGGAAATCATTGGGAGAATAGCGAGGGAATGGGGAATAGACATTGAAAGGGCAATAGAAAATATTTCCATAAGGGCAAGAATAAGGAAAAAAATGGTCGATTATGGCAAGAAAAATAGCGAATTGCTGGAAGCTCAGGCAGTGAGGGATGCAAACAATGCCTTCTGGATGTTTGTTGAGGAAAGCAGGAGAGAGGATGGTTTTCCAAACTATGAGAAAATAGAAAAGAAATGGATGGAGTGGTTCTCCAATTATGCAAGGATAAAATGAACTGGTTTGAGAAAGGATGTAAATTTGCTTCAAAGCATTTTTCTTGGATTGTAGGTGATGAAAAAAAATTTAGGAAAAAGGCAGAAGCGTCCGTGTCCCAAGAATTCATGGATTCCCTTAACTTTACTGGAATGGACGTTGAGCCTCATGAAATATTACTTTTTTCATATGCTGGAGCCATCATTGCTTTCTTTATTGCCCTCTTTTTGGACATAATTTTATTTGCCATGTTTAAGTTTTCTCTGGGAAATGTTGGAGTCATTACTTTGATTCTTATGCTTTGCATGACATTTGCATTTCCTATGGCTGCCCTTCAATTTTTAAGTGAGTATCCAAAATCAAAGGCAAGGTACATGAAAATTCATTCCTTGGGAGATATACCAGAGGTTCTAAGTTACATTGTTATGTATCTCAAACTCATTCCAAATTTAGAGGATGGAATCCGTTTTGCCGCCCGTGAATCATCTACTTCCTTAGGCAAGGATTTGAGAAAGTTGTTATGGGATTTGGAAATAAGAGTCTATAGAAGTATAGATGATGCAATAACGGCATTTGCAAACCTCTGGGGAAAATGGAGTGATTATTTAAAAAGAGCTTTACATCTATTGAGGAGCGCTGTAAGGGAAAGAAATGAGAGTGAGAGGACAATTACTTTGGACAGGTCATTGGACATCGTTTTGGATGGGACGAAATCAACGATGCTTTCATTTGCCAATAAACTTCATCAGCCCACCTTAGTCATTTACTCAATAGGAGTAATGATTCCTCTCGCCTTGATTGCAATGACACCAGCCATTTCCATGGTTGGTCCAAAATTAACATTATCTCACATCTTTTTAATTTACGACATCCTCTTACCTCTTTTGTTGTTTTTATACATTCATAAAATTTTACTCTCCAGACCTGCCACATTCAACCCGCCAACAATACCAGCCAGCCATCCTGATGTTGAGAAAATTGACAAAAGAGAAAATTTAATCATATCTTTAATTGCTGGATTCGTTATTTCCATTCCTGGAATATTTTTCCTTCTTTTGCCTCTTTTTCCAATAAAAGGAGGAATTTTTTCCTTCTTTGTTAAACCTGCTGAAGAAGGTGGAATAAATGCATATTTTCCTGTAACTCTCTTCATTTTATGGGGAATTGCTGCTTTCATCTCCCTCTATTGCCTAAAAACATACGCTCCTTACAAAAAAATTAGGGATGAAATTAAAGAAATGGAGAAAGAATTTGGTGATTCTTTATATGTATTGGGAAAGAGGATAACGGAGGGAAAACCTGCTGAGGAGGCATTTCAATATGCATCTGAAACGCTAAAAGGCTCGAAAATGGGAGAAGTCTTTTCAAGAACTGCCTTCAACTTAACTTCAATGCGCACCAGCACGAAAGATGCTTTATTCAATGAAAAATTTGGCTCGCTCAAACACGTTTATTCTGACAGGATAAGGGCTATAATGCGCTTATTTGTTGAAGGGGTTAAGAAAAGCTATGAAGCAGCTGGTATAGCCATTGTAAAGATAGCAGATCATCTAAAGCAATTGCAAGAAGTGGAGAAGGGGATTAAAAACTCCCTCGGAGTTCTTACATCCACACTTCGCTCCACTGCCTTCATCTTTGCCCCTCTCATAGCAGGGGTTACACTTGGCATTACAAAATTGATTTCATCAGTGTTAAAAACCATAAACTGGGGAGGAATTGAAAATGCTACAGCTACCAATGACATATGGTCAGGCATAAGCAAACCAGTGATGCAAAGCCCTGAATATTTTGTATTGGTCGTTGGCATCTACATCATACAACTCATTTTCTTGCTTACCAAATTCGCCAATGGAATAGATGAGGGAGATGATAGGGTTGAATATATGTATACGCTTGGCAAATCAATGCCTACTGCCATTGCATTTTTTAGCATTGTAACCATAATTTCAATGACCCTATTTCAAGGATTGGCATGAGGGAGCAGGGAACAGAGAGCAAGGAGGAAAAAGGAGAAGTGAGACTCTCCGCTCCCCAAAAGATATAAATTTTAAAATATAAGTTTTTTCCTATAATTTATAAAACAAAAAAAAGAAATATTTATAGGCATTTGAGACATCTCCCATGGAAATGAAGAATCTTGTTCCTGCAGGTGATTTGGAGAAATATGCGTACTGTCCTCTTTCATGGTGGCTCAGCAGGAAAGAAAGAAATATTGCATCCAAAGAAGGAATTGAAGAGCATAAAAGAATGGGAAAGGAACTGGAAGAAATAAGGAAGAAGGAAGGGAAAAAGAGATTGTATGAGAAATGGGTTCTTTTTTTTGCAACTGCAGCATCCATTTTGGCAATTGCGGGAATAATCTTCATTTCTGGAATTGAAGCAGGGGCGAGCAAATACATTTTTATCATATTCTCACTATTATGGCTTTTAAACTCTGCTTTTTTCTTATATAAGGCAGAAAAAATTGATATAACCTTTATGAAGCCCCGATATGAAAGGATTGTTCTTATCTCTGCCATGGGTGCATTGTTTATCTCATTCATTGTTATCCTTATATCTCTACCTGGAAATGAGGAAGTTAGCAAGTTTCTGGAAATATTATCTTTGTTATGGATAATATCTGCAAACATTTTCTTTTACTATTCTCTTTACATATCTGAAAGCATTTTAAGAAAAAAAATAAAATATGCAAGAATGGATGAGAATATTACCTACGTTGGAGAGAAAGATAGCGAAGAATTCATTTCAGAAAAGTATGGACTAAGGGGAAAGCCGGATTATGTTATTGAAAAGGATGGGGAATTTATACCTGTGGAAGAAAAAACAGGAAGGGTTCCAAAAGGACCCCTCTTTTCCCATATGATTCAAATCATTGCATACTGTATGCTCATTGAGGATTCAATGAAAAAAAAGCCACCATATGGCATTCTAAAATATAATGGAAATGTCTACAGAATAACATATGATGAAAATTTGAAGGAAGTTGTGATGCAATTAAGGGAAAACTTACTTCACGCAATGAAGAAAGGGGAGGCACACCGCAATCATAGCAGGGAGGGAAAATGCAGAAATTGCTCCCGCCGGGAAATATGCCCAGAGAGGCTTGCATAAGCAAAAAATAACGATACCATTATATTTCACAATTAATTCAGCAATGTGCTCGATTTACTAAGGCTGTTGGCTGGAGCAATAATCTTGAGCATTGCCTCATATACTGATTTTAAGAAGAGGATAGCAAGAAATGAATTATGGATTGTTATGGCTGCTATTGGCATAATACTTCTTCCCTTCTCACACTATGAATGGCCAAAGGTCGTGATTTCAATTTTAATTACTCTCCCCATAGCTTTCTCCCTTTTCCTATTTGGAATGGGAGGGGCTGATGCAAAAGCATTAATTGCCCTTTCGTTCCTCGTTCCCCTCTTTCCAAAAATTGGAATCTTCCCACTATGGAAAGCACCTGTTTTATTTCCCTTTCCCCTCATAATTTTCATAAATTCTCTTCTTCTTTTCCTAGCCATTCCCTTTTTCCTTCTATTTTACAACATAGCCAAAAAGAATGCTGAATTTCCTTACTGCTTTTTTGGATATAAAATGAAGGCGGAAAAAGCAAGACATGTATGGAGCATGGAGAGCATAGTCGATGGGAAAAGAAAAAAATCCATTCTACCTCAAAAGAACGTAGATATAGCAAGTTTTGGAGATGAAGAGATATGGGTCACTCCAAAAGTTCCTTTCCTTATTCCCCTTACAATAGGATATATCATTTCATTTTTACTTGGGGATGTTTTATACAAAATAATATCACTTTTTACTTAATGATTCTTTTGCCATCTGCTCAATTTCTTTTATTCTTTTATTCATGATTTCTATCATTCTTTTCTGGCTGAGAATAACATTTTTTATTGATTCCTTTAACTCGCTTACTGCAGAATCAACAATAACTGCTATTAGGCGGCGGTGGCGATTGACTGCCATGGAAAGTTTTTTATATTCTTCAGCCTCCTCCTCGCCTACTTCCTTCTTAATTTTTTCATACATTTTCTCTATTTCTTCTTCCCTTTCCAAAATGTCCTCTATTTTTCTAACTAAAGTTTTCTTGGAAAAGGGCTTCACTATGTAATTTTCAATGAGATTGATGGGTTTACCTTTCGTATCTTCTGGCGTTAAGGGAAGGGCAGTGAGCATTGAGACGGGTATATCTTTCCATTTTTCATTGCTTTTTATCTTTTCCAGAGTCTCCCATCCATCCATTCCTGGCATAAGTATATCCAGAAGAATGAGGTCAACTTTTTCTTTTTTTAATGTCTCCAAACATTCTTCCCCACTATGTGCTTTTATGACCTCATATCCTTCTGATTCAAGCATTTTTTTTACAATTTCTGCAACTTCATATTCATCATCTACGATGAGTATTTTTTTCCCCATTTTTTCACCTATATTTTGATGATTCCCCTAATTTTATTAGAATGTCTCTTATTGTAGTTGATGATTCTATGACATCCTTTACCAATTGCTTTCCAAATGGCTGGAAATCTTCCCCACCAGATGCTTCTATCCTTTTTCTTATCATGTCCATTATAATCTCTGGTGATGGCATCTCCAGATATATTCTATGAATTTCCCTTCCTTTAAAATGATTTTTTATTACATCTTCAACAACATCAACTGATGCAAGGACAAGGGAGGCATGCAGTTGAGGGTCATCTAACTTGCCAATAAGGTATTGAAATACATTATCATCTTTTATATACTCCACTTCATCAATTAAAATTAGGATTGGTTTTTCTATTGCTTTCTTTTTTAAAAAAACACGGGAGAAAAATGATGGGCGTATAGTTTCCTCTACTTTACTCTTAATTTCATCTAAAGTAAGCTTTTCACCTCCATGAAAAAAGATGGGAACTACATTGTAGAGGGGGGCATATTCATTGAGCCATAGCAAAAAAGTGGTTTTTCCAATTCCTGTCTTCCCAAGAATCCAGAAACATTCGCTTTTTTCTGCTATAGCCTGCAATACAAGTCTTCTCGCATCTTCTTTATAAACCATAAAGTGTGGATTTGGCTCATTTGGACTAAGTAATACCTCTTCTTCCAACATCTTTTGATAGTAAACATCTTCTCCTTTATATTTCTTTATATTTCTTTCAATGTTGAATCATCTAAAAACAAGGTTTGGCGATTTCTCCAAGGTAATTTTCGGAATCTTTGCTTGATATTTTGCTCTCACCATTCTGTCATATTCTTCCTCTCCCATCTCTTCCAAAATTTTCCTTCCTCTTTTCCTTCCTGCCTCCACACTCAAATTTACTTTCTCTGCTTCTTTAGGTCCAATGAGTATTACAAACAAATCCCATCCTATTCCAACTCCATAAGGAAGACCCTCCAAAAACATTTCTGTTTCCTTAACAGGATAATTCCATATACCGGTTGGCTCATCCCCCAATTTCGCCAGAGGAATTCCCATAGCAGCTTCATATTCTGGAGTAAAAGTAGGATCAGCAACAACCCATTTTCCATTTATTTTTACCTGTGCGGTTCCATGAAGCATGAAAGTTCCAAAGGCATCATACCATCCTTTAACAATGGGGGAAACTTCAACCATCGATTCATACATCGGCTGTATTAGTGCAAGAGTATACAAATGATACCTAGCTGGCAATCCACCTGCCCTGCACAATGCTGCAAATAATGAAAGCTGGTGAACACAAGTCCCATATCCCTTCTTTAATGTTTCAACAGCTCCAGCCATTGGGACGAATGCAAGCCGTATGTTTTTCTTAACAAAATTAAACACTGACTCTGCATATTCCCATTCATCTTTTTTAAATGCTCCCAGTTCATTTGCGAGTGCTATTATTTCAGGAGCATTCGATTCACAAAAATGAGTTGGTCTGAGGTATTTTTCGTTGGAATTGCAAAATTTCATCCCCTCCTTATATTCTGGTATTTCATATGGTGGCTTATCATCCATCCATTTAATCTTTGGCTGTGTATGCTGTTGTATCACCACTCTCGGATGCTTTATCATAGCTATCCCCAATGCAGGTAAAGTTCTTGCTACATTCTTGAACATCTTCCAAGGCATGATATATCCTTTCTCCCTAACATCAGAGAACCATCCCATATTATCTTCCCATCATTATTCTCCTCATTTCCTCGGCACATCCTCTTATCTCTTCCCCTAAAATCCTCTCTATTTCTGGCTCCAAAACAGGTGTTTCCCTTCCACAAGCAGGACATCTTTCATGCAGCTTTACTTTATCTCCAGTTATTATAAATCCTGGATAGCTCATGGCAAGACTGTCCAGAAAAGCAAATCTTCCCTCCTCGCCATATCCAACGGGCTCATTATCTTCATCTAAAACCATTGGATGGTAGTAAGTAGTAGGAATATGCAAATAATGACCTTCCGGACAATGAACCATGAATCCATTTCCTTCTACCATTGCATATAAATCCAGGCATTGCTCAGGTGGTATCCCAAAAATTTCATTAACTTTTTTCCTGAATTCCTCAACAGGCATCCTTTTGTCTTCATATACTTTCCATCCTCCTCCTGTTAAAACAGCTCCTCTCTCTCCAAATTCATAAGATTTCCCTTCCTTTGCCAACTCCTCCATAACCATATTTAAGATGAAGGGAGCGCCAGCAAAAATAATCCTCTCCTTTCCTTTATCCATCTCCTCTACCCATTCTTTAATTTCCTGAACCATTTTTTCGTTCATTTTTTTTGTTACAGAACGAGCTAGCCTGCTCATCATTTTTTCTTTGAATCCGTGTGTAATTCCCATTGAAATTCTTAGTATGTCAGTTGTTATTTTTCTGTCTATTGCTGCCCTTGCATCTTTAACCAAATCAAAAAGAATGGCTGTTACTTTGCCAACATAAATGTTTGTCTTCTTTGGATTCGGGAAAAGTAAATATCCATTGCTGTCTGGATCATACCAGTCGTACAACATTTCTATTGCGCATCTTCCAATGGCATATTGTCCCATGAGGTATGTTTTCCTATCCCTGGGAATAAAAGTAAATTTTCCTGTTGTGCCACTACTGTAACAAACAGTTATCCCTGCCTTTTGAAATACATCAATAACATCATCATATGATGGATTTTTTCCTTCTATAACAATTTTTGGTATCTCTCCTGTCATTACGTTGACCAGCCATGTTGCAAAATCCCTTCCAGATGGATAATCTTTGAAAAATTCATGTGGCAATAAAGGAATTTTTTTGAAATCCTCAATACTCTTTATATCATCTGGCTTTACATTATTTTCTTTACACATTTGGTTATAAAAAGAATTATTCTCATAATGATGCTTGAATGCATATTTTATTGCATGAAAGCGGTAGTCATCTGCTTTTTGCCGAGGTGTGTTAAACATACTCTTTGGCTCATATAGTGCCTTTTCTACAGGTGTCTCTGGCGTAAAGAAGTATTTCTCTGGTAAGACCTTCAGTTTCTCTCTAAAGTCAGATGTAATGCTAATTGCCATCTTTCGGATAAAAAAAAGTGCATAAATAAATTCTTGTTAAAAAAAAATTTAACACAGCTAAAACATTTTTTAATTTATTTCGGAAGAAATGGCAATCTTAATATTCTAATTTTGCTTACACATTAAAATGGAATTAAGGAGAGAGCTTGGTTTAAAGGAAGTGGTTGCTACAGTTGTAACGGCAGTTATTGGAGGAGGCCTCTTCCTTTCAACAATTCAAATACAAAGTAAAGTAGATGTTGGCTCATCAATAATATTTTCTTACATAATTGCGGCATTTCCAGCATTTTTTATGGCTTTATGCTATGCTGTCTTGTCCTCCGCCTTGCCTTCATCAGGAGGGGAATATGTTTTTGTGAGCAGGATAGTAGACCCTTTTATTGGTTTCATAGCGACGTGGGCGAGATGGTTTGCAATGATTGCAACAATTGCTGCAATGGCGGTTGGTGATATAATATTAATAAACAATTTCTTTGATATATTAAACATGCACAACATTTCTTCATTCATTTCTGGAAACATAACTGCCATTGCAATTGCCTTGGTTATCCTATTTTTATTTATAAATTATCTTGGCGTCAAAATTTATGGGAGGGTGCAAACTGTAATGTTCGTTTTGTTAACGATTGGCATTGGGGCATTTATTTTGGTTGGCTTGCCCAAAATAAGCATCAGCAATATAACATATTCTTTAGATCTAAATTTTTCTGTCATTGCAAAGGCGAGCAGTTTAATTTTCTTTAGCTATTTGGGTTTTGCAGCAATTGCAAATGCAGGGGGTGAGATTAAAGAACCGGAGAAAACATTACCGAAGGGCATAATTGCATCAATGTTGATGATAGCAATAATTTATATTTTGGTTGCTTTAGTGACGTACGGCTCTATGTCTCCTTCTTTTTATTCTTCATATGACTTTTCCAATGGTTCTGTTCCTGATGTGGCATCTCATTTTCTACCGTCTTCGATAGCAGTTTTGGTTGCTTTTGCAGGTTCAATAGCCATAATTTCTGATATCAATCCGAATATACTTGCTTCATCCCGCCTGTCATTTGCATGGGCTAAAGATAAGATAGTGCCACAAAAATTGGCAGAATTGAATAAGTTTGGAGTGCCAAGATGGACTTTAGTGATAAATACAATTATAGCCATAATCATAATTCTCCTTGCTAAGCAATTCATGACAGCAGTCATGATGATTAATATGGCTATTTTGCTCATTTACATTGCAATTTCCATATCTACTTTAATTCTACCATACAAACATCCTGAAATCTATGCCAAGGCAAAATTTAAGTTCAGGGGGGTGTGGGTAATTGCTTTACTTGGCATGCTCACTTCTGCTTTATTCTTTGGATACATTTTAAGGCTTGAAGATGCAATGCCTGGCTTTATCTTTCTTTTAGCATGGACTGGCATTGGAAGCGTTGTTTACGTCCTTACTTTAGAAAGCCACAAACTGCCATGGAGAATATTCAAAGAAGAAAAGAAGGAAAAAGCCCTCATGGACAAAGAGATAATATCTCAATTATTCAA
>CAZHBO010000031.1:0-14585 GCA_964530745.1 uncultured Thermoplasmatales archaeon | reverse complement strand
CCAAATCGCATTACACTAATAATAAAGACGGGAAATTAAAATCTTTTTGTTTTTTTGATTGCAAATGAGAATAAGAAATGAATACAGGAACTATATATTTCACCCAAGAATTTTTTCCAGTCCTTTCAAATACTCTTATCATCCCCTTGAACATCAATTTATTTATGAATATCATAAAAACAGTTAAAATAGATGACGGTATTGCATTTATGCGTGTATATATAGGCACATTTGATGAGGAAGATGTTGAAGATGTATTAAAAGATATGAGAGGTGCTAAGATAAAAACCGAATTAAGACCCTTTCTGGATGTTCATCTTGAAGGAAGATATTTCATGGAGGGGAGGTTGAGCGAGTTGAAGGAGAAATATGGCGATAGCGAATTAAAAGAAGTTGTGGCAAAATGGGAGGAGTATATAAAGAAAGCAAAGGAAGTTATGAAAGATGGAATTGAGGGAAAAGAATTTGAAGAAAAATTCCTTGATATGGTATTTTCGGAAGAAGAGAGGAGAGTAAAGAAGAAAATAGATAACATTTTGAAGGAAGGAGAGGATGTTGAAACAAGGATGAAATTGCTGAATGATGCGATAAAGGAAATGGGGAAAGAAAAAATGGATGAGTTTGTTAACCAGTTCATGAGAGAGTTACAGTTAATGAATGGAGTTCATGAAATATTGTCACTGAATGGTATAAAATATGAGAATGAAAAGATGTATGGTGAAATTCCTGAAGATCCCATGCTTAGAATCAATGTTGAAATTGGTGAAAAAATGGCAGAAAAACTGAACCTTGAATTTACTTTTGACGTTTATGTGGATAAGGGAGTGAGTATTTATGGAAATTTGATGGATATAATATATGAGAATAAAAGGCTCAAGGAGTTAGCCGATGAGATGCCAGAATATATAGAATTGGTTATTCTATCAGATATTATGGGCATGATGATGGAGAAAATTGAGGGTAAAATGGATGTGGAAAGATTTATTGAAGAAGTGAGAGAAATGGAAGAGGATGGGCATCATATAAGGCTGACACATGCTGCAATAGAAGAAATAATAAAAACCTTGGAAAAGATGGAGATTATAAAAATTAAGAAAGGAAAAATATGGTTGAAGAAGGGGTAATACAATCTCTTTTAAATCAAAATTTTGAAGCCAAATCTTTTATATGAATTCTCATTTTTTTGATGATGAAGTTCATAAAGTGGCTGGATGAAATTGATAAAAATGATACTCCTCTTTTTGGTGGAAAGAATGCTTCCTTGGGAGAATTGTATAGAAATCTTGCTTCTAAGGGAATAAGGGTGCCGGCGGGCTTTGCTCTTTCTGCCGAGGCATATAGATTTTTTTTGGAATCTGTGGATGTAAAAGAAAAAATAATGAATTTGCTTTTGAACCTTGACAAGAACAATCTACAGGAATTGAAAAGAGTCGGGGAGAAAATCCGAAAAATCATCCTTTCTGTTGAAGTTCCTGACGAAATAAAGGACGAGATAATGGAAGCATATAAAAAGCTGGAGGAAATTTATGGAAGGGATGTGGATGTGGCTGTGAGAAGCAGCGCCACCGCCGAAGATTTGCCCACAGCCAGTTTTGCGGGGCAATATGAAACTTTTTTGAACGTGAGGGGTAAGGAAAATTTGGTGGAGGCAATAAAAAAATGTTATGCTTCCTTATTTACTGATCGTGCCATTTCATATAGAGAAGACCACGGATTCACCCATTTCGATGTTAATTTAGCAGTTGGGGTACAGAAAATGGTAAGGGCGGATAAGGCATGTTCTGGAGTTATATTCACCATGGACCCTGAAAGTGGATTCAGAAATGTGGTTTATATAACTGGTTCGTGGGGGCTTGGCGAACTGGTGGTGCAGGGGGCTGTTAATCCAGATGGATTCTACGTTTTCAAACCAGCCCTTGAGGAAGGGTATAATGCCATCATCGAAAAGAAGATGGGTTTAAAAAATAAAATGCTGGTTTATGGTGATAATGGAGTGGTGGAGAAGGATGTTCCAGGACATCTCATGGATTCCTTCATTTTAAGTGACGAGGAAATTCTCATGCTTGCAAGGTGGGCTCTGGAAATAGAGAGGCATTATGGAATTCCCATGGATATAGAATGGGCGAAGGATGGAATATCCAATGAAATTTTTATAGTTCAGGCAAGACCTGAGACAGTTCATTCATCAGGTGGAGAAATATCAGTATATCGGCTGATGGAAAAAGGGGAAGTAATTGTGGAGGGAGAAGCCATAGGAAATAAGATAGGAAGGGGGGCAGCGAGAATTGTGGGGAGCATAGAGGATATAGAAGAGTTTAGGGAAGGAGATATTCTGGTTACTGAAATGACAGACCCAGATTGGGAACCAATCATGAAAAAGGCAGCAGGCATAGTTACCAATAGAGGAGGCAGGACATGTCATGCAGCAATTGTGAGCAGAGAACTTGGCATTCCCGCAGTAATCGGAACAAAGGTTGCAACTGAATTGATAAAGGAAGGGGAGGAAATAACTGTGGATTGTTCTGAAGGTGTTGGACGGGTTTACAGGGGATTGCTCAAATATGAGGAGGAGAAAATCGCCTTTGATGATGTTCCAGAGACAAAGACAAAAATAATGATGAATGTTGCCATTCCTGAAAAGGCATTCTTGCTGGCTCACATACCCAATGATGGCGTGGGGCTGGCGCGCCTTGAGTTTATAATCAATTCCCATATAGGAATACATCCAATGGCTCTGGTGGAATATGAAAAGTTGAGAAGTGCGGGGGATGAAAATATAAGGAAAATTGTTGAGGAAATAGAGAGAAGGACAAAAACATATGAGGACAAGAAGGATTTTTATGTGGACAGACTTGCCATGGGGGTGGCGAGGATTGCAGCAGCATTTTATCCCAATGATGTGATAGTTAGATTCTCTGACTTTAAAACCAATGAATATGCCAGTTTGATAGGAGGGAGGCTTTATGAGCCCATTGAGAGCAATCCCATGCTCGGATGGAGGGGGGCTTCCAGATACTATGATGAAAAATTCAGGGAGGCATTTCGCCTGGAATGCAGAGCTATAAAGAAGGTGAGAGAGGAGATGGGGCTAAGGAATGTAAAGGTGATGGTGCCCTTCTGCAGAACCCCCGAAGAAGGGAAAAAAGTTATTGGAGTGATGGAGGAATTTGGTCTTAAAAGAGGAGATGTGGATGTATATGTGATGTGTGAGTTGCCTTCAAATGTTATAATGGCGGAAGAATTTGCAAAAATTTTTGACGGCTTTTCCATAGGTTCAAACGATTTAACCCAACTCACTTTGGGAATAGACAGGGATTCTACACTCGTTTCCCACCTCTTCGATGAAAGGAATGATGCTGTCAAAAAAATGGTGGAAATGGTGATAGATGTGGCTAAAAAATATGGCAAAAAGATAGGCATATGCGGGCAGGCACCCAGCGATTTCCCTGAATTTGTGGAATTTTTGGTTGGCAAGGGCATTGATTCCATTTCATTGAACCCCGATTCTGTAATTAAAACCAAATATGTGGTGGCAGAAAAAGAAAAAATTATGGCAGGTAAAGGATCATGAAAGAGCTTGCAATTTTTGCTGTGATTTTGTTTTTGCTTCCATTGGCAAATGCATTTCAACTGGGCATACATTGTGATGGTGTTGAATTAATTAATGAAATAGGCGTGGAGGATTTTGTTTCATCCTGCAAGGAAAAGGGATACAGCCTGATTTTATTCAATGCTATGCCATGGGATTATTATTTTAAATCTCCCACTTTGCAGTCTCTGGGCTGGGAATATGGGGGCGATTTACTTGCTGCATTGATAAATCAGTCCCATGGGAAGGGAATAAAGGTTTATGTGGATATTCAAACACTTGCATGGAAATTGAGAGATGGATATGATAATCCTGGAAGAATACCGGATGAGAAAGATGTGGTGAATATTGTTGATGAACTCATAAATTATGGAGTAGATGGAATATCGGAAGAAATGTTCCCTGCAGAGTGGATGGCAGGAGTATATGAAAAATGTAATGAATATGGACTGCCCTACATACACAAGCACATACCATATGATGTGGCATGGTTTAATGAAGAAAGAAGTTCGGTCTTTCGAGCATATTCCAATTGCAGTATTTTGATGACAGAAGATTATTACATGAACGATGATCTGGTGAGATGGGAAATGGCTGCTGGCTTTGCACATTCTTTGAATAAAAATTTATGGGTGAAGAGCTGTCCCGAAGACTGGGCTCTTGGCACCGTTAAAAACATGGAAAATGTGCTTGTCCTGAGAACGTTGCAATACAATCCCCAATACGTTTTTGCCATGATTTATAGTAAGGATGATTTTGAAGAATTTCAGCCTAAAGAAGTGAGGGAAATCGCAAATAATTTTTCATATGATGGGAACAAACCCATATTCAATATTGTGGTATATTTAACCAACGATAAGGAGGATATGGACGCTTGGCAACTTTTTGATGTTGGCTACCCTGCCATAGCCAGTGCCGCCGAGGCAAGCGGCTACACCACATATATCACAAATGAGCCATTAGAAAATGCTGCAGCCTATTATATCTATACCAGAGGGAGGATGAATACAACACTTCATTTACCTTCTTCCATACTCTCTTTGTTCAATCAGAGCAAACCTGTATTTTTTGAAGTTGCATATGATTTGCCCCTCAGTGGTGAATGGGGTATCATAAGGAATAAAGTGGGTATTAACCAGAAAGAGTTCGAAAGTTTATTCGGTACATGGGGTGTAAAGGGAAAATATGAAGGAATAGAGTATTACCATTTAAGTGATGATTGGTATTTGTTCAATCCCATAGAACCACAGGATGTTTATGGAAATATACTTTCCACTGGAAATTTTCGGGGAAAGGAATATGCATTTGTAATAAAAAATAACAATTTTGTTTTTGTCAATGGAGCAGGATTGGATGAAGAAGCAAGTTTTCCAATATCAAATATCTTAAACGATGCTTTACAACAGCCATTTCATGGAGTGGCAAACGTTGGGAGAACATCTATTTTTTATGCATATGAGGAGGGAATATTAAAAATAAGATTTCCCTACGATGTGGAAAGTATTGAATACATGAAAAGGAATATGAAAGGAGAAGTAGAAACCGGAAAGGCAGTTTATAGCGGAGAGTATAAACATTATATGGAAAAGGGAGATCTTTTGATTTTGAAATTGATTTTGAATGAAACGTTTGGAATAAATATCACGAAACCGAGAAATCACTTATACATAAATGACAGAGGAATTGTGCCCTTGGAAAAAACAGTGGTTATCGGAAAAATAACAATAGAAATGACAGCATTGAATATTGATTCCATCGATATTTATATCAATGATGAACTAAAATATTCTGGAAATGAGACAATATGGATGTTTGATGAGCCAGCATTTGGAAAATATGAGATAAGGGCGGTGGGGCATCATGGGTCAAAAGAATGTGAAGATTTTGTGGAAGCAATGATGGTAAACTGGTAAGAGAAGTTTGGAAGAGGTAGTAAAATATGACGGAAAATAATAGGAGATATGGTTATGAAATATTTTTTCCTTCCAATTAGAACTTTTCTGCTATAGATTCATATTTACACTGAGGAGAGATTTTATTTTTCCTGTCAAATATTTCCAGTTCTTTACTATTTTCTCATATAGGCTCTCTCCATACGAAGGATTTGAAATATAAAGAAGAGAGGGCATCACCCTCATATATGGAATGGTATCGGAATTATTGGCATAAATCAGAATATATTTTTTATCATGATATTCGACTAACTCAAAAATAACTTTTTTATGAACTCCTCCGCCTTTAAGGATAAGTCCCTCTGGTGGGTCTTTTATAACCCAGTTTTTATTTTTGTATTCACCCAATCTTAGCTTTATGTTTTCATCCATCCAGTATACTTTTTTGCTTCTTCCTTCTATTTTATAGACAATTATACTCCCATCTCCAGTTATCCCTCTCCTTAAACTTCCATTATTGAAAGGATCTGGATCTACCCCCAATCCGAGATATACTAATTTCGAAGGCAAATCGAATTCAAATTTTCTCCTTTCTCCATATTCTTCTTTGTAATTCTCGCCAAGCGCCACATTTCTTGCACTTCCTTTTACCATCTCCTGAAACATTGCATTTATTTCATTTACTTGTCTATCCATCTTTTTTTCTTCAATTAATGGCATCCAATATTTAAGACCCGCATAAAATAAACCGCTTATTGCTACAATAATCACTATGCTCATAACTAAGCGCACAGGAATAAATGTTGCACCACGCTTTTCCCTAAGCATTCTCATTCTCTTTTTCATTTTACATCTCGTCATTTCCCTCTTTTATACATTAAAAAATACAAAAATATACCAAAAGTTATTGTTACCATTTCAAATCCAGGTATGCCTCCTCCACTTCCCCCTTCATTTTCATTATTTCCTTTCCATTCCTCTGAAGATATATAAGCAAGAAGGATGGTTTTTTCTATAGAGTCTCCGGGATTGGTTTCCCAGTTTTCTATTTCTGTAAATTGAGAATAAAAGTTAAGTGGTGCATTTCCACCAGTCCAACTCCCCGTAGTTTTGATAGTCCATTCATAGATTTTGTTCCATCCTAGAGGTGCATTAGATTTGTGAACATCGTTGCCCATTGTAGAAGGTCCGTTGATTACTTCATAAGCAGGGGTAACACCAGGCTCGTAAAGATTGAGATCAAAATGACACTTCTTTTTAGTTGTTACTTCTATTTTAACTTCAAAGGGTTCATGTACTTTTAAAGTAACGTCCTCCACAGGTGCCTCTCTCCATTCATTATCTCCCTGAAATTTTACCCATGCTTTTACTTCTCCGTAATCGCACTCCCATGCCGATGTCCCCTGCGTTATTCCCAAAAGCGCAAAAAACACCACAAACCAGATCAACAAACTTTTCATTTTTTCACCTCTCATTTACTCCTTTTCCTTCTCCCTCTATTTCTTTTGTATAACTGTAAGTATCTATATCCCCCATAAATCCAGGAGGTACAATGGCAACATTTACTGTGCTAATCGAAAAATCTATAGGTTCGCACCATCCGATATATCTCCCTGAGCAATCCTCATCCTTTATATGAATTCGTTCTTTTACAAATTTCACCTCTGAATTTCCAAAAAGTATATTTGGTAGCATTTCACCAATTGTGTCCGTAACCTCAAATTTTCTGTAATTTCCTTCCACATGTATATACCAAGCATTTACTGTTATTACCCATGGAGTTATGGGCGTGGGAAGAATTGGCAAGCCTGTTGGACCGAACAAGCATATATTTTTTACTTTAAAACTATACAATCCCTTTTCTTTTGATTCTTTATAATCAAAATAATCCGGTTCTTGATTTATGGAAAAACCAACCCATTCTTTAATTTTGAAATTATTATCTTTTAGTGGCATACTCAAACCAAATTGCAGGGCAGGCAAACTGCTTGCGTCCAAGCCTGCCGCCCCTGCCTCCTTTTTTGCATCATCTCTATCTTTCATCAAATTTGAATTCAGTTTTTTCTCTTTCAAAGCCTTTGTTACATTATCTGAAACACTTTCTTTTAATTTCTTTTGGGATTGATTTAACATTTCCCATAAAGTATTTACATACCATGCTCTCATTTTGGCAATAACTCTTGCTCCACAACTAACGTATCTATTTCCATCTCTATATCTTTCATCATCGATGTAATCTTTTACTTTTTTCTTGAATTTTTCTTTCAATTGAGAAACATGATTTTGTATTGTATCACCATAATCTTTTTTACTATATTCATAATCTTCAGTAATACTCGCATTTATGTTATCTTTCTTTATTTTTTCAAATATTTCTTTCAGCGCATTTGCAACCTCTCCTTTTATTCCATATAACCATTTCATGGCATACCATGCCCCAGTACCATTTTTGTAGAGCACAACTTTTTGATATGTTTCATTTTTTAATAATGGAGTTCTTATATCATCTACAAAATATTTAACAAAATCTCTTGAAATATTGTAAAGGTTATAATCTATTCTAAAATGTGATTCTTCCCCACCGTTATTTTTTAAATAAAGTTTAATGTTTGTGATGTTAAATAAACCATTTACATCATTTAAATGATGCGAATTTATTTTGATATTTACTTCTTCTTCTTTAACTTCTACGAAATCTTTTTGATCTGTAACCTCCCATTTCCAGCCAATTATTACTCCGCTTATGTTTATAATGGGTTTTTTCTCTTTATGAACAAAGGTATGTGTTTTATACCATGTTACTTTCCATTTTTCGCTATATGGAAAAGTTCTGATTACATCTCCATTCTTTACTACTTTTTTTGATAACGGAGTTGCATTATGGAAAGCCCATTCACCTGATGAAATCTCCTCCTGCCAGTAAGAATTTTCTATGGGATTTTCATCTTTCCAGTATTGTCTTATTTTGTTACGGGTTTGGTGTATATCAAAAATGGATTTGTAAGTCTCATTTATTATTTCTTCCAATTTTTTACGGGCTTTTTTACTCAAATTTTTCTCATTTACATTTCTTTTATATCCTTCCTTTTCATTCTGTGGTCTGTAAACAAATTTAACCCCACCTTTTTCAACATATTTTCCTTCATACTTATCTTTTTTTATTTCACCATATTCATCATTACAATAATAATAGGGAGGGGGAGCTACATATGTCCAATTTCTCTTATTTTCTTCAAAACAATAACCTTTAAACTCATACATCTCTTTTTCCTCCCACTTATCCTTGCTTTTATTTACATAATAATAGGTATATGTCACCTCATACAGCAAATCTTCAGCAAGCCTTGTAATATTGATATCCTCCTTTGGTTTAGGTTTGCTGACATTCTCCCGTGATTTATTAATTATATCTGGGTCATTACTTATGGAAAGAAGGGCATTTTCTCCCATATTGGCAAACATGTTTCCCATTTTTTTCTCAGCATTCATAAAGGTGTCCTTTACTAATCTTTTAAGCTCATTTTCTTCTGGGAAGCCTCTGGCAGCAAAATCTTTTATGTTGAGGAGAAGATAAATTGCTGTTAAAGGATCGATGCTATTGAAAACCATAAATTGTTCCATGAGCAAAACAGCATTTGTGAGGTATTTAAGCCATCTATCATCAACAATATTTGGTACCTCCTTTTTCAATCCCCCATATTGAGCCAGTGCCCTCGCTTCAGTATATACCTCACTAAGCAAAGTTGTTAATATAAATGCACCCTTTCCTTTCAAACTCTCTTCATATAAATGTGACATTTCCATCAAAAGAGGCATTCTTGATGTGGCAAGAGTGGAAATTTTAATGATTTTCCTTCCCACTATTTCTTTGGTTTCTAAATTTTTAATCTCAACTTGTAATGGAACATAAAATTTCCAGTAGGTGGCGACATTACCAACAGATGCTGACAAAATATCCCTTAACTTCTCGGGTGGGGCGGGCAGAGGTTTTGTATGCTCTCTGTCCAAATACATTTTTTTCTCCTCAAGATAAATATCTCTCCATTTTTCTATGGGCCCTTTCTTGGGGTCTTCTTTATAGTTTCCCATGACATTAATGGCGTATTTGCCGTTATTGAAAGCGTCGTAGAGATAATTTGCAATTATATACTTATTGAAGTACACCCTTGTAATATTTCTTGTCCAGTTTTGATTGAATCTTTTCATTTCATTAAAGTCAGCAAACCCTTCTCCTTCTTTCAAATCCCTTCCACAATAATCTTTTGCTACAGGATTTGCATCTGGTTTGGTAACAGGATGTTTTCCTACATAATCCATTGCTTTCATGGCTGCATAATTCAGCGCCATGGACAAATCTGCCTGCATAAAAGAAATCATGCTGCTGATTTCCTGCACACCAACCGATTCATATACTTCTCCTGCCATTTTATTTTCTATGTTTACAATTACTGTGGATGTTATGGAACTACCTATCATTAGAAAAATTCCGAGGAGGGCAAATGGCACCCGCCCCTTCTTATCTTTTAAAATATCCATATCACACCTCCCATATACTCAATCTAACCTCAGCCTTTGTTATCCTTATCCTGTTTATGGTCCAGTCGAAAATCTGTTCCTTTATTTCATTTATTTTTTCTACTCCCGATTTAATTAAATCCAGAATGTAACGAACCATTTCTTTTATCATGTTTTCCATGGAGTCATGAAGGGGGCGAAGTAGCTGGTTAACATTCTTAACAACACCATTCAAAAAATAATTTTTTATTGCTTCTATCAATTTTTCAACATATTCTTCCATGCTTTCTGTTTCTGGTGGCTTCTCCCCTAATTGTTGAAAAATCGTTTCTCCAATTTTTTTGAATAGAATATCCATTATTCCCATAATGGGTTCACCAACAGTCTGCTCAAAATCCTTCACCGTTTTTTTAAGCATTTTTTCTAAACTTTCAAATATCATATCAAGGGCAATTTCAAGAATACTTTTCATATCTCCCAACCCAGTGAAAAGTATTCCATACATCAAATTGGTAATATTCTCCGTTAAATTTCTCTCCAATTCCTTCCATTCTTCATCACTTTTTGGGAAGGTATCCAGCAAACCGATGGTATTTTTATAGAATTCATTTTTTTCTATCTCACTTTTTAAAATTTCAGGTGTCAGAATCTCTTTTTCTCCAGATATTTCAATTTCTGGGACATAAGGTATTGTAATCCATGTTTGGGCGACATATGCATTGTTAGGCGGGGGAGAGCCAATGCAAATTTCTCCTCCAAAAGGTATCCCCATAATTGGATACCACCTTGCAGAAAAATTAAATGCATATTTCTCTCCCAGAATTATTTTTAGTCGCTGAGAGATATTTTTTTCCAGTTGTTCCTCAAAATTCTTGGTCAATATATTTGCTTTCACATTTTTATCTCCTATGGGTAACATGATCTGGCATGCCAGACATTCAGCAATAAGTTCTCCATAACTTTTATGGTATTCCGTTCTTCCAGTAATCCAGTTTAAGATATCTTCGCCAAATTGCTTGCTTTTGGATAAATCAACGGTTAAACCTCCGAAGGCTTCTTCAATAATAGTTTTTCCAAGAACATAATTAAACTCATCCTCAGTTGTCGCAAGTAAAACCAACAAAGCCTCATCCGCCATCTCATCTTTTTCCCTCTCCATCTGACTTTTGGTCAGGGAATCGTTGGTAAAGGCTGGAAGAAGTATAGCTCCAGATATGGAAACCATGACCATAAAAAGTATTGCATCCTGCATTGCGGAGAGTCCTTTTTTATTTCTCAAAAATTTTCTCATTTTACCTCCTCCATATTATAACCACAATTTTACCTATTCTAATGTCTCCTTCAGAAAATTTGATTGCTATTTCCCGAGATGATGAAAGTCTATTTTTATTGGGAAGGGATTTATACATATTGGGATTACTTATTTCATGCCTCCCACCTTTTTCATCATACCAGTAGAATTTTACGGTGTAATCATAGCCTAAGGGATTACAGTAATCTTTTAAAACATCTTTTCCAATTGTAGATATTACTTGTTCATCCATAATAATTGGAGTATTTCCTCCTTTTTCGCTAACTAAAGGACTTTCTCCACTCGTCAATTTCATTAAAGTATAGTGGGCTACCTCGTATAATTCCTTATTTTCTACTCTTTCATTATGTGTATGGTATACTCCTGCTATCATTGCAAAGAAGAGAGCAAATCCTATCATCACCACCATTAAGGCGGGCAGGGAAGTGAATTCCTCAGAGATACCTCTTTTATCTATAATCAGACTTTTCATCATTCACCTCCCTGATATACTATAACCAATCCGATGGTTTCCAGATTTTTATTTACATCTTCAAAATAGATGATAGCCTTTTCAATATAAAGTGGTTTGTTAACATCAATTTCTAATGGTTGTCTGGCTACTATTTTGGATATTTTATTTAATCTTTTATCCAATTCCTTTTTTATTTCACTCCTTTTCTCTGAGGGCAGAGGATTATTGCTGGTGCCTGAATATTTTTTGTTGTATTTCTGTTTAGTATACTCCTCCAACCACTCATGCAACTCTTCTTTACTTTGCCATTCAGGATTCAAAGATTTATTTAAGACAAATGGCTTTATTATAAGGGGTTCCACCACCTTTATTTTCTTTTTAATCGTTCCATCCTTTCTCATAACACTTATGTATTCTGTGGAGATATTCACCTTGTAATAATAGCTTTTAAGGGGCAATATTAACGTTGTTGAATTTTCTGTCTCTTTTAAATCCATTGTTTCTATAAAAGTTGCTATCTCATCCGCAATGGCTTTTAGTTCCGCTTCCTTTTTCCAATCATTATAAAAGGTTAGACTTGCAATGGATGCCAGCAAAATGCCGGTTGCTATTAAAAGTGCTATCTGAGAAAGCAGCCAGGAAATAACCCCCCTTTTATTCTGAAGAATATATTTTAACATATTTTTTTCCTCCTTCATCAAAAAGTTCTAAAACCACTCTTTCCTTTCCACCATATAAAATCGCCTCCTCGCCATCCTTCCCTTTAAAATTTACTCCTTCAGCAAAAAAACTTTTGTTTTTCCCCCATTCCATGAGTATATAATAACGATTAGCCAGTTTTTCATTGGTGGACCCGAAAACAACTCTCTTTACACTGTTCGGTAGATTGATATCCATTTCCATTTTTGTTCCTTCATCACCAACAGAATAAATTTTCTCTGCTTGATTGACTATCTTCTTTACCTCCTCTATCGCTTTATTCATTTCCTGCTCCCTCCACAAACTTTGTGCATATATGCCCATCAATAGAATGGCTATGGCGGCAATTATTGCTGCTATAATATACTGCATGGGAAGTTCCGATACGCCCCTTTTATTTTCCACCAAACACTTTCCCATCATCTTTTTGATACATTTATCAGATAGGTTTTTAGGGCGGTGGCGGTGAGCAAAACCAACCCAATAAACATTACAAAAGGAGGTGAAATCACCAAATTTTTATAACCTTCAAACAGCAATATTGCTATCAGGAATGCAAGAAATCCTCCAATAAGCCCTGTTACCTCAAATGGCACTTCAATTTTTCCAACCTTTACGGTGGCTGCCGCCTTCCGGCTCTTTTCCAGACGTTCCAATCTTCTTTCAATATTTGCCAAATCCTTAGCATAATTGGTTGACGTTGTTTCTTCTCCTTTTCTTTTTAGCGAAATCACAACCTCATTACTTCCCTTCCTTTCAGTTTTAAATTTTATCTCCCTGGTTTTCATTTCCTCTATCTCTTTTTTAAGTATATCTATCTCCTTTTCTATTTTGGAAGTGAATTCCCTAAGACCACTTTCCTTAATTTTTTCAGTTTTTTCCTCTCCTCCAAATTTTACCATTTTAAAGGGCTCTTCAGATAGTCGTCGTTCTATGGCATCCAGTCTTTTCTCCAAACTGTCCACATGTTGTTTCAATCTTTGTATCCAGTTACTTACATCTCTTTCCTCCCTTTTTTGGTGGATGTTCCTCTCTTTCCTCACTCCAAACTCTTTGCCCTTACCCAATTTAACCATTTCCTATACCTCCTTCCATACAACTTTGATAGCATTCTCCTGGTAGAAATCTTCATAGCATCTATTAACCTTAACCCTTAAATTTAGGTAACCTTCGCTTCTATATTCTGGTAAACTTGCCCTAATGCTGATGCTTGCTTCTCCTTCTCCATTTGTTTTGTTTATACCTACAATTCCTAACCCACTAATCATCACTGTTGCCCCTGAAACAGGTTTTCCTTTAGGGTCATAAACGCTGATAATAATCTCTTTTTCAACATCACTTTCTATGATAGATGGATGCCAGCTTACCTGCAAACTTTTAGGAAACAAGCATGGCTGAAGAATGAAAGATAATATTATAATAAGGGCAGCACTCCCTATAACCAAAGTTACAACCATCCGAAGTGGCAGTTCTAATACTCCTCTATTATCTGGCATAATTTATATCTATGTATAGACACTATGTATAGACACGCTGAAGAATTAAACCTTCTTCATCAATGTATTTATGATAGCCAGAGGCTTTAACCTCTACCTTCATATAGGCTGTTTCCTGATTTGCCTCCAGTTTAGCACCTTTTATGGTAATGTTTGCCTCTCCATCGCCTCCAGTGGTGTTGGCTCCTGCAGTTCCTGCTCCTGATATTATTACCGTTGCCCCGGATACGGGTTTTCCTTTACTATCTGTAACTTTTATGATAATGGAGAAATTTATATTGGATATCTCACTGGATCCTGCATCCTTTGCATCCACCAAAATAACATTCCCAGAGGAGCCCTCCTTTACATTGCTATCAGCATTTATTGTCCCGTAACTTATTTTGAGGGTGCCGGGAGGATGTATTGAGCCCATCATTGCCAGAATTGCTGCCAAAACTGCTGCTGCTACCACCACAATAATTATTAATCTCATTGGTAGCCCTTCAATACCCCTCTTATCTTTTAACCATCCATTCTTAAACATTTTTTCCCCAAAATGGTAATTAAAAAATATTTATTAAAATTTTGGGTTTGGCAGAGATATCGATTTAGAATTTTCTAATTTATCCTTCAAGTTCAGGATAGA
>CAZHBO010000030.1:0-14654 GCA_964530745.1 uncultured Thermoplasmatales archaeon | reverse complement strand
GGGAAGTTTAATAAATTTCTTTTCCTTTCTTTTATGGTGGAAAAAGGTATAATTGCTTCTCACATACTAAAAATATTCATTTTCTTAATGGGAGCATTATCCATATACAAGCAGGATTGGATTTGGGCATTTGCAAGTTTTTTTGCCCTTCTTTTGTCAATGAGCCCTCTTCTCATAGAAAGAAGTTTAAAGATTTCTTTACCATGGATAATGGATTTATTGATTGTCATTCCTTTAACTTTGCATGTATGGGGTGGTGTCCTAGGCTTATATTCCATTCCATATTATGATAAGTTCGCTCATTTTATCTCATCTATCATCATTGCATTTCTTGCTTTAATCGTCATTTATGTCTTGGATATATATTGGGAAGGGCTGAAAATGGATCTCTTTATGATAGCCTTTTTCATAATCATTTTTACCATTGCCATTGGGGGGATATGGGAAATTGGAGAATTCATTTCTGACCAAATTATTGTAGGTGCTCCAAAAGCGCAAGTAAGCTTATATGATACGATGATGGATTTGATATATGATAGCATAGCTGGCATTATTGTTGGAATTGGAGGCACCATTGGCATAAGAAGAGGCGATTTTAAGGAAATTATATCCCAACTTGGAAAGGAGGCAAAGAAATGGCATGGAAAAAGGTTCCAACAGGCAAAAAAAATGGCAATGAAATCTTTGCAGAAAGCTTTGGAGAAAGGAAAAGTTGATGAGAAGGTTATGCCAATACTGGCATTGCTAAATGGAATGGATGATTTTTTTACGACAAGCAGTTGCTCAGGAAGAATCGTTGTCATGGAAATTCCTTCCGTGGGTAAAAAAAGGGAAGCCCATTTTTTGGGGAAGTGGCATAGAGAGGCAGGCATGGATGAGATAAAGAAAGCGATAGAAAAGTACAAACAGGGGGAGTTATGGTTGCTTGTACAATCTCCAATATTTCATGTCTCTACACTGAGCATGGAAAGAGCAAAGGAATTGATGAGGATTGCATTGCAAAGCGGTTTCAAAAATTCTGGGATAAAATCCTTTAATGGGAGAATTGTAATAGAAATTTGCAGTACCGAGAGATTGGATTTTTTATTGGCTAAAAATGGGAAAATGATTTGCAGTGATTTGGAAGAGGTGGTAAAGAGCGTAAATGAAATAATGGAAAGGATAAAAGAAAAATTGAAGAGGCTGGAGAAAAATATTTCCAAGGAAGTAAAGCATTAAAAAGGTTAAACTTTATTCAATTGTGGAATTGGAAAAAGGGGAAAGAATTCTGCTTCGCAAAAAAGCGAATCTAGCTGGGAAAGGATATAAAAAATCCATTGGCACACTTTTTATTACAAATCTTCGCCTCTCTTTCATTCCCATCTTGCCAAAGAAAAACATTGATATTCATTTTAGCCTTATCAAAAAAGTTGAGCTAGTTGGAAAAGTTTTTAAAAAAATGAAAGTTGTTACAGAAGAAAGCGATTACATAATATTTTTAAAAGAAGCAGAGAATGTAATTCGTTTGTTGAATTCACTCATCGATTAGAAAACTTTAAATTATAATTTGTATTACGTTTTTATAAAAATGTAATAAGGTGATGAAATGCATATACCTGATGGATATCTGGACTGGTGGATTGGCATTTTGATGTATGTAATATCTGGTGCAATTATTGCCTATTCAATAAAAAAAGTTAAAGGGATAGATACAACCAAAATTCCGTTGATAGGGGTTGTCGCTGCTGGCATATTTGCTGCTCAAATGCTTAATTGGCCTATACCGGGAGGAACATCAGCCCATTTTGTTGGAGGCGCATTGGCTGGTATATTGCTCGGACCATATGCAGGAATGCTTGCTATGACAAGCGTAATAACCCTTCAATGCCTCGTATTTGGTGATGGAGGCATAAGTGCCTTAGGAGCGAATATATTCAACATGGCGATTGTGGCTGTTTTTGCTGGATATGCCGTATATAGCCTCTTGCGGAAATATGATATCAGGATAGCATCATTTTTGGCGGGATGGGTTGGTATATGGCTTGCCGCAATTGCATGTGGTTTTGAGATTGGCTTTTCTTCCATTTTTGCTTACAAGATAGGCATTACTGTGCCTGTGATGGCTGTCTGGCATGGCTTATTGGGAATTGTAGAGGGAATCATAACAATGGCTGTTGTAGCATATGTCACATCCTATCATACCAAAGTTGAACCAAAGGAGGTGCCAGCATGAAAAAGGCATATATTCTTATAGCATCATTAATCATCCTTGCTCCTATTTTTGCATGGGCAGCAGATTTGGTTGGCTATTCCGAGCCTCTCGAAAATGCAGCAGAAGAAGCAGGGGCAAGCGAACATGGAGGTGCATATCATGGTATATTCCCTGATTATACCTTGCCTGGAATAAATCCATATTTATCTGCCATGATAGCTGGAATAATTGGATGTTTAATTATAATGGGTGTAGCGACAATTTTAAAGAAATTTAAGCATGGTTAATGTTGCCCGTACAATAAAAAATATTGCTGGAATCTTCAGAGATTTCATTGCATCAGAAGAATTTTCCTATAAAAACGGTTATTTGCAAAATGTGAGAGCAGATGTAAAGCTGGTAGGCATATTCATGATAATTTTCCTTGCAATCACAACAAATAATTTATTCTTTTTTGCATGCCTAATAGCATCTGCGTTTTTTATGGCTTTAATTTCAAAAATACGTGTGAAGGAATATGCTTCAAGATTTTATTTCATTCCATTTTTTTCCCTTATTGTTGTTCTCCCATGGCTTGTTTTAAGAGAGGGCAAGCCAATCTATTCATTTCATGGAATTAATTTTACGTATGAAGGGGCTATATATGTAGGCACTTTTTTTATGAGGGTGGTAGCATGTGTTGCTATTCTTTCCCTCTTACTCTTCACAACAAAAACATCTGATTTGATTTATTCTTTGAGGAAAATGAGGGTTCCCTCCACCATGGTTGATATTTTTGTAATCATTTATAGATATACCTTCACCTTTCTAAAAGAATTATATTCCATGCTTCTTGGCAGGGAAAGCAGGACAATTGTGAGGAAATACAGCATAAAGGATGCTAAAATGTTTATTGGAAATTTTATGCAAAGGGTATTAACTAAAAATGAGAACATATATATGGCAATGAAATCAAAGGGTTTTAATGGAAGTTTTAAGGTTTACAAAAAAGAATATGGATGGAATGTACATACTATTTCATATATTGCATTCATCTTTACCATGGTGTGTATATGGATGATGATAAGATTATAGAAGCAAGAGGCATAGGTTATACATATCCGGATGGTACGGTAGCCATCGAAGATGCCCATTTTGATTTGTTTAAAGGGGAAAGGATTGCAATTGTTGGACCAAACGGCTCTGGTAAAAGCACATTACTCAAAATTCTCTCCGGCTTAATAAAACCAACAGAAGGTAAAATAAAATTTTATGGTAAGGAAAAAATAAAGGAGGAAGAAATCAGAAGAAAATTTGGCATATTGTTACAAAATCCAGATGATGTTTTGTTTAATGTTACTGTATCAGAAGATTTAAAATTTGCTCCAGCCCAGCTAGCAATGCCGGAAAAAAAATTTGAAGAAATTTTTGATTATATTGTTAAATTGCTTGAGTTAAAAAATTTTTTGGATAAACCTCCTTTTAGGTTAAGCGAAGGACAGAAGCAAAGAGCTGCTTTTGCAAGTATAATTACAATGATGCCTGAGGTTATCTTTCTGGATGAGCCATTCTCCTCTTTAGATGTCATTACTAGAAAAAAAATCATTGATTATATAAACAAGCTAAATGAGAATGGGGTAAGCATCGTCACTGTATTACACGATTTGCAACATGTTCCTTTTATTGCAGATAGAGTGTATTTGCTCAACAAAAAAATTGTCGGGGAAGGAGAAATAAGGGAAATTTTAGGAAATGCTGATTTGCTAACAGAAAATGGGATGAGCATTCCGCCTGCTGTAAAAATAGGCATGGAATTGGGATTAAATCCGTTACCCATTACTATTGATGAATTGATTAAAAAATTAAATAGGTGGTACACTGAAAAATAAATTCGGGCTGGTTATATTTGATATGGATGGGACACTCTTAAATGGAAGAACGATAATTAGAATAGCAGAGAAAAAAGGATTTAATAATAAATTGTTAAAAATAATGAGAAAAGATGAAATCGCGTATAAAAAAAGTGTGGAAATAGCGAAATTATTGAAATGCATCACCGAAAAAGAATTTTTGGAAATATTTAGAGAAATATCCATCCAAAAACATGCTGAATATGTGGTGAGGAAGTTAAAAAATAAGGGAATTAAAACAGCAATTGTCACTGATAGTTATGATATTGCAGCATATGATTTGGGAAAAAGATTGGGCATTGATTACGTTTTTTCCAATAAACTTATAAAACACAATGGTCATTTAACTGGCGAAATAATGTTGGCTAACAATAATCTTACCCCAAGGTTTGAAGGTTGTAAAATACATTCGATATGTAAGAAAGATGTATTGAACTATCTCTGCAGGAAGTGTAACATGAGACCCAATGAAGTTATGGCAGTTGGAGATGGTGATATCGATATCTGCATGTTAAGGGAAGCAGGAATGGGAATAGCCTTTAATGCACCCGAGGAGGTAATAAAAAATGCAGATATCAGCATCACAAATTTAAAGGATATTTTAAATTACATATAGGTGCTTTTATGGATATAAAACAGGAAGAGATAACAACATTGCATGATTTATGTGTTAGCAAAAAAGATCTCATAAAAAGTATTAGAGATATTGTTGGTGAGAGACCTGTTTCTGTTGTAATGCCAATGCTCTATAAGGAAATAAAAAGTGATGCATTGGGTAACATTATTAAAGGTTTGAATAAGTGTGATTATTTAAAAGAGGTCATCATCCCGCTTTCTGCAAAAAGCAATGATGAATTTGAAAAGATAAAGAGATTTTTTTCTGCATTAAAAATTCCTAAACTTATTATGTGGTGCGATGGTCCTAAAATAGAGAAATTGTTAGCAGAATTAAAAGAGGAAGGACTGGATTTCTTAAAACACAAAGGGAAAGGAAGGGATGTTTGGTTGGCTTTTGGCATAGCAGGTCTTCATTCCTATGCAATAGTACTGCATGATGCAGATATCTATACTTATGATGAGTTATTCCCTGCAAAACTTTCATATCCGCTTCTTGAGCCTGATTTGGATTTTAAGTTTAATAAAGGATATTATGCCAGAATAAGTTTTGAGGAGAATGCTATGTATGGTCGTGTTTTCAGGTTGTTTCTCCATCCTTTAATTCAAGCCATATCAGATGAAATCGGGAATGAGCCAGATTTTTTGAAGTTTCTTCGCTCCTTCAGATACCCCCTTTCTGGAGAATTTGCATTGACAAGCGATATTTCCATGGATGTTGATATTCCTGGCGATTGGGGACTTGAAATAGGGATATTGGCTGAGATTTACAGAAATGTTGCCCGAAAAAGAATTTGTCAAACAGATTTAGGGTTTTATGAGCATAAACATCAAAAAATTGGCAATCCTGAAAAAGGACTTATTAGAATGACAAGAGATATCTTAAAGACGTTGTTAAGAGTCCTTATTGAGACGGACAATATACAAATTTCCCAATCATTTCTGAGGTCTCTCCTGGTTTTATATAAAAGGAGGGCTCAAGATTGCATCAGGCAGTATCACGCAGATGCACGTTATAACAATTTGGAATACGACCGTCATTTGGAAGAGACGATAGTAGAGCGATTTAGTAAAAGTATATTAAAGGCAGGCGCTGAATATCTCGAAAAACCAGTTGGTACAAGATTACCCGACTGGCTGAGAACTATGTCCGCTAGAAAAAAAATAAGGGAAGAATTGCTTGATATAGTGGTTGAAGATAATGAAACGCAATAGAATCGTGAATAGAAATAATGCTGTTCCTTTGAATCCTCATTTAATGGAAAAACTAAGGAAAATGAAGCCCATTGATATTGTAGTGGGCATACTTTGTAAAAATGTTGAGACCACCATATTGCATGTATTAAATGTTGTGAGCGAGGGACTTCATAAGTATTTTCCGGAGTACAAAAAAATTATGGCAATTAGTGACGGTTTTTCATCAGATAGAACTGTTGAGCTTGCAAATCTTTTTCAGCCATATAACGGCATTGAAAAAATTGTGACGGAAGACATTGTAGAAGGCGGAAAAGGCGCCGGCGTAAAAACAATCATCGAAATAGCTCATGAAACTGAAGCAAAATCGATTATTTTAGTTGATGGAGATCTCCTTAGCATAAAACCAGAATGGATTCAGGAATTTTCATATCCAATACTTTATGGAAGAGCGGATTTAATCATTCCTTATTATATAAGAGATAAATACGATGGTGTCATAACAAATCATCTTGCATATCCATTTACGAGAGCGTTATATGGTTTAGATATCAGACAGCCGCTAGCAGGTGAATTTGGTATTTCAAAGAATCTGTATGAAATTTTACGCGAGCATCCCCTCTTTCCTTATGATTTTGGGATAGATATTTTTGTTGTAACTTCTGCGGCTGCAGAGGGAATGGAAATAAAGGAAGGGATATATTCTTTTAAAATCCATGAATCTACTACACGGTACCTAGAACCTGAAACACTTTTAATACCAATGTTCAGGCAGGTAACTGGAAGAATGTTTGAATTGGCAAAATATTACGAAAATTGTTGGAAAAGCAAAGAAAGAGATGTATACAAAACACAGCATAGAGAATGCTTTGCCCAAAAACCAATACCTGTTAAAGTTGATATAAATAAATTAAAAGAATCTTTCAGGAAAGAGTTTTCATCCTCTAGGAAGGCATTTAAAAACTTTCTTCCAGAAGATATGGTGATTAAGCTTGAGGGGGTAACTAAAAAAATTGACCATTTTAGCCCCGAACTTTGGGCTGAAATTGTTTACACTTTTGCATCCCTCTATAAAAATGCAAAAAAGAAATCAGAAAAATATATTCTTCTTGACTCACTTAAAACAATCTGGCTTGGTCGCTTTTTAAGTTTTGTTATGGAAACAAAAGATACGGACTTAAATGAGGCAGAACGCCTCATACAAAATCAAGCAAGAATTTTTGAAGAAAAATTTGATTATTTCCTCTCCATTTACTAATATCAACTTCGCACAAGGATTGGCACAAAAATTTATATGGTATATGTTTTTTCAGATGCAATGAGACTTTATGAACATGAGGCAAAAAAAGTCTTCCATGAAATGGGTATTCCAATTCCGAAACAATATGGTATAATTAATTCTCCAAATGAGCTAGAAAAAATGGAAATGGAATTTCCAGTTATGCTAAAATCTATGGTATTGATAGGGGGCAGAGGAAAGGCAGGAGGAATTAGAAAGGCAGGAAATATGGAAGAGGCAAAAATTATTGCTGAGAAACTTTTAAATATGAATATAAAAGGATATAAAGTTAATTCAGTTTTAATTGAAGAAGCATTGGAGGCAATTCATGAATGTTATATTGGAATAACTATGGATCCCATTACTTTTGAAAATGTAATCATGGCAAGCGCTTATGGAGGCATGGATATTGAAAAACTAGCCAAGGAAAAGCCAGATGACATTTTAAAAATTAAAACTTTGAATGATGAATCTGCCATAAAAAAATTAGCATCCTTTTTGAGTAAAAAATTGGATAGAAGTGAGGAAGAGCTTTATTCCCTTATATCCAAACTGTATGAGGCATACCAAAAATTTGACGCAAAAGTGTGTGAGATAAATCCCTTGATGGTTACAGATGATGGAATAATTGCTGCAGATGCAAAAATGGTCTTGGATGACAATGCCCTTTTTAGGCAGAGCCAATTGCTAAAAATGCTGGGCATAACAGAAAAGAGACACGATGTTTCAGAGCCAACGAGAAATGAGGTTAGGGCATACAATGCAGGCATTCCTTATGTCGATTTGTTGCCAGAGAATGCATCAAAAGACCCAGAAAAAATTTATGTTGGTTTAGTGCCTGGAGGTGCTGGCTATGGAATATTTTCTATTGATGAGGTTATAAACATAGGAAAGCGTTTTTTTGATGGAAAGCTAATTCCTGTAAATTTTATGGACAGTGGTGGAGGTCCTTCTCAGGATAAAGTTGCAGAGATGTTTCATTTATTAATGGATAATCCACTGGTAGATGTGATAATAACATCCCGCTTTGGTGGGATATCCAGTTGTGACGTTTTTATACGTGGCTTAATCCAGGCTTTGAGGGAAAGATATGAGAAGGGTAAAAGAATTATTCCAGTTTATGGAAGAATGGTTGGCACAGATCTTCCTTCTGCCAGAAATTTTTTAGAGAAAGCAATGGAAGAAACTCCAGATGCTTTGAAAGACATGGAAATTGTTGTTGGCAACCAAAAGATAATGGCAGATGTGATAAAAGAAAGTATAGAAAAATATGTGGTGAAACATGAGAATTGAAGAGGGTATGTTTTATCATATCATCAAAAAAATTCGTCCCAAACTTGCCGATGAGATTAAAAAGAAGGGCAAAGCAGAGACAATAGTCGTTGGCTTGGGAAAACAAGGAACAAGACATGCTGAATTGATGAAAGAATATGGAACAAATATAACTGCTGGTATAGCACCTGGGAGAGGTGGAACTAGGTTATTAGAAACCATACCTGTGTATAATAGCGTTGAAGAATGCCTTGATGAGCATCCCAACATTGCAGCAGCAAGCATATGGAGGCATTATTCCATGGCAAAAAATGCTACAATAGAAGTTATTGAATCGGGAATTCCTATCGTTGTTTTAATAAGCGAGGGAATACCAATAAAAGACATGCAGGAAATAATTTTATCTGCCCGTGAAAACAATACTCTCCTCATTGGGGGAAATACACCTGGCATAATTTTCCCACCTGAAAGGATAAAAATAGGAATGCTTCCAGACATATTTTATCCAGAAGAGACAGAAAATGGCAAATATGGACCAAATGGTGTTACGATTATCTCGCGCAGCGGAGCAATACTTTATCATATGTCTGATGCATTGGCGAGCAATGGAATAGCACAAAATGCTGTCATAGGGATTGGTGGGGATGCCATCATAGGCTCAACATTCATTGATTTAGTCCCATTAGTTATGAAATATGAGCACACTGATTTGGTTGTCATTGCTGGCGAAATAGGAGGCTGCCAAGAAGAAATTCTGGCAGAAGATGTAATAAATAATCCAAGCAAATATCCAAAGCCAATTGTTGCTGTTCTCTCTGGAGCAAATGCTCCGGAGGGGAAAACAATGGGGCATGCTGGGGCAATTGTTGCGCCTGGGAAAGCATATGGAACATTTGAATCAAAGAAGAAAGCATTCGTGGAAGCTGGCATACCTGTTGTAAACAGCCAGTATGATTTGATTGAAGTTGTAAAATCCAAGGTTGGGAAGAAATATTTTGATGTAGAAAGATACTACGAAAAAATGAAAAAAATATGGGAAGCACCACCAAAAAAACCGACATGGGGGACATTGATAACAAGGGTTTCACCAAATGAGTTAATAGTGAGGGGTTATCCTTTACAAGAAATTATTTCCAATAAGAATTTTTTAGAGACTACTTATCTGCTAATTGAAGGAGAATTTCCAGATGAAAGCATGCTTTCTGAGTTAGAAAAAATTGCTTGCAACGCCTCATTGCTTCCTGTTCCTGAAATGCCTCAAGTCCATGATATATCCAAAGTCATTGCCACCTCTCTGCTATTGGACGAGGATCTAGCAAAATTTTCCCATGAAGGAAAGCATGGATATGCTAAAAAAACGGCATTCTGCCTTGGGAGAATGGCGGGATATCTTGCTTCATTTACAGGAACGAATTTATCTGGCGAAAATTTTTCCAATATCATCTATCACGCATTAACAGGAAGAAAAGAATATAATGAGCAACATTCCAGAATGATAGAAACAATGCTGGTTGCATGCGTTGATCATGGAGTCACTCCTCCTTCCGCTCAAGCAGTCATTATGGCAGCATCCACCCGCGCACCATATGAAGTGGCTATAGCCAATGGCATCTCCGCAATAACAGATGTTCATGGGGGAGCAGGCATGAAAGCTGCCAAATTTTTTATGGAATGTGTTAAGAGAGGAGGTGACGAAGATGTTGTAAGAAATGTAGTCAAGGAATACATGCTTCTGGGGAAAAAAATAGAGGGGATGGGTCATCGCATACACACCAAAGACCCAAGGAGAGATGTTCTGTGGGAGATTGCATCAAAAACAGGAATTGCTGGCAAGCATGTGGAAATATCGAGAAAGCTCAGCAATATTTTTAAAGAAGTGAGAGGCATCGATTTGCCAATAAATGTCGATGGAGTTATTGGGGCTATAGTGGCAGATATGGGCATGGAACCAATAATGGCAAAAGCTATTTTCATTTATGGGAGAACAGCAGGTCTATCAGCCCATTATTTTGAGGAAATAACCACTCAGCCTCCTATGAGGAAAATAAATTTTGCGGATGCAGTATATAAAGGCAAAGAGTTAAGGCATCTCATAGCCAAGCATAAAACCTTATAAAGGGAGGAGTCATTCATTTTCAGGGGAATGGGGAAAAAATGAATTTTTCCTCTTTCATTTTTACCTCCTACTCCCCATTCCCTTTTAATTTCAGAGGGAAGGTTATATATACAAACATGATTTCTCAGCGTGGCAAAAAAGAATTTATTTCCCATGATAATTCTCGCATTTCTTTTTCTTATTTCACAATTTCTTGCGCTCGTTGCAACAAAGCCTTTCTATGAAATAGGCATGAAGGCTTTTGAGGAACCAGATAACCCAATGAATGTCATACAAGTTATTCTCATCATCATTATTTTTACATTCATCATTCTTATGGTAGCAAAATATCAGAAAAATTTTATAAAAATTCTAATCTTTTTTGTATTCTTCATTTCCACTTTTTACATCTTCCAAGCAATCTTTCTTTTCCTTTTACCTCAGTTGGCTTTACCTCTATCAATTCTGTTTGCGATAGCAGTAATAATTTTGCTAATAAAATATCCAGAGTGGTATATTGTTGATTCATTTGGCATTATGATGACAGCAGGTATAATTGCAATATTTGGCATTTCTTTATCCATTCCTTTGGTTGTTGCCTTACTTATTATACTTGCAGCATATGATGCAATTTCCGTATACAAAACAAAGCATATGATTACCCTAGCAGATACCGTAGTTGGAGAAAGCATTCCTTTATTGATGGTTGCTCCAAAGAAAAAGGACTATTCTTTCTTAAAGGAGAAAGGACTTGAGGACAGAGGCGCACTTTTTATGGGTCTTGGGGATGTCGTCATCCCTGGAATCCTAGCATCTGCTTCCTATTTTGCAGGGAGTTTCTTTGTTTCTTTTTTCACCATTCTTGGCTCATTCATAGGCTTCATGATTCTCATGATTTTGGTTTCCAAAGGAAAACCTCAAGCTGGATTACCTTTGCTTAATGGTGGGGCTATAATAGGATATGCCCTATCCAGCTACCTACTTTTCCAAAAATTCATTGGTTTTTGAAGCCACAATTCTTGCATGTCCCATCCTTACTTATTTTCCCACCACATTTTGGGCATCTTAATTCCTTAAGCAAATAGGAAAGCCATGCGTCCCTCACCTCTGGAACATCAGCTTCTCTTGCTTTTCTAAACATATCCTTCTGCCTTTCATTCGTTATATAAGCCTCAAGAGATGAAAAATCAAACTTTTCTTCCTTTACTTTCTTTTTTTTCATGAATTGAGAGAGGACTATACCAAAAATCAGTCCGCCCATGTGTGCAGTATGGGCAATCCCATCCGTAACATTGGAAAATGTATAAATTGTTTCTATGGAAGCAAATAACACTGCTGCTAAAATGATTGGCATTCTTACAAAAATTAGCGTGAAAGGTAATGGCATTACCACTTTATCCCTAGGATATAATGTTGCAAATGCTCCAAGCAGGCCAAATATTGCCCCCGAAGCACCAATAAGCATAACTTGGCTCCCCCATTCAAAAGCTGAAAAGAATATTGAAGCAAATATTCCCGTCAAAAAATAGAGGGAAGCAAAGGCTTTTTTCCCTATTCTCTGCTCAAATGGAATGCCTATAAGCAATAAAAAAAGCATATTCATTAAAATGTGGAGTATGTCTCCGTGAAGAAAGAGGGAAGTAAATAATGTATAAGTTTTTGTCCACGAAATCAAATAGGAAGGGCGAAATGCAAGGTCATAATATACTGCATTCCTTGAAAAACCTGAAAAGATGGATGGTATGAATAGAAGAAGGAAGATGATAAAATTGACAACAACAATCATTTGGGAAATAAGAATGTCTTTTTTCCATGCATAGGAGAGAGAGGCAATGATGAATATAATAATTGCCAAGGAAAGAATTTCCATTTTACCTCCGCCAGTGAATATAAATGATGAGGAATGCCAGCCCAAAAATGATTCCTATCAGCACCATTTCTATTTTTTCTTTATCCATAACAGCCCCTTTCTCTCTAAATTCAGCATTCCAATCATACTTAAAAACATTTGTGAAATATTCTGCAACATCCTCATTTTTAATAATTATACCAACTTCCCTGTTGTTGCGGACAGAATTTTCATTAAAATTTATTGAAGATATCAATACCCCTTCTCCATCAACAATAATGCCCTTATTATGGATATTTTTCAATGGTGAAGAATTTGTATAGAAAAATTTTACATCTATTCCCTTTTCTTTTAAATATGCATATGTTTCCTCATTCATTTCATTTGTAGATTCATATTCTGGATTGTAATTGAGGAGGACTTTAACCTCTACGCCACTCTCATTTTTTTTCACTATAGCATTCAAAAAGGGATTAGTGGAGTCCCAATCTTTTTCTATATATGCCTGCTCAACAAAAATACTTTTTTTTGCCGACGAAATAAACCTTTTTATTTCATTTTCTGCATTGTCAGGAGAGAGGATGACTGTGACATTAAATGTTCCATTTATTGTTTTTGGAGGGAAGGAAGGAATGTATTCTCCATGTGGAATACTTTCATCAAATGTGAAATAGGAAGGAGGCGATCCATATATAAAATGGGATGCATTGAAAGGAACGACATCCTGCATGATTTTATTGCAATCTTTTTCAAATACATTCAACAAAAATTTTGCGATACTCTCATTTTTTATTACTATCCCCCATTCTCTATTACCATAGGTTGCATCTTCTGGCACACCACTTTTTACCCAGTTCGCACTTTCTATAACAACTGTTTTGTTGTCAAAAATTGCATATTTTGCATGATTGAAGACATATCTTCTGTATGTCTTTTCTTTCCCATACATGTACCATATCTTTCCCCCTTTCTTATGAAGCATGGTTGCTATATACCTTTCTTCAAAACTTAATCCTCCAACAGGATTTCCTTCTAAAAGCAAATTCAAGGAAACATTCCTTTCTAATGCTTCTTCCAGTTCATGATAAATTTGAGGATTCGTAAACTGATACATGTTTATGTAAATGGAATGTTTTGCTTTTTTAATTTCTGAGGATATTGTCTCGAAAGAGCAATCAGGGGAACAAAAAACGGTTACATTTCCCTTAAATTTTAATGAAAAGGGAGAAAAATCCGTTTGTCCTATTCTATAAGTTCTATTCCAATTCCAATCAGAACTTTTATTTGTGTCGATATATCCGCCATCCCATTTTCTTTTTAAAACGATTCCAGCGTTTACCAATCTTATTCCCTTTTCTTCCCATCCTTCATTCCATGTTTTATTTCCATATACGACTACATCAATAGTGTGATTATATTCATCCTTCAAGCATACAACTCCCCCTTTATTGGAAAGAATAAAATATCCTTCTCTCTCCAAATCTGGAATAGAGCAGGAATCATAATATTCAAAGTCAGGCATTTTACCTGTTTCCAAATAAAATGCTGAGGCATTTTGAGTAATATATATGCTCTCATTTTTTTGCAAGAACATTTGAGGAAAAATTATTTTCCTTTGTTTATCCACTCTTTTCCATGGGTCTATGGTGATATACCACCCAGAAATGTTTATTTTTCTATATGTAGGATTATGGATACATACATACTCATTTTTTATATTTGGATGAGCGTGGTAATATAACTCTGTTATCAGTATTTTTTTCTCATTTTTATCTGGTGATGTATTAATTATTTCTATGCTCGTGTTTGCAATATTATTCTCGCTGTTTAAATCATTGGGGCTGATGCATGCTATAACGTTATGCCTTCCAGCCAATCCTTTTGTATCCCATTCTATAGAAGGCAACCTATAAAAATTAATGGAATAATAATATCTTTTGCCTATCAAATGTTTTTTGTCCACAACATCATAATAAAAAGAAACAACAAATGGAGGAATGTTCCCGCTTAAATTCTCAACCTTTGCTTTTATTTTCACTACTTCCCCCTCGCTAACAACATCTTTCTCCACTTTAATCCATGCTATACCTAGGTCTATTTCTGTTTGGGCAGGGGTAAAGGAAGATAGAAAGTATACACAAAGGAGCGAGATGACTAGGAATATGCTTACTGCCTTCATTTTATCAAAGAGCGGGCTCGGCGGGATTTGAACCCGCGATCTACAGCTTAGGAGGCTGTCGCCCTATCCTAGCTAGGCTACGAGCCCTTGA